>CACZZU010000029.1:0-8932 GCA_902785765.1 uncultured Ruminococcus sp.
TTGTCGGGGCAGTCACACGGGGAAAACCCTTTTCCGGCGGAAAAAGGGTTATTCCCCGCACCCCTTTCCTAAAACCGCTGGATTTACGTGAAGTTTGCTTTCAAAAAACGTAAAAACCAATGAATCGGAATGCTTGTGACCATCAGATTTTGAAAATTGATTTCCCTGACACCGTCCCCTTTGGACTTGTGCTGCCTGACACAAACGAAGCCCCTCTTCTTCCGCAAGGAAGGAAGAGGGGCTTGAAAACAATCGGATACGAACGAGACGGATGTCACGTTATCGCTCAATCCTTTTTGACCGGAGCAGCTTTGCCGGCTTTTTCGGCTTTTTTCTTGGCGGTGTGATTCTTCCAGATGACCCACAGCGGAGCTGCAATACACAGAGAAGAATAGGAACCGGAAATCAGACCGATCATCATCGGCAGAGCAAAGCTGACGATAGAGTCGATGTTGAAGATCAGGGAAACGACCAGTACGGAACCGATCGCCAGAATGGTGGTGATGGAGGTGCAGATGGTTCTGACCATACACTGGTTCAGACTGGTATTGACGATCTCGCCGATCGGCACACGAGGACCCGATTTTTTACGAATCTCACGAATACGGTCGTAGATAACGATGGTATCGTTCAGCGAATAACCGAGGATCATCAGCACCACGGCGATGAAGTTGTCGTTGAGCGGCATACGGAATATCACGAACACAAAGTACACAATGATAAGGTCGTGGATCAGGGCAACAACCGCCATGACACCGGCAGACAGACCGCCGATCTTCTTAAAGCGGAGAGCCACATACACGATCATCAATATGGCTGCCACGATAACCGCCGTCAAACACTTGAAGAAGAAGTTGGTACCTTTGGAGGCATCTACCGAAGAAGAGGAAGCCTCACGGAAAGTGCTGTCAGGATAAGCCTTTTCCAGAGCCTCGGTAATAGCCGTTTTGTCCTCTACGGAGACTGCTTTGTTGCCGGTGAACTGGAGGGTAACGATCTTGTCGTTGTTGTCCTGTGCGGACTTGGCAAGGTTTTCGCTGTAAGCGTAGTCTACCTTGTCATTTTTCAGGGCATCGGAAGCCTTGAGGGTTTCGTTGATGGTTTTCTGAATATCAGCGTTGCTCACACTGCCGGTGTAGCTGTACTTGATGATGGTACCGCCAGTGAACTGAATATCTACCAGTGTGGGGAAGACGATGATGTTCAGCAGCAAACACACGAGCATGATGCCGAGAGAAATGCCGAAGAAGATCTTCGTTTTTTTCACAAAGTCTATATGGAATGTTTGTCTCATGCTTTCTTACCTCCATACAGTCTTTTATTGCGTAGGAACTTGAATCCGGAAACGGATTTGAGCATCAGGCGGGACGCACCCACACCCATGATAAAGTTGGCGATCACACCGACCAGCAGGGTATAACCGAAAGCGTAGATCAGACCGGTGGTAGATACACCGAAGATGGCCGAGAAGATATTCGCCGGACCGAAGACCAGAATCAGGATGATAGCCACGATGATAACGGTGACATTACCGTCAAAGATGGCGGAAAAGCTGCCCTTGGTACCGTTGCGGATACAGCCATCGAGGGTCTTGCCCGTCCATAACTCGTCCTTGATTCTCTCGGCTGTGATGATGTTTGCGTCAACGCCCATACCAATGGAGAGAATCATGCCGGCAATACCGGGGATGGTCATTGTAAAGCTGGGGAAGACAGGGAAATAACCGGAGATCGCCATGATGGAGATTGCCATTTGACCGAGCAGAGCGATAAAGGCGATAAAGCCGGGCAGGCGATACATACAGAGCATGAACAGGAAGATCAGACACAATGCCGTGATAGCAGCATATCCCATCGCTGTCAGAGCGGAATTGCCCAGAGAGGGACTGATGGTGCTGTAACTTTCTACCTTCAAGCCGAAGGGCAGGGCACCCGCATTGATGGTGTTGGCCAATTTAGCGGCACCGGCGGCATCAAAGCTGCCGCTGATAATGGCGACACCGTCCGTAATGACACTGCTGACATTCGGAGCAGACACCAACTCTTCGTCCATCCAGATACCGATCTGCTGGTCAAAATATTTCTGCGTACCATCGGCAAACTTGGTTTTGCCTTCGTCATTCAGTTCCAGCACGACAACGTGTTGGTGGGTGCCTTCTGAAGTGGACTGATAGTTGCTGTAAGCACGCTTAACATCGCTGCCTTCGATAATCACTTCACCGTCAGCCGTTGAGCCGCCGCGGAAGGTGAGCTTTGCGGTAGCAGACAGCTCTTTGATCGCGGTGTCGGGGTCGTAGTCCTTTTCATCTGACTTCCAAGGGAAGCGGATGGTGATCCGGTCGTTGGAATAGTCTGGATAGACCTCGTAGTCCGTGACGTTTTGAGCGACCAAACGCAGCTCCAGGATGGCCTTGACGGACTCCATTTCAGCGTCTGTTGCGTCTTTTCCATCGGGTGCGAAGACAGCTTCTACACCGCCGTTGATGTCGATGCCCCATCGAATATCGTTAATACCCTTGATGTAGGTGATTTTGAAATCACCGTTCTCGCCGTAAATACCGAAGACGGACGTGTAGGCGAGTGCGAGAATAATAACAAATACGATGAAGAACACCGGTTTGCCAATTCGTTTCATACGGTATCCTCCAATGTTGTTCTTTTGTGTCCGATGCCGCAGAGGGGCGGACAACCCCACCGGTACAGGGCGTTCCCCTCTCTCAAAACATACAGACATATCGAATATCATTATATATTTTTTGGCTATAAAAGTCAAACCTTTTTTGCGGGTCAGCGGCAAGAAATCTTTCGTTTCTTGGTGAAGTGTAGGAGAAAGGCGACAAAATTGACGGCAATGCAGCCGTTTCAATGGCTTATATCGGTGGAACCAATGGTCACGGATTGATCTATCCGACATCTTCCACAAAAAATCCGATGGAATTTTGGCTGTTAGGAATCGCGGCAAACGGTATCACCGTAAGGGACAAAAACCGTGAAGTAAAGGACTTTACACGCCTTTACACAACGTCAGGCATCACCTATGCTGTCAAAACGATTTTGCCGTCTTGACGAGTATCGGGCATGAAATGAGACAAGGCTTTTGAGCGTAACGGAAGTATCCCAGTGTCTTTGCACCAGAAAAAAACAACCAGCGGACTCGCCGCCGTTCCATGAAGGGGACGAGTCCGCTGGTTGTCTGCGGAACGATCGGCCGCAGAGGACAGGGGTGATTATTTGGTGAGCTGTTCGATAGCGGCCAGCTTCACACAGATACAGAAGATCGCCATCGCTTTTTCCAGTTCTTCTACCGGCGGATAGGTCGGAGCCAAACGGATATTGCTGTCTTTGGGGTCTTTGCCATAGGGATAGGTGGCACCGGCACCGGTCAGCACAACGCCAGCTTCTTTGCACAGAGCAACCACTCTTTTGGCACAGCCGTCCATCACGTCAACGCTGACGAAGTAGCCGCCGTTGGGCTTTGTCCATGAAGCGATACCGAGAGGGGAAAGTTCTGTGTCGAGCATATCCAGTACCATCTTAAAGCGGGGTTCGAGCACAGCTCTGTGCTTCTGCATGTGAGCGAGCACGCCGTCCGCGTTTTTGAAGTACAGAACATGACGCAGCATATTCAGCTTGTCGTAGCCGATGGTCTGGAAGTTGTAACGCTTCTTGAGCAGTGCGAGGTTTGCTTCGGAAGCGGCCATAGCTGCCACCCCTGCTCCCGGGAAGGTGATCTTGGAAGTGGAACAGAACTCAAGGATCATATCTTCGTTGCCGGTTTTCTTGACTTCATCGAAGATGTTGAGCAGAGTGTCGGGGGTATCGTTGATGTCGTGGATGATGTAGGCATTGTCCCACATGATGCGGAAATCTTTGGCGGCGGGTTTCAGAGCGGCGATCCGTCTGACCGTCTCGTCAGAGTAAGTGATGCCCTGCGGGTTAGAATATTTCGGCACACACCACATTCCCTTGATGGCAGCATCGTTTGCCACAAGATTTTCCACAATGTCCATATCAGGACCGTTTTCGGTCATGGGAACGGTAATCATTTCGATGCCGAAATACTGTGTCACGCCGAAGTGTCTGTCATAGCCCGGAGCAGGACACAGGAACTTGACAGTTCCCTGTTGATTCCAAGGCTTCTCGCCGCTGTTGCCCTGTTCCATCAGGCAGGCGATCGTATCAAACATCATGTTCAGGCTGGAGTTGCCGCCCACAAACACGTTCTTCTTGTCCACACCGAGCAGATCGGCGAACAACTGCTTGGCACAGTCCAGACCGTCCAGATTGCCGTAGTTACGGACATCAGGGCAATCGGGCGTAACGTAGCAAGTCTCCGCTGTCAATACCGAGAACATCTCATTAGAAACATTGAGCTGCTCCGCACCGGGCTTGCCTCTTGCCATATTCAGAGCCAGCCCCTGTGCTTTGTAGCTTTCATAAGCGGCGGTCAGCTTCTGATATTCCTCCTGCAGAGCGGTCTTGTCCATTGATGAATAGTTTTGCATGGTGGGTTCCTCCTGAAAAGATTGATTTTACAGATATGCAAAAAACTGTCAAAACACTTCATTATTCTAATATATTCTCCGAGAAAATGCAAGTGCTATTCCGCTATCCTGCAAAAATCAGGATTATGCTGTATTTTCGACTCTCTCCGACACTTTTTTTGTTCGGAGTGACATGGACAGCGGATGAGGAGCCGTTATGGGAACAGTAAGTTTTGACACGAAGGATGACAAGGTTTGGCGGACAACACTTTTTGGTCGGTTACACCGATAGCCCCTTTGGAAACGGTACGTTCAGGAATGTGTGATACGCCGGAGTTTCTTTCGCAGAGAGGGGCATACTTTGCCGATCACATTTTGCTTTCCCTTCGGGAAAGCATTTGACTGTATAATGGGTGTTCACGATTCGTTGAGCTGCCGAAGGCGGTGTTTTCGCATACGCAGGGCTCCCTTACATATAATGTATAGTATTTCTGTGAGGGGGAGAGGATAGAACGTGTGGAGACAGGATAACGGGAAAAGGTGGAGCAGGAGAGGAACCGCATGGCTCATGGCACTGACATTTCTGGTGCTGTCAGGCTGTACCACCGCCGCACCGCCGCAAAACGCGGCGGAAGAATTGTGCCGATATGAGTGGATCCCGAAAACGGCCCAAGGACGGCTGACGTTTTCAGGCGGCAGCTTGCAATTGTCGGTACAGCAGGGAGAGAACCGTATCGCATTGAACGGGGTCTGCTTCACAGACGAAGATACGCTGACGGTACTGTCGGAGCAGTATGGCACGGTCGTGATGCAGTATGAATTAGCGGCTGACCAACTGCACCTGACCTACTTTGACAAGCAGGCTACCTTTGTGAAGGGAAATAGCTTTACGGGAGGAAACGCTTGACGGGACACCACCTTGTTGTGCAAAATACACGAATTACAGGTGGGAAATTTGTAAGGGCAAAAGTGCCAAAAAGTGAGGAAAGCAGTTTCTTTCGGGGAAGAAAGATGCTATAATCAGTATGATTATCAGCAGTGTCGTCATGACAAATTTCCCTGCTGAAATACAAACAAAGGAGAAGATTTTCTATGAACGCAAAGAAACTCTCTAAACGCATCATAGCCTCCGTTGTTGCAGCGATGCTGGTATTGACCTGCTTCGTTCTGCCTTCCGTAATGGTCAAGGCAGCCGAGCCGACGATCGTCAATATCCACTATCTCCGTGATGACGGCAGCTATGGTGAGTGGGATGTGTGGGCATGGGCAGACGGTCTGGACGGTGCCGGCTATGCCTTCACAGACAACGGCGATGTGAATGGTGCCGTAACGACCATTACCATCACCCAGGCCACTCCCCGCCTTGGCTTTATCATCAGACATCCTGACTGGAGTGCCAAGGATCCCGATCCCGATCGCTTTGTTGACCTCAGTTCTGTCGTTTCCGGTACAGTAGAAGTTTACTGCAAGACCGGCGAAGAAGCATTTGAAACCGATTACAGCGGTTCTGTGATGGGTCTCAAGTTGAGAGAAGCGGCAGTTCAGGATAAGACAACGGTAGATCTCAAGTATACGATGGCTGTTACCGAGGACGACGCGATCATGCCGAGCGAGTTCTCGATTCAGTCTGCTTCCGGTTATGAAGTAGCGATCGGTTCCTACGAACAGGTTTCCGATACCAATGCGGTGCTGCATTTGGGCGAAGAACTGGATTACGCCAAAGAGTATACCATCACTTTCCGTGGTTCCACCATGGCTCTGGCTCTGCCGGATTATTTCTCCAGTGCCGAGTTTGAGGCTGCCTACACCTATACCGGCGATGATCTGGGTGTTACCATTGCTGACGGCAGCACCAGCTTCCGTGTATGGGCTCCGACAGCCGAGAAAGTAGAACTGAACCTCTACGCCGAAGGTAACGGCGGCGAAGCCGAGCAGGTCACCGAAATGACGCCGGACGTCAACGGCACATGGATATTGACTGCTAACGGCAACCTCACTGGCAAGTACTACACCTATACAGCCTACTTTGACGGCAAAGTCAACAAGGACATCGTTGACCCCTATGCCAGAACGGTTGGCGTGAACGGTCAGAGAGGTATGATCCTCGATCTCGATACCACCGATCCGTCCGGTTGGGAGAGCGATACAAGACATACCTATGCTAACGTGACCGACATGGAGATCTATGAGCTCCATGTAAGAGACTTCTCGATCGCTGCGAACAGCGGCATTTCCGAAGCTAACAAAGGCAAGTATCTTGCCTTTACAGAAACAGGCACCACCACCGAGGATGGTATCGCGACCGGTATCGACCACCTCAAAGACTTGGGTGTCACTTCTGTACATCTCCTGCCCGTCTACGATTACGGCTCTGTGGACGAGACAAAGCTGGACAAGGCTCAATTCAACTGGGGCTACGATCCGGTCAACTACAATGCTCCCGAAGGTTCCTACTCGACCGACCCGTATCACGGTGAAGTCAGAGTGGCTGAATTCAAGCAGATGGTGCAGGCTCTCCATGAAGCTGGTATCGGCGTTATCATGGATGTTGTTTACAACCACACCTACAACACCAGCTACTGCTTCAACCAACTCGTTCCCGGTTACTTCTATCGTCCCGGTCAGAATACCTCCGGCTGCGGCAACGATGTTGCCTCTGAACGTTCGATGGTCAGCAAATTCATCGTTGACTCCGTGAAGTATTGGGCAGACGAGTATCATCTGGATGGTTTCCGTTTTGACCTGATGGGTATTCTGGATGTTGACACCATGAACGGCGTTCGTGCGGCTGTTGACACCGTTGACCCGCAGATCATCATCTACGGTGAAGGCTGGAACATGAACAGCAAGCCCACCAAGTCCGGCGTGAAGATGGCCAACTATACCAATGCGTCTGAAACCCCCGGTATCGCTTACTTCAGCGATACGATCCGTGATGCCATCAAGGGCAGCGTTTTCGAGGCTACCGAGCCCGGTTACATTAACGGCGATGCCAGCCTGTATAAGAGCATCCTGTCTGCTGTACAGTACACCAAGAAGTGGAGCCCGTCTCCGACACAGATCATCAACTATGCTGACTGTCACGATAACCTGACCCTGTGGGACAAGATTCGTTCCACCAATCCGGATGACAGCGAAGCCGATCAGATCCGCATGAACAATCTGGCAGCGGCTATCGTCCAGACCGCACAGGGTGTTCCCTTTATGATGAGCGGCGAAGAATTCCTCCGCACCAAGACAAAAGCTGACGGCACCTTCGAGCATAACAGCTATGCTTCTCCGGATGCCATCAACGAACTGGATTATTCCAGAGTTGGTACTTATGCCGATGTTTACAACTATTACAAGGGCTTGATCGCTCTCCGCAAGGCACATCCTGCCTTCAGAATGAGTGCCAGTGCTGATGTAGAGAGCAACTTCCACGAGGCACTGGACAACGTTCAGAAGGGCGTTGTGGCTTACACCATTGATGGCGGAGCCAACGGCGAGACGGCCGAGCAGATCATGGTCGTTTACAATGGTCTGACCGAAGACACCGAAGTGACCCTGCCCGAAGGCGATTGGGACATCTATGTCAACGATACCGCTGCCGGCAATACCGTTCTTGGTACGGCAACAGGTACAGTTGTTGTTCCGAGAATCTCTGCGATGGTTCTGATCAAGGGCTATGAAGCACCTGCTCAAGCTGCCACTTACGGCATCATCGGCAGCATGACCGATTGGACGACCGATATCCCCATGACTCCTACTGACATCGGTTACGAGGGTTCGTTCACAGTAGAACCCGGCACATACGAGTTCAAGGTTCGTGCAAACGGCACTTGGGACGATAGCTGGGGTGTTTATGAGGAAGATTTTGACAGAACATACAACAGCCAGACAAACGTTAAGGTGAAGGTTGATAGCAAGACAAGATTTACTGTATGCCTCAACACATATACTAGTGATGACAAGGAAGATTGGTTCATCACCTTTATGTACAGCGGCGTTGACAGCGATGGTCCTGATACGATGTTCGTAGACACCGGTAAGGACGGCAACTATACGCCGCCTGCTGATGAGCCGTCGCAACCCTCCGATGAGCCTTCCAAGGAGGAACCCTCCAAGGAAGAGCCTTCCCAGAGTGAGCCTTCCCAGACACAGCCTTCCCAGACACAGCCTTCTCAGGCTCCGCAGCAGTCCACGATCAGTCAGCCCACTGAAAATGTCAAGACCGGTGACGGTGCAAACATGATGGTGGTGTTCATGGCTGTTATGATTGCCGGTGCTGCCCTGACCGCTGTGGTTCTGACCAAAAAATCCAAGAAGGCCGAGTAAGGTCTTTTGACAAGCATGACGACACGGAAAACCGTTGAAAAAATGGCAGCCGCAATCCCGTCGGCTTTAGACGGTGGGTTAAGGCTGCCAAAAGCGTAGCTTTTTTGTTATAACAACAGTAGGGACGGTTCA
>CACZZU010000029.1:8953-22705 GCA_902785765.1 uncultured Ruminococcus sp.
GGGACGGTTCAGCCCGAATTTACGCCTGTGGAGTTAGTAGGTTACGAGGACGATGAAGCAGGAAGCCCATTGGCTTTAGACAATGGGTAGTTCACGGGATCCTTCTTCTTCCCGGTACATACGTTCTTCTGACAGGATCGGAAAGATCGCATGACCGTTCCCCGATGCCTTTTCGTGGCGAAGATCGACAGCGTTGTCTGTCGCAGACGGGCAACACTTGTTTGGTGCTTTCAAACTCCCCAAAACTGACCGTTTTGGGGAGTTATTTTTTGCCGTATCGCAGAAAATCGAATATTTCACGGAATTTCTTGTATCAGGGAGTGGAATGTGCTATAATAGTCTCGCTTATACTGTGTGAAAAAAGAGGGATTCTGATGGATACTAGGGAGAATTTGAGGAATGTAGCGATTATCGCTCACGTTGACCACGGTAAAACGACGTTGGTCGATCAGCTTTTGCGGCAGAGCGGTATTTTCAGAGATAATGAAGCCGTCGCAGAACGTGTCATGGACTCGAACGATCTGGAACGGGAAAGAGGTATCACTATCCTGTCCAAAAATACGGCGGTCATGTACAAGGGCACGAAGATCAATATCGTGGACACCCCCGGACACGCAGATTTTGGTGGTGAAGTAGAGCGTATTTTGATGATGGTAGACGGTGTGCTGTTGTTGGTGGATGCCTTCGAGGGCTGTATGCCGCAGACACGCTTTGTGCTAAAGAAAGCCCTTGGGTTGGGCAAAAAGCCGTTGGTGGTGGTCAATAAGATCGACCGTCCTGGTGCCCGTCCGGAAGAGGTGATCGACGAGGTGCTCGACCTCTTTATCGAGCTGGGAGCAGACGAAGACCAATTGGAATTTCCGGTGGTTTATGCGTCCGCCCGTGATGGCTACGCCTCCCTTGACCCGCATCAGCCGGGAACGGATATGCAGCCGCTTTTCGATAAGATTCTTGAAGAAATCCCTGCCCCGCAGGGTGAGAAAAATGGTCCGCTGCAGTTGTTGTTTTCCAATGTGGACTATGACGAGTATGTGGGTCGTATCGGTATTGGTCGTGTGGAACGCGGCAGCTGCAAGGTAGGACAGAACATTACGCTGTGTCACAATGACGGCAGCCGCAAGAATGCCAGAATCACGAAGCTGTACTGTTTTGAGGGCTTGAAGCGTGTCGAGACAGAGACAGCTGAACTAGGTGACATTGTTGCTGTGTCGGGTATTCCCGACCTGAATATCGGCGAGACGGCTTGTGATCCTGAACATCAGGAGCCGCTGCCGTTTGTCAAGATCGACGAACCGACCGTGTCGATGCTTTTCATGGTCAATAACAGTCCCTTTGCCGGACGTGACGGAAAATATGTTACCTCCCGTAACCTGCGGGAACGCCTGTTCAAAGAGGTGCAAACGAATGTTGCAATGCGGGTGGAAGAAACTGACTCCGCCGACACCTTCAAGGTGTCGGGGCGTGGTGAATTGCATCTGTCGATTCTCATTGAAACGATGCGCCGCCAGAACTATGAGTTTCAGGTGTCCCGTCCGAAAGTGATTATGAAAGAGGTGGAAGGTCACTTACAGGAGCCGATGGAGCTGCTGATGATCGAGGTGCCTGACAGCTATGTGGGTGCCATTATGGAGAAGCTGGGTCCCCGCAAAGCCGAGCTGCTGAACATGGGTACCCGTGAATCCGGTGTGACGCATATCGAGTTCCGTATTCCTGCCAGAGGTCTGATGGGCTATCGTTCCGAGTTTATGACCGACACCAACGGCAACGGTATCATGAACCACATCTTTGACGGCTACGAAGACTACAAGGGGGAGATACAGTCCCGCCTGCAAGGTTCCCTGATCGTGCACGAAACGGGTGAGAGTACGGCTTACGGTCTGTTTGCGGCACAGGATAGAGGCCGCTTGTTTATCGGTCCCGGTGTGGAAGTCTATGAGGGAATGATTATCGGTGCCAATCCCAAAAACGAGGACATGGTCGTCAACGTCTGCAAGAAGAAGCACATGACCAATACCCGTGCCTCCGGTTCGGATGAAGCTCTCAAGCTGACGCCGCCCACCATCCTCAGTTTGGAGCAGTCGCTGGAATTTATCAATGATGATGAGTTGGTCGAGGTCACGCCCCACGCCATCCGGATGCGGAAGACGATCCTCAACAAAGAACAGCGGCTCAAAGCACAGAGTAAGGGTGGCTGACGATGCAGTATGTGATCCTTGATCTGGAGTGGAACAGTGGTTTTAGCAAACAGATAGGCGGTTATTTCAATGAGATCATTGAGCTTGGTGCGGTGAAGTTGGATGAGACCCTCCACATCATTGGGCAGTTCTCCATCTTCATCCGACCGGCCGTACTCCATCGCCTGAATCCGAATGTCCGTGAGCTGACGCAGATTACCCCCGAAGACCTCAAACGCGGTGCGAATTTCAATTATGCGGTCAACAAGTTCAAAAAGTTCGCCAAGGGATGTGTCATTATGAGTTGGAGTACCGCCGATTTGGATACCCTCGAAGCGAACTGCCGCCATTATTACAAGGACGAGCATATCCCGTTCCTGCAATATTATGCCGATGTGCAGGAATACTTTCAAGCGGTGCACGAACCGCATAGTAAGAACCAGACAGCTTTGCAGACGGCGGCCGAAGAGTTGGGCATCCCGACAGACGACATCCCTCTGCATCGGGCGATAGGAGACAGTCTGCTGACGGCACGGGTACTGCAAAAAATCTATGATGCCGAGCGATTCGCTCCGTTTATCCGTGTGGTGGATGATGAGTTTTATCGCCGTCTGAACTTCCACGTTACTTATCTCTGCCAATACGATAACCCGCTCATTGACAAGAGCGAGATGTACTTTCTGTGTCCGGTCTGTAAGCAGGCCTGCGAACAGGCTGACCCGTGGAAGGTCCGCACCAAGGCGTTTCATACGGTTGTGGCGTGTCCCGTTTGCGGCAAGCGTTACAACGGACGCATACAGTTCAAGCTGTGTTATGACGGCGTGAAAGTGTTCAAACGCCTGTCAGAAGTCAAGGAAGACACCTCGTCGGCGGAAGAAACTTCTCCTGCTGAAGAGGATCCCACTTCCGGTGATGCCCAGTAAACCGTCGTGTCTTGCGAAAGAATGCCGTGCGTCAGGAGGCACTTACGGATGTGTGGGACGGTAAGTTTTTGCGGCTGACCGCCCATTCATTTTCACTGCTGTTGAACGTCCCACAACTTTGTGAAAAAGGTTGTGGGACGTTTTTTGTGGTGAAGCAGGCGGTGAACGTCAACCTTGCCGTGTCTTTTGACAACCTGATGACCTTCACTCGTTTCACAGGTGCAGTCATACGTTTCTGTCCAAAAGGTTTTGCCAAAGCACGGCGGCTGTCTCATAAAGGATGTCCCGAAAGTGTAGGAGTGTGACACACTTCGTCTGCAAAGATGAAAGCGAACCGTCTTCCGCAGAAGAAAATCGGGAAAAGACGACTTTTTTTCGCGTCAGAAAGACAAAAACACATTGAATTTTTGGCGATTGTATGGTTAAATAGTAGTGAGACATTCTTGTCCGAATCAAGCAAAGGGGAGATGTGTACATGGCAAAAGATATGCTGCAGGCTGTGTTGTCAGCGGAACAGGAATGTGCCGCGAAAGAGACCGAAGCCCAAAAACAGGCGGAAGCCCGTGAGCAGCAGGCAAAACAAGAAGCGGCTGCTTTGCTGAAAAAGGCACAGGCCGATGCCGACCAACTGCTCCAAGAAAACGAAAAGGCATTGGCACAACAGGCAGAAGCCGACCTTCGGCAGACAAGGGCAGAGGCACAGCAGGAATGCGACAGAATCTCCCGCCGTGCCGAAAACAATCTCAGCAACGTCCGTTCAATCGTCATCGAATTGCTGACCAAGCCCTCTGTATGAGGACAGCGGACGATCTTAACAAAAGTGTGGTGATGAACATTTGGCAAAGCTAACGATGAAAACCGTCCGTATCATCGCTCTTCGGCAGGATCGCAAACGTGTGTTGGAACACTTGCAGGATAGTGCCCTGATACAGGTCAAAAAAGGGGATGCCGTCGAGGGCTTTCAGCGGTTGGATACGACGGCCCAGCTCAAACAGTTTGAACGCAACGCCGAACTGACCGAGCAGGCTCTCAAGATATTGTCGAAAATTGCTCCCGAAAAGAAAGGAATGCTTTCCGGTTTCAAAGGACGCAAAGAGATCGACCCTGACGAAATAGGTCGGATCGCTGCCGATTCTGCAAGGGTCATCGGAATCTGTCAGCGTATTGTCAAGTTGGACAAGCAGCGTGCGGACTATGCGGCCGAACAGGTGCGTATCAAAACGTCACTGGCACAGTTGGAGCCTTGGAAAAAGCTGGACATTCCGCTGAACACGAAGGATACCCCCACGACAGCCGTATTGATCGGTACACTTCCGAAGATGTATGACGATACGCTGCTGTCGGAAGCCTTGGCACGGGAATGTCCTGCGTTGGTTTTCGAGTTTGAGATCCTCTACACCTCTGCCAATATGACCTGTCTGACCCTCTTCACGCCGAAGAAACAGCGGGAACTGGCAGAAAAAGCCCTGCGAACCATCGGCTTTTCACAGCCGCTTAACCCGACCAGCCGTACCCCGCAGGTCAAAATGCAGCGGCAGCAGGAAAAGAGCGAAGACATTGTCCAGCGGGACGAAAATGCCCGTCAGGAGATTGTGGAACTGGCCAAGTATCGGGAGAGTATCTGTGAAACACAGGACTATTTTGTGCTTCGTTCGGAGAAGTATAAGGTACTGGCCGAACTCGACCAAACCAAGCACGTTTTTGTGCTGAACGGGTATATTCCCGAGGAAGACTGCGGCAAACTACGGGCACTTTGTGAGAAAGTGGCTTCCTGTGTGGTGGAATTTGGGGAAGCGGATGAAGCCGAAGCTCCTGTGAAGCTCCGCAATAACCGATTTGCCGAACCGGCACAGAGTATTGTGACGATGTATTCGACCCCCTCTCACGAGGACGTTGACCCCACGCCGATTTTGGCGTTTTTCTTCTATTTTTTCTTTGGCATGATGTTTTCGGATGCGGGCTATGGACTGTTGATGATGATTGCAACGGCGGTCGCCATCAAAGTCTTCAAGCCCGACAAGAAAATGTACAACAATCTGAAGCTGTTCCAATACTGCGGTGTGGCCACCGTATTCTGGGGACTGGTCTTCGGCAGTATTTTCGGAGATGCTCCCGCCATGTTCTACAATATGTTTACGGGCGGCAGCATCACCATGAAGGAACTCTTGCCATGGCCGACACTCGATACGCAAAAGGATGCCCTGCTGATTATGATCTTGTCCATCGCCCTTGGCATGGTACACATTCTGGTGGGCATGGGCTGCAAATTCTATGTGTGTCTCAAGCACAAAGAATATGCCAAGGCGTTCTTTGATACGGGGTTATGGATGCTTCTGTTAGTTGGTGTCGCTGTGCTGGCCGCCGGTATGGCCACGGTTTCTGTCGTGATGACGATCGGGATCGTCATTGTCATCGCTTCAGCGGTCGGTCTGATACTGACACAAGGGCGGGAGAAGAAAGGCTTCTTCGGCAAGCTGATCGGCGGTGTGGCATCCTTGTATGACGTGACCAGCTACATCAGCGACCTGTTGAGTTATTCCCGGCTGTTGGCGTTAGGACTGACAACGGGTGTCATGGCACAGGTGTTCAATATGCTGTCGACGCTGTTCGGCACCAGCCCCATCGGGATTTTGTTCATGATCGTGATCTTTGTGGCCGGTCATGCCATTACCATTGGATTGAACGCACTGGGTTCGTATGTGCATACGATGCGTTTGCAGTACGTTGAGATGTTCAGCAAGTTCTACGAGGGCGGCGGCAAGCCCTTTGAGCCGTTCTCCACCAAGAGCAAGTATTTCAAGACAAAGGGCAGTCAAGAAGAATGAACGCCGTTCAGCGAAGGCTGACGGACACAATCATGGGAGGTAACGATTCATGTTAGGTATGTTTTTAGCTATTCTGGCCGCTTCAATTGCAACGGTGTTTGCGGGGATTGGTTCCGCACGGGGTGTCGGCAGTGCCGCACAGACGGCGATGGGTGTCCTGTCAGAGGACTCCTCCAAGTTCGGTAAAATGTTGGTACTCACGCTGCTGCCCGGCACACAGGGATTGTACGGCTTCATTGTCGGCTTCCTGATCCTCATTAACTGCGGCGTACTCGGCGGCAATCTGCCGACCGATGGACAGGGTTATGCGTTTTTGGCGGCTTCTGTTGCCATCGGTCTGGGCGGTATGATCTCCGGTTTTGCACAGGGAAAAGCGGCGGTTTCCGGTATCACCATGACCGCCAAAGATGAGAAGAACTTCTCCAAGGCGATGGTCTCCATCACCCTCGTAGAGATTTACGCTCTGCTTGCTTTCATCGTCTCCCTTCTGGTTGTCATCTCTGTCCCGAACCTTGCCGTTTAAGACAAGGCACAATAGGGTGGGCGGCACGTTCTGAACCGAAGTGGAAGAACACACGGCGGGCAAGATCAGGTGTTGAGCCGCAAAGAACGGCAAAGCACCGCATTGTTCCGCAGGGATACCCGCCCCAAAAGGTTTTACAAAGGGGGTGGGGGAACCTTTTTCCTCAAAAAGATTTCCCCGCAGAAACTGCCCCAGCAAGAAGAAAGGTGGGTCGTGTATGAGCAGTGGAGAGAAGATATTGTCCGTCATTCGGGCGGACAGTGAACAGACGATCGCACAGATACAGAGCGAATCGGAGAAAAAATGCCGCAGCATTCTGACCAAGGCGGAAGAAAAAGCGGCGGAGATTCGCCGGAATGCCGAACAAAAAAAGGCGGAGCAGACAGCCCGCCTGCAAAAATCCTATCAGAGCCGTCGGGAACTGGAAAAGAGAAATCTCCTTCTCAAGGCGAAACGGACGGCGATCGACCAAGCGGTTATTTCGATCCTGCGAGACATGGAACAGTTGGAGACGCAGGCGTATTTTGCCCTGTTCTACCGGCTGGCTGCGACGTTGGAGGTAAAGGAAGGGGTTGTTGTGCTGAATGAAGCCGACCTCCAAAGAGTACCAACGGATTTTGTCGCCCAGATGGCGAAAAGCGGCTTGCAGGTGACGGTAAGTCCTACGCCGGACAACCGCATTACCGGCGGCTTTATCCTGAAGAACGGTGACATCGAAGAGAACATGACCTTCGCCGCCCTCATGGCCGATCGGCGTGAAGCGGTCGAGGATGTTATCAATCGGGAACTGTTCGCCCATTAAGGAGGATTCGGCATGGCGTTATCGTATGAATTTTCCATCGGTTCGGTACGGGCGAGAGAGAACCGCTTGTTTTCCGAAGCGGATGCCGAGCAAATGCTGGCGTTGAGCAGCGAACGGGAATTGGTACATTACCTGAAAGACAAGGGCTATGGTGAAGGCAGCACGACGGATGAGATACTCGCCAGCCATACCCGCCGGATGTGGGATTATTTACGGCGTGTGGCTCCGGATTTCGACCTCTTCCTGCCGTTTATTATTCAGAATGATATTCACAATCTCAAGACTGTCCTGAAGGGAACGATGGCGGACAGGGACTATGCACCACTGTTGGTGGAGCCTTGTTCTATTCCCACAGAGACGCTCATCAAAGCGGTGGAAAACCACCGGTTTGAGTCATTTCCGCTGTGGCTGCAGCGTCCGGCTAAC
The DNA here is from genome assembly GCA_902785765.1 of uncultured Ruminococcus sp. Lineage (GTDB taxonomy): Bacteria > Bacillota > Clostridia > Oscillospirales > Acutalibacteraceae > UBA1213. Next base: position 16,627 of record CACZZU010000029.1, read on the forward strand.
CGTGCTTATCAGATTCTGGCGGAGACGAAGGATGCCCGTTTGAGCGATGCTTATCTGGACAGAGCGGTGCTGGATGAACTGTTGGTACAAGCCAAGCGGTCACGTTCGTCTTTTTTGATGGCGTACTTCCATACGCTGGTGTTTTATACGGATGTCAAGACCGCCCTGCGGGGAGCCAGAGTGGGTGCCGGACGGTATTATCTGGAAAAAGCCATCGCGGCGTGTGAAGGATTGGACAAGCCCGCTCTTGTCAAAGCGGCCTTACAGGGCAGTGAAGCCCTGCTTAAATATCTCAAGGCACAGCAGGTGTATGATTGTCAGCAGGCGATGGCGTTGTTTGTCCGGTCGCCTTCCGCTTTCGAGAAATTCGTGGACGACAAGCTGATCACGCTGGCACGGGAAGGGTGCCGTCTGACCAGCGAAGGACCCGAACCGCTGCTGGGGTACTATATCGGCTGTGTGTATGAACAGAAAATGATCACCCTGATCGCCGGCGGGCTCAAGACCGAGACGCCAAAGGAACAGATCAGAGAAAGGCTGCGTGGCATCTATGGCTAAAAGTATTGCGATCATAGGGGACAGCGAAAGCATCAAGGGCTTTGGAGCCGTGGGCATGGAACTGTTCATTTGTGACGAACCGGCGATGGCACCGCAATTGCTGGGGCAGCTGACCCAAGAGGACTACTATGCGATCATCTATATGACGGAAGAGGTCTTTTCCGCCTGTGCCAAAGAGCGGGAACGCTTCACCGAACGTCCGACACCGGCTCTCATTCCTCTGCCGGGGGTACGGGGCAATACAGGACTCGGACAAAAGCGGCTGTCGTCTTTTGTGGAACAGGCCGTCGGCTCGGATATACTCTTTAAGAAGAACTGAGGTGTGCAAACTTGATAAGCGGAATCATTACAAAGGTCGCAGGTCCTTTGGTCATTGCCGAAGGGATGCGTAGTGCCAATATGTTTGACGTGGTGCGTGTCAGCCGTCAGCGTTTGATCGGTGAGATCATCGAAATGCACGGGGACAAGGCTTCGATACAGGTCTATGAAGAAACCTCCGGACTGGGTCCCGGCGAGGTGGTCGAGTCTACGGGTGTACCGCTGTCGGTCGAGTTGGGACCCGGTCTGATCGGTGCGATCTATGACGGTATCCAGCGGCCGCTGAATGAGATCATGAAAGTGGCCGGCAACAATCTGACACGAGGTGTCGAAGTGCCGTCCCTTGACCACCGGAAGAAGTGGCACTTTTCGCCTGCCGTCAAGGCGGGGGATCGTGTGCAGGCCGGCGATGTGATCGGAACGGTACAGGAGACCAATGCCGTACTGCATAAGATCATGGTGCCGCACAAGATGGGCGGTACCGTCAAGAAGATACAGGAGGGCGACTTCACCGTCGATGAGACGGTCGCCGTATTGGAGCAGGACGGTCAGACGAAGGAAATCACCATGGCGGTGAAATGGCCTGTTCGTATTGGCCGCCCGTATAAGAGAAAGCTGTCGCCGGATATTTTGCTGACCACCGGTCAGCGTACCATTGATACGCTGTTCCCGATCGCCAAGGGCGGTGTGGCTGCCGTACCGGGTCCTTTCGGTTCCGGCAAAACGGTCGTACAGCATCAGTTGGCGAAATGGGCGGCAGCCGATATTATCGTATATATCGGCTGCGGCGAACGCGGCAACGAGATGACAGACGTACTCAACGAGTTCCCCGAACTGAAAGATCCCCGTACCGGCAACTCGCTGATGGAACGCACGGTACTCATCGCCAATACTTCCGATATGCCTGTGGCTGCCCGTGAAGCGTCTATCTATACCGGTATCACCATCGCAGAATACTTCCGTGACATGGGCTATACGGTCGCATTGATGGCGGATTCGACTTCCCGCTGGGCAGAAGCCCTGCGTGAAATGTCCGGCCGTCTGGAAGAAATGCCCGGTGAAGAAGGTTATCCCGCCTATCTGGGCAGCCGTCTGGCACAGTTCTACGAACGTGCCGGTCGTGTGATCGTCAGCGGCAGTGACGAGCGGGAGGGGGCTTTGTCTGTTATCGGTGCCGTATCCCCGCCCGGCGGTGATATTTCCGAACCGGTGTCGCAGGCAACGCTGCGTATCGTCAAGGTGTTCTGGGGCTTGGATGCGAATTTGGCATATCGCCGTCACTTTCCGGCTATCAACTGGCTGACAAGCTATTCGCTGTACACCGATCAGCTCACCAAGTGGTTTGAGGAAAATGCGTCTCCGGACTTTATGACCCTGCGTGGCCGCCTGATGTCCTTGCTGCAGGATGAAGCCGAACTGCAGGAAATTGTTAATCTGGTCGGTATGGATGCCTTGTCGGCAGGTGACCGCCTGAAACTGGAAACGGCTCGTTCCATTCGTGAGGACTATCTGCATCAGAATGCCTTTGACGAAACGGATACCTACACTTCGCTGAAAAAACAGGTGCTGATGATGCGGGCCATCCTGTTGTGTTATGATATGTCCGGAGAGGCCTTGCAGAAGGGTGCGGACATCGAACAGTTGATGAAAATTCCTGTGCGGGAACGTATTGGACGTTTCAAGTACGAAGCCGAAGACAAGATCGACGAGGAGTTTGCTTCGATCACGGCGATCCTGTCGCAGGAGATCGAGGATGTGTTGGAAAGGAGTGAGGACTGATGCCGAAGGAATACCGTACTATCCGAGAGGTAGCAGGTCCTTTGATGATGATCAGCGACGTGGAGGGCGTGACCTATAACGAACTGGGAGAGATCGAACTGCCTGACGGTGAAAAACGCCGCTGTCAGGTGCTGGAAGTAGACGGCAGTAATGCACTGGTACAGTTGTTCGACTCCGCCGCCGGTATCAATCTGGCGGAATCGAAGGTGCGTTTTCTTGGCAAGTCGATGGAACTGCCGGTTTCAGGCGATATGCTGTCCCGTGTGTTTGATGGTCTGGGCAACCCGATTGATGACGGTCCCGCTATCATTCCCGAAAAACGGCTGGACATCAACGGTACGCCCATGAATCCTGCCGCCCGGGACTATCCGCAGGAATTTATCCAGACGGGTGTGTCGGCCATTGACGGTCTGAATACCCTTGTCCGTGGACAAAAGCTGCCGATCTTCTCGGCCTCCGGTCTGCCTCACGCCCAATTGGCAGCCCAGATCGCCCGTCAAGCCGCCGTTCGGGGAAAAGACGAGCAGTTTGCCGTTGTGTTTGCGGCCATGGGTATCACCTATGAGGAGTCTGACTATTTCGTACAGTCCTTCCGTGAGACAGGTGCTATCGACCGTACCGTTATGTTCGTAAACTTGGCGAACGATCCGGCGATCGAGCGTATCGCTACCCCTCGTATGGCACTGACAGCGGCAGAGTACCTTGCCTTTGACCTTGGGATGCACGTTCTGGTCATTATGACCGACATCACCAACTACGCCGATGCCCTGCGTGAAGTATCTGCTGCCCGTAAGGAAGTGCCGGGTCGGCGTGGCTACCCCGGCTATATGTACACCAACCTTGCGACCCTCTACGAGAGAGCCGGACGGCAGAAGGGCAAGGCGGGTTCCATTACCCTGATACCCATCCTGACCATGCCAGAAGACGACAAGACGCACCCCATCCCCGACCTGACCGGTTATATCACCGAAGGACAGATCATCCTCAGCCGTGAACTGTACCGCAAAGGCATTATGCCGCCGATTGACGTACTGCCTTCGCTGTCCCGTCTGAAAGACAAGGGTATCGGTGTAGGACGTACCCGTGAAGACCATGCCGCCACGATGAACCAGTTGTTCTCGGCGTATGCCAGAGGCAAAGAGGCCCGTGAACTGATGATCGTTCTCGGTGAAGCGGCTCTCACCGACATTGACAAGAAGTACGCTGCGTTTGCCGAAGCTTTCGAGCGGGAATATGTTTCACAAGGGTATACCACCAACCGCACTATCGAGGAAACCCTCGACAAAGGTTGGGAACTTCTGCACATTCTGCCCCGCAGTGAGCTGAAGCGTATCAAGGACGATATGTTGGATCAGTACTACGGCAAATAACAGGGGGTGCTGCGATGGATATTATGAACGTCAACCCCACCCGTATGCAGATGAGCAAGCTTAAAAAGCAGCTCATCACGGCAAAGCGTGGTCACAAAATGCTTAAAGACAAGCGGGACGAGCTGATGCGTCAGTTTATCGAACTGGTGCAGGAAAACAAGCGTCTTCGTGATAAGGTGGAAGCCGCTCTGTCGGAGTGTACTGCCCACTTTGTCAATGCCGGAGCGGTCATGAGCAAGCAGTCGCTGGACTCTTCGCTCATGTCTTCCCAACAGCAGACAGGCGTAGAGGTCGGTTCCAAGAATATCATGAGCGTAGATGTGCCGGTCTTTTCCAGCGTCAGCAGCAGTCCCGACAAGGGAGACATTTTCCCGTATGGCTTTGCCTTCACGTCCTTCGAGTTGGACGATGCCGTGCTGTCGCTGAATGCGTTGCTGCCCGACCTCATCCGTTTGGCAGAGATTGAAAAAAGCTGTGAGCTGATGGCGGCCGAGATTGAGCGTACCCGCCGCCGTGTCAATTCGCTGGAACACGTCATGATCCCCCGCTATGAAGCAACTATCAAGTATATCGCCATGAAGCTGGAGGAAAACGACCGCAGCAGCCGTACCCGTCTGATGAAAGTCAAGGATATGCTCCTTGCCAAAGCACACCATTGGGACAGTTAACCGTGTAACACTGGTGCTGTCTGATATACAACTCAAGGATATGCTCCTTGCCAAAGCACACCATTGGGACAGTTAACCGTGTAACACTGGTGCTGTCTGATATACAACCGCCCCCGCCAAAGGGTCATTCTCTTTGGCGGGGGCTGTTCTTTTTTGCTGTCATCATGGTAAATACTCATGTCAGTACAACATCTTTCCTTGTTTTTTACCAAAACAAGGGGGATTTTTTGTTGACATTACCGCATTTTTGAGTTATAATCACACTAAAGATGACTAAAACAATTGTTGTTGGAAGTTGTCGCAAACGAATATCATCAATCTAAAGGAGTGTTTACACATGAAGGGCAAGTTGCTCAAAAGAATGTGCGTGGTGGCACTGTCGGCGTTGATGCTGGCGGGTGTTGGTGCGACAGGTGCGGTGCCATTTGTCGATACGGCCGTCACCGTCAGTGCGGCAGAAACCACAGCGGACGGGAACTTTGCATATGAAGTCAACGAGGACGGCGGCGTTACCATCATCAGGTACACAGGCAGTGATACGGAAGTTGTCATTCCGTCCACCATTAACAGCAAGAAAGTGACGAGTATCGGATATGGGGCGTTTTACAGTTGCGAAAGCCTGACCTCCGTCACAATTCCCGACAGCGTGACGAGTATCGGAGATTAGGCGTTTTGACAGTGTGACGAGTATCGGGAGGGAGGCGCTTTGCGGCTGCACCAGTCTGACCTCCGTCACAATTCCCGACAGCGTGACGAGTATCGGATATTGGGCGTTTCGTGGTTGTAAAGGTCTTGCAGATAAAAACGGATTTGTTGTCGTTAGAAACATTCTTTACGATTATTACGGAAATGATAGTGAAATCACCATTCCCAACAGTGTGACGAGTATCGGAGATAGGGCGTTTAACAGCTGCACCAGCCTGATCTCCGTCACAATTCCCGACAGCGTGACGAGTATCGGGGACTATGCGTTTTACTACTGCACCAGCCTGACCTCCGTCACAATTCCCAACAGTGTGACGAGTATCGGGGAGGATGCGTTTTCCAACTGCACCAGCCTGACCTCCGTCACAATTCCCAACTGCACCAGCCTGACCTCCGTCACAATTCCTAACGGCGTGACGAGTATCGGAGCTTGGGCGTTTTCCAGCTGCAAAAGCCTGACCTCCGTCACCATTCCCGACAGCGTGACGAGTATCGGGAGCCATGCGTTTAGATCCTGCACCAGCCTGACCTCCGTCACCATTCCCAACAGCGTGACGAGTATCGGAGATGAGGCGTTTTCCAACTGCACCAGCCTGACCTCCGTCACAATTCCCAACAGTGTGACGAGTATCGGGGAGGATGCGTTTTCCAACTGCACCAGCCTGACCTCCGTCACAATTC
>CACZZU010000030.1 GCA_902785765.1 uncultured Ruminococcus sp.
ACAAGTAAGCCGGTGGTTTTGGCGATAGAATCCACCGGTGCGTGGTCTCGCCTGTCGGCTCGGTCGGTGCTTCTGCCTTCGGCAGAGGTGTCCACTGGATACCCGCACCCGCACTGGACGTGTTGGGCTTTTTTAGTCATCAATAACCAAAACAGTGGTGTTACTCGGGCGGCTTTCTTGACATATTTGTATCGTTTCGTGAGAACTTATGGAACACCACGCTGATAAATGTATTCCTATGGAATAGAAGTGCCGGATGACGATGGCAGAACGACACTCACCAATTGGTGTGGGTTGGGTAGTATAGCCAACGGTTGTGTGTTCCGCAAGTGGTCGGGAGCGGCAGCGGAGCTGTCCAGTGCGGTCACGCACCGGTCACGCACTGCCAAAAAACAGGTGGAAAATTTTGTCGTTTTGTGAATTGACAAGCACGGCTGTTTGTCTTATCATAAGAGGTGTGTTTGTTGCCACAACAGTATCAGGAAAACAGGAGGGGATCGGCTTGCATACAGACGCAATCTACGAATTTTACGGACGACAAAAAAACGATATGGAATCCGCTGTGGTTCCCTTCGTGATCTTTCAGTATATCGACCAAGAACTGCATATCGTGCTTATTTCGGACGGTATGTGCCAACTGTTGGAAGAACGCCGCAGCGATATTACTCGTATGCTGGAGAACAGTATTTGGACTTCTGTCCATCCAGAAGATGTGGAACTGTTTTCTGCCAAGTGGGCACACTTTTTGGACGAGAGCGGACAGCTTGATGTAGTATTCAAGCGGGTCGTCAACAACCTCCTTCGCTCTATCCATGCCCAAGGAGCCAGTTATATGGCGGATACCGGCGAAAAGCTGTACGTCCTGTGGTGCAGTGATGTAACCGATATCGTCAATGCCGAGAAGATCAACACCTACTACGACAAGCTTACCAATATGCCGAATATGTCGGCGTTTGGCATCATGGCCGAGAGGGAACGCTCACGGATGCGGAGCAAAGGCATGGTACCGGCGTTCGTCTACTTCGATATCCGTGATATGAAGGCTATCAACGAAAAGTACGGCTTCTCTCGGGGCAATGGCATCCTCTCCGGTACGGCCTTCGTCTTGAAGGACGTGTTTGAAAACGATGCGATGGCACGTCTGTCCGATGACCATTTTATTGTCCTGACCAACAAACGTCATCTGGAACAAAAGATCGAACAGGTCAACGACCAAATCCTCCGGAACCCGATGGGCATCCCTGTGCAGGTATGTGCCGGTATCTATATCGACGACAAGACCGGTATTGATGTGTTCGCTTCCATCGACCGTGCCCGCATCGCCTGCAAAAGTATCAAGGGTGACTACAACCGCAAATATCATGTATTCGATCGGGATATGTTCACCGAGTATCGTCAGCGGCGTCATGTGCTCAATCACTTTGACGAAGCTCTTGAAAACGGCTACATCCGCTTGTACTATATGCCTATCGTCCGTACCGTGACCGGCAAGGTATGCGATATGGAAGCTTTGGCACGATGGATCGACCCTGAAAAGGGAATGCTGCCCCCATCACAGTTCATTCCGGTGCTGGAGGACAATCGGCTTATTAACCGACTCGATTTCTATATGCTGCGAAAAATCTGCGAGAGTCTGTCCAGACAGAAAAGCATGAATATGCCGCTGGTGCCGGTGTCGGTCAATATCTCCCGCTCAAACTTCGAGGTCTGCGATGTCTTTGACGAGGTGTTGTCTATCGTCAACGAGTACAACATCGCTCATCACCTGCTGACCGTAGAGATTACCGAGAGTGCCTTCATCAAGAACCAACAGTTTCTGACCAACCAGATCGAACGCTTTCGGGAGGCGGGGTTCAATGTCTGGATGGACGACTTCGGAAGCGAATATTCTTCGCTGAATACTCTGCAGGAGTACAGCTTCGACCTCATCAAGCTGGATATGCGGTTCATGAAGAACTTCAGTCTGACCGGCAAGAACCGTCTGATTCTTTCGGACGTTATCAGCATGATCTCCCGTTTAGGCGTCAGTACGCTGGCCGAAGGGGTACAAACCAAAGAGCAGCTTCGTTTTCTGCGGGATGCGGGCTGTGACAAAGCACAGGGTTTCCTGTTCGGCAAGCCCATGCCCTGTGAGTACTTTTACGATAAGCCAACGCTCTACAACGGGTTAAACTATGATGATACCAGCAAGACCGCCTACTACGATAAAGTCTCGACCGTAGGACTTGACCCCATTCCATCGGGCAGTGAGTTCGGTCACTATTTCGGAGACGACGCCATCACACCGGTGGCCATTCTGGAGTTTCAGCATGACCGCTTCCGCATCCTCAAGGCGAACAACGCTTACAAAGCTTTTCTGCTGGCCATTGGTGAAAAGCGGGAGGCGATCTTTGACGATTACTACGACTGGTATCGCCGTCCAGCTCCCCGTTTTATTGAGGCAGTCAGGCATTGTTTGTCCTCTCACAAGAGCGAGAGCATCCTCAACATTGATGAACGGGGGCTGTTGGTGTCTGCCAACATTTCCTTTGTTGCCTATGAACCAAAATCCGACACCGGTGCGGTTCAGATCGTCATCACCAACGTAGACGGCATGATCGCCGCTGACCTTCCCAAGCTGACTCCGTAAACTGTGAGCACAAAAACAGAGTGGCGTGGTGCTGTTCTGTTTTCTCACGGGTGACGGCTGTTGTGTCGGTACATGACAGTTTTCTGCACAAACCTACTGCCTTCTCCTGCCCCGCCACTTTCACAGAAGCGGCGGGGTGTTTTTTGTCTGTTGGGGAGGAGATTCTCCGCTTCCGTTCGCTTTTGAAGAACGATCTCACAAGCGAAATCCTACTGTTTGAAAAAACCGCCCCACTCCTTTTCGTGAAAAGAGTGGGGCGATAAGACTAACGGTTCCGTGCGGAACCTACACTACCATCCATCGTCTTCCTGTTCTCCTAAACGGAGTGTAAGGATGTCTTGATAGACAGCCTGATAGGCGGCGGCAAGAGACGGGTTGACTTGTGAGAGGGTCTTTAAGTGCGATAAACGCTTTTGCCGCCGTTGGGCGAAAGCTTCTGGATCTTCACGGTACAGTTCACGAGCGGCTTGTAAGCGATGTTCCCGAATACGAGACAAGGCATCGGCATCCATCTCCGGCATACGGCTTTCAATGAGGCGGCGGCGTTCTTCCAGCACGGCTTCAATGCGTTCAGCCTGTTCCGGATGACGCAGGGCACGATTCAGCAGACGTGTCTCCAGACGGTCGAGCAGTTCCTCTTCGTCATAGAAGTTGAGCCGTCCGAAGCGGCTCAAGCTTTCTATCTTCTCGATGGTGTCTGTCGTCAGCACCTCGTCATTCTTGATGGCAGTGTAAATTTCCTCGGTGATCTGTTGTTTGAAGGCTTCTGCACCGTCCCCCAATGCCCAATCCAGTTCGGCTTGTAAACCCCGTTGGTCTTGTGCAGCTATGGGATGAGCGGGAACTGTATCAGCCGTTTCAGCGTCGTTCGTGGGCGTAACGAGTTCGTATGGCTTACGGATGCCGGCATCCCGCAGTGCCAGTGGCACGGTCATGCGTACCGCTCCGTTTTTCAGCAATTCTGCGGCACCGTATTGCCGCAGACGGTCATTGATCTCTCCGATATGTTCTGTCAGGTACAGGCGGATGTTCTGTTCTCGATAGAAGCGGTACAGCCGCAGCAGTTCCTCCGCAGCGGTCACGTCAATACTGCTGACCGCTCCGGCGTGGATGATAATACAGCGGGTATCCGGCGTGACGGCGGCGGCCAAGTCTTTTTTCAGAACCTCCACATTGGCGAAGAACAAGTTGCCGCCGAAACGGTAGAGGATCGCTTGCCGCAAGGGCAGAGCTTCTTTGTGGCGGTCAAGGGAATAGAACCCTTCTTTGCAGGGAATGATACCCAAAAACGCTCTCGGCGGCGTTACGGCTCGCACCAGCACGGACACAAAGGACAGCACAATGCCGATGATGACACCATAGACTGTACCAAAGATCAACACGCCCAAGAAGGCCGCTCCAAAGATAGCAAACTCCTTGCGGTCGGTTTTCCACAGGCGGTGTGCCAGTTTGAACTCACACGCTCCGGATAGGGCACTGATGACGATAGCCGTCAGCACCGGCACCGGCAGCCACGCGATAAAGTTGGTGCCAAACAACAGGACGAGAACCATCGTCAGGGCGGCAAATACCGACATCCACTGTGTTTTCACGCCAAACTGCCGGACAATACCAGTACGTGAAACACTGCCGTTGACCGGACAGCATCCCGCGACCGATGCCGCCGCATTGGCAAGGGCATACGCTGTGATCTCCCGATTGGGTCGCAGGTCATAGCCGTCCTTGACGGCGTTGCTTTTGGACGCTAACAGCGATTCCGCCAAGATCACGGCGGCAATGCTTAAAGAATCGAACAGCAGATCGGACAGGTCATCCATCGGGAGACTTGTCAATGGACGAACCGGTCGTGGTAAGCCGGCAGGCACTTCAGGCAGCAGCTTCACGCCATAGTCCGTCAGCGGCAGGCAGACCGTCAGCACAACACCCACCGCCATCATAATGACCGACATCGGTATCTTCGGAGCAAGGCGTCGGAACAACACGATCACAGCAATTACGCTCAAGCCCATGAGTAAAGCGTAGCCGTTGAATTGCGGCAGCTGCCCGATGAGGTGCCGTATCAGTTCGGGAACCTCTCCAATGCCCGGAGACCCGCCGAACAGCTTTGGTACCTGCATCAGGATAATGGTACAGCATATCCCCGACACAAAGCCGCCCATAACCGCCTCGGAAATGTAGCGTACCATGCGTCCTGCCTTGAACAGTCGGAACAGCAGCAGCCATCCCGCCGCCAACAGGGCGATCATCGGTACCACCTGACACGCCCGTTCTGATTCGGACGGGATGCCCAAAGCCGCCAGCGTCGTGCCGACTAATGCCGCCGGAGCCGCATCGACTCCAAACACAAAGTCATGGGAACTTGTCAGCAGTCCAAACAGCAGGATCGGTATGACCGACCCATACAACCCATACTGCATAGGCAAACCGGCATCTGGGCATAGCCCATCGAGATGGGGATCGACACCAACGCCACGATGATACCGCCTGCGAGGTCTTTCAGCCATGCCTGCGGCGGACGGGGAGCAAACCAGCCCACCCGTTTTCTTTGTCTCTTGCCTTTTGTCATACGCTCATCTCCCGTCATGCTCGGTTATCGGCAACTCCACCGTTCACGTCTTTTAGACACAGGGGAAAGTCATGGAGCAGGAAAACTGCCCGTCACCGACACGGTTCTCTGTTCTCTGCTCACGGAGCCCCGATAAGGTTGTTGGGTGACCTTTCTGTTCCTGACAAAAGAAGTGCCTACCGCTACCGCTCCCTATCCATTTCATTATAGCGTATAAACACGCATTTTGCAAAAGGATTTGCAGCTCCCACTGATTTGTGGTATACTGTTCCGGTAAAGAACACCGTTCAAGAAGGAGTGAACCGCTGTGTCGATTCTGTTTGTCAATGCCTGTGTACGGCAGGAATCCCGTACCCGCCAATTGGCCGAGACCGTTTTGTCGTCTCTGTCGGGAGAGGTGACGGAGCTCAAACTATGGGAAGAAGACCTCTCTCCGCTGAAAGAAGAAGCCCTCCTCCGCCGCAGCCGTTTAGCAGCCGAAGGTCACTACGAGGATACGATGTTCCGCTACGCCAAACAGTTGGCAGAGGCGGACTTGGTTGTCATCGCTGCCCCCTATTGGGATCTGTCCTTTCCGTCTCTGCTAAAGGTCTGGGTGGAAAACGTCGCCGTGTGGGGGCTGACCTTCCGTTACAGTGACGAAGGCAAGCCCGTGGGGCTCTGCCGTGCCAAGAAACTGATCTATATCACCACCGCCGGCGGGTTCATCGGAACCTGCAATTTCGGCTATGACTACATCGCCGGCGTGTTTCGGGTATTGTTCGGCATCACGGAGAGTGAACAGATCGCACAGGAGGGACTGGACATCCACTAGCCATACATCGTGATGTGAGCAAAACATTCACGCAGCAGCGAATACAACCGAAGAAGGTGCTCTTGCGGCACATCCTCTGTTCGGTATCGCCGAGAGTGAACAAATCGTGCGATCAGTTATCACTGCACGAGGGAGAGGAAGACAATGAAGCATAGAAAACGCAAGATCGCACTGCTCGTCATCGGCAGTATCCTGTTGGCTATGATTATCGGCCTTGCGGTTTACGTCAGTATTTACTATCCCGCCGATGATACAGCACAAGCAGCTCTACATTCCGATGAACAAGTCACTGTCACCGAACAAGACGGACGACTGGTATTTGCCCCCGAACATCCGCAGGTGGGATTGATCTTCTATCCCGGCGGCAAGGTCGAATACCGTGCCTATGCTCCGCTGCTGCATACACTGGCACGTCACAATGTGTTGAGTATCGCAGTAGAGATGCCGTTCCAACTGGCAGTACTTCGTCCGTAAGCCGCCGATGGGATTCGAGAGGACTATCCTTCGATCCGGCGATGGTACATCAGCGGACATTCTTTGGGCGGCAGTATGGCAGCGGTGTATGCCGCCCAACATACTGATACGTTGGAAGGACTTATCCTATTGGCTGCTTATTCCAACACGGATCTCTCCCACAGTAGTCTGCGGGTTCTGTCCCTTTACGGCAGCGAAGACGGTGTTCTCAACTATGACAAGTATCGTGATAACCGCCCCTATCTTCCGGAAGATACCACAGAAGTCGTTCTGCAAGGCGGCTGTCATGCTTATTTCGGCAGTTATGGTGCCCAAAGGGGTGATGGTCATCCGACCATCACCCCCACGGAGCAGATACAGCAAACGGTTCAACACATTATGACATGGATACAACCACCGCTTCAGAAGGCGGCGGTTCCTTAAGAACAGCAAGATAGATGCGGCGGCAGACGCTGTCCTCAAGGGGAAAGCGTGTCGCCGCTTTTTTATAGGCACTGACTTGACCACAATCTTTTCGCTGCCGCTGAAAAAATGTGCGGTAGCTCTTGCTTATGGGATGTTTTGGGGATATAATAGGCAGAAAGCCGCTGGTTGCGGCGGCTCAATTCCACAGGAAAGGGTGGTCAACATGGTAAACCACGTCAAGAATGTCAAAAAACACAGGGGGCTGTGGTGGAAGATCCCGTTGGCAGTCATTGTTACGCTTGTTTTGATCGTGCTGGGGTATCTGCTGTACGTCATCATGAGCTACAACCGCATTGAAGACCAACAGCCGCTTATCGTGGAGGGAACAGCGACACAAAAATTCCTCTCAACGGAGCAGGCGTATACCGCTGTCACCTACAATATCGGATTCGGGGCATATACCCCCGACTTCACTTTCTTTATGGATGGCGGCACTCAATCGTGGGCTAATTCCAAAGAGAGTGTCGAGCACTGCATCCGTTCGGATGTGGAGCTTCTGAAAGCACAGCAGGCGGATTTTCTGCTGCTGCAGGAAGTTGATTTCGACTCGACCCGCAGTTATCATGTCAATCAGGCAGAAAGCTTCCGTCAGAGCTTCCACACCATGTGTTCAACGCTGGCGGTAAACTACCACTCGCCGTTTCTGTTCTATCCGCTGTATCAGCCGCATGGTGCTTCTAACGCTGGTCTGCTCACTTTGAGTGATGTCCAAATCACTTCCGGTATGCGGTATAGTCTGCCGATTGCGGAGTCTTTCTCGAAGTACCTTGACCAGGGCAACGAAGCACGTATCAAGGCTGTTTATGAAAACCGCGATCCTAGGCTTCAGCAGACTTACATCACTCCTTATTCTGAGTATCTTGGTTCTCCTTCCGGAAAGGAAATAACCTACACTCTGCGTTGGCCCTTCATCCAGAATGACACCAGCAATCCGTTCGACCTTCGTTCTGATTCCTCAACGTACTTCCATTACCTGGTCCGCAAGTTCGTCTCCGAAGGCAACGAACTCATCTACCGCCAGTATTCTCCGATTGATGTACCGATCATCCGTTATGCTGATGTCCTTCTGTCTCTCGCAGAGGCGCTAAATGAACAGGGAAAGACTTCTGAGGCCATCACTTACGTTAACATGGTCAGGGAACGTGCCGGTGTGGCCCCGTTGAACAGCAATGAGTACACACAGGTTGCCGGCCAGGATGACATGCGAAACCGCATCAGGAGAGAGAAGAGATGGGAACTTGCCTGCGAAGGGACTCTCTATTTCGATGAACTCCGCTGGGGTACATGGTACGACTCTAAGCTTTTTGAAGGAGCCGGCCTGAAACAGTGCTGGGGTGAAGCGAGTGTGTCATGGACCAAAAATGGAGATTATTACACCAAGTGGCCAATACCAGCAACGGAGCGCCAGCTCAACACGGCATTGACTCAGAACGAAGGGTGGATTGACTAAAAAATGACCGATATGAAGATTACTGTTTTCACACCGACATACAATCGGGCGCTTTTGTTGAGACGGCTCTTTGAGTCGTTGATCAAACAAACGGTATATGGATTTGAATGGCTGGTTGTGGATGATGAGTCTACTGATAATACAAAAACTCTTTTCGATGAGATAAACAATACAAATACTCCTTTTCCTGTCCGCTATTTCGTGCAAAAGCATGGCGGAAAACATCGGGCAATCAATCTGGCATTAAAACAGGCCAAAGGGAGCTATTTCTTTATTGTCGACAGTGATGATTGGCTACCTGAAAATGCAATTGAGTTGCTCACAGGTTGGTTACAGGAAATCCAAGGTATACCGTTTCTGTGCGGGGTTGCAGGGCAAAGAGCATGGCCAGATGGGCATCCGATTGGTAACAGCTTTGATTGTGAACAATATGTGGATGCAAGCAATCTGGAAAGGAAAAAATTTCACATCGAAGGGGATAAAGCAGAAGTATTTGATATTGAAGTATTGAGAGCCCATCCGTTTCCAGAGTTTGATGGAGAGTTCTTTGTGACAGAAGCTGTCTGCTGGAATGCAATAGCAGCAGATGGCTACAAAATGCGATGGTATCAGGAACCGATCTATTATTGCGAATACCTGGAGGACGGGCTGACTAAAACCGGTGCGAATGATCTGAGTGGCCATATAGCGAATTTTCAGGGATACAGCTATTATATACGACAGTGTTTAACGATTAAAAATATACTGGACAGTTATAGGGATTTCGTTGACTATGAGAAAACCTGCGATGCGATGGGACTGTCCGAATCCAAACGGGCCGAAGCATTGCAATGGAGCAAAGAAGAGTATAGACTGAAGAAAAGACTGGTTATGCCGCTGATACATAATCTCAAACGGGTAATTTTTGTCTCTAAAAGAGTGAGGGCGTTTTTCCCCAGGTAAACGTTATTGGATATATGAGAAAGGTACACAGAAATTGAGCAAATTACAGGTAAGCGAAAAGAAAAAAAGAGTAGCGACAGACATGCTGATCAATCTGATTGGGACGGGTCTGCCGCTTGTGGCGCTTCAGCTGATTGTCTATCCGATCGTTGCACGCAGAATTGATGCAGATGCATACGGCCGGATGCAGTCCCTGGTTTCTGTGATCTTCCTGATTAGCGGCACGCTGGGCGGAGCGCTAAGTACGACACGTCTGATTCATCAATATGACTATGATGAGCAGGGAAGAACCGGAGACTTCAGCCTGCTGAACCTGTATTCGCTCGGAGTTGTTGCTATTGCGACTCCGATTGTGATTTGCTTCTATCTCGGAGAAGTAGATCTATTTGAACTGCTTCTGATTACCATCATTTCTGTACTGAACTATACAGAATTATACTATGAAGTCGGATTGAGACTAAAGCTGAACTACAGGAAGATTTTTATAAATAAGCTAATCGGTGCCATTGGTTATTTGATCGGTTTTCTCGTCTTTCGACTCACTTTTGACTGGCATTATATTTTTATCTGTGCTTACCTGCTCCAGACACTTTTCTGCATCTACAGTACGGAACTTTTTCGGGAACCGCTTCAGAAAACTTCTGCTTTCAGGGAGACGACACGGTCATATGGGAATATCACCTTGGCCAGCGCCTTTAACAAGAGTCTGACCTATTTTGATAAGATACTTCTTCACCCGCTTCTCGGAGGAGAAGCAGTATCGGTTTACTTTGCTGCAAATATTTTTGGGAAACTGGTCGTACAGGTCCTTGAACCGATTACCAATGTGATACTATCCTACCTTTCCAAGGAGAAAAAAGTTTCACGCTCTGTCTGGGGGGTGACCATCTCAGTGGGGGGCGGATTCTGTGTGGCAATGTATGTTTTCTGCCTGCTGGTGAGCCGATTTGTCTTGACCATTCTGTACCCGCAGTTTGTGGATGAAGCAATGAAGCTGATTCCAATCTCAACGCTCAGTCTTTGTGTCTCATCTTTCGTGAATATCATTCATCCACTAGCTTTGAAAACCATAAAAACGAACCGACAGATTATTATCAGTGGGGCCGGACTTGCTTGTTATGTGATTCTTGCGCTGACTTTATATCGGCCATATGGTTTGACGGGATGCTGTGTTGCATTGCTGATCAGTTACCTGGTGAAGTTGGCGCTGGTTTTATTGTATTGTTTTGTGATTGACAGGGGTACAAAAACTGGGCCAGAAGAGTAAAAGTACCATAGAACTAAGAGAGTAGTGGAGAAACCAATAGAATGGTATTCAGTTCTGTTTTTTTCCTGTTTATCTTTTTACCGATTACACTGATTGTGTATTATGTTCTGCGAGGAGAAGCAAAAAACTATTGGCTGTTGATGATGAGCATGGTTTTCTTCTCTTGGTCACAGCCTCAGTACGCGGTTCTTATTATTATAAGCATCCTAATAAACTATGTGGGCGGCCTGTTCATCGGACGTTCATCTTCACATTTGTTGTCCAGGACTACATTAATGCTTGTGTTGCTTTTAAACCTCGGGATCTTGTTTTATTACAAGTATTATAATTTTGCTGTACATACAATCAGTATCCTGCTTCAACGGCAAAGTGCAGTTAAGACCATTATTTTGCCAATCGGTATTTCTTTCTTTACATTCCAGGGAATGTCATATGTTATTGATGTTTACAGAAAGAGAGTATTACCCCAGAACAACATTGCAAAAGTTGGACTTTATATTGTCCTGTTCCCACAGCTTATTGCAGGACCAATCATAAGGTACCAGGATATTGCGATTGAAATTGACAGAAGATCTGTAAGCCTTTCAGATTTTTGCGTTGGGATTGAGCGTTTTATTTTAGGACTAAGTAAAAAAGCAATCATTGCAAACAGCATGGCAGTTACGGCAGATGCAATCTGGAGCAATGCAGAATTTGGAAACCTCACTGCAGTTGCGTGGCTGGGGAGTGTTGCCTATACGCTTCAGATCTACTACGATTTCTCAGGCTACAGCGATATGGCGATTGGCCTGGGACGTATGTTCGGTTTTCATTTTAATGAAAACTTCAATTTGCCCTATATTTGTCAAAGTATCACAGAATTCTGGCGTCGATGGCACATCTCTCTTTCGTCCTGGTTCAAAGATTATGTTTATATTCCTCTGGGAGGAAATCGGCGGCATGTTTACAGGAATCTCATTATTGTCTTCTTCCTGACCGGACTGTGGCATGGCGCTTCCTGGAACTTTATCCTCTGGGGCATGATAAATGGTGTTCTTATTGTTTTGGAACGCGTATGGAGAACGATACGTAATAAAATGCAGACAGATGAAAAAACGATTGCCGTAAGAGCATGGGGACACATTTATACGCTCTTTGTTGTGAATATTGGATGGGTATTGTTCCGTGCGCCGACCCTACAAACGGCGCGGCAGTATCTGAACTGCATGTTTGGCAGCTTTGTTCCGCTCACTCCCGGGTTTGATTTATGGTGGTATCTTGACAGATGGACTGTGACGATCATGATGCTTGGGATCATCTTTGTCTCAGATATTCCCGGAAGAGTGATCAGGCTGATCTTCCAGCGCGATGGGACATGGAAGCTATGTTTGAAGTATTTCACTCTGCTGTTCCTGTTTGTGCTTTCGATCTTCCGCATTGTGGCAGGGACGTATAATCCATTTATCTATTTTCAGTTTTGAGCGTGGTTTAAATGCGAAAAGAAAAACCAATTCAAATTGTCTTCATTATCGTGTTCCTGGCAATTCTTACTATTCCGGTTCTGTGTGCAGACTATAGAAGTACTGTTTCAGAGTCAGAA
>CACZZU010000031.1 GCA_902785765.1 uncultured Ruminococcus sp.
AACGGTGCATTAAAATCAAAATATTGTCGGCATTATGCAGGAATTCCGCACATTTTTCAAACGTCACTGTTTTCATCATTATTTTCCTCACTGTATTCTATATTGTTCAAAAGCCTTGCAATATTGGCACTGTATTCAATGGAATCGGTTGCTTCAAACGCCAAAGCGGGAGCATATCGCAGTTTCAGACGGGTACCCAGTTCATGGCGGATAAAGCCTTGGGCATTTTTCAGAGCTTTGACTGCTTCTTTAGCGGTATCCAACCCCTTCATGGAGCTGATGTAGACCTTGCTGTACGAAAGGTCATGGGTCGTCTCACAGCGGACGACACTCAAAATGCCGTCATGCAGACGGGGATCTTTCATCTCCCGCAAGATTGCGGCGATCTCTCTTTGTATATCTTCGGACATTCTGTCCGCTCTGTAGTTGGCCATCGTTTTCTTCCCTCTCATTCGTGAATTTGTTGTACAAGTATAGTGTTTCTCCCGTGTTGTGCCCCTCACGGACTGTCCTCTTTAACAGCAGTTCCCTTCCCTGTGCCGCACACCGGACGTGTCAATGTCCCATATCCGGCTCTTGCCGAGAACCAAGAGCCGAGCTTTTTATCGGACACGTCTCTGTGTACCTGCCAAAGTCCTTCGTCGGAAAGAGGCACCATGCCTTTTATCGGGCAAGTTTGACAGAATTATAGAAGGTAAGAGCATCAAGGTTGGAAAGCCCCAACAGACGGCGTTCCACATATTCGTCTACATAGGCACTGCGTCCATTGATATTCACAGCGGCACCGCTTTCGGTGTCTTCCCATGTTCCACCGATGTTGGCAATCATCAACAAGCCAAAGTAGGCGGCCATATTTTTGGCAATACCTGTCTCATCAGCAAAAAAGTTGTCCTGCACCACGCCTCTTGTAAAGGCATCGACTACCTCTTCAAAATCCTTGACGGACGATTCCGCCGTTTGCAGCTCAATGCCCAAACGCGTCCGCACCAGATGCACAAAATCCAACGCCTTGCCGAGCATCACCAATTCCAGTGTAACAAGGTCGGTGTTTCCCTTCTTGATCAACTCAAACTGCCTGTCATAATACTGTTCCAAGGCAGCGATGCCTGCTTGATAGCAGACCTGTTTACTCTTTTCGGTATCTAATCGTTTCATCGCATACACTCCTTTTCCGTAGGATACTTTGTTATTATACCACATTTCTTTCGGTTTTCCTAGAGTCATCTTCTATTTTTTCCGTTCCTCCCCACAATTATTTGCATAAAAATTGGTCAGATAACCCAAAAAAGGCGGTGTTATGCGGTTGATTTACCAAATAAAGTGTGCTATAATAGGGGAGTATCCTTGCAATCAGAATAATGAGGTGAAAAATAATGGGCTTGAAAACATGGTTTAACGGCCGCAACAGCCGTAAAGAACTCAAAAAAATACAGCCTTTAGTCGATAAGGTCTTGGCACTGGAAGAAAAGTACAAGGACTTTTCGGACGATGAGCTCCGTGGTGAAACAGAACGCTTCCAGAAAATGTTCCGTGAAGAAGGTATTACCCCCAAACGGAAAGACGAAATTCTGGACGAAATTCTGCCGGAAGCCTTTGCCGTATGTCGTGAGGCTTCGTGGCGTGTGCTGGGTATGAAACACTTCCCGGTACAGATCATCGGCGGTATCATCCTGCACAGAGGTCGTATCAGCGAAATGAAAACCGGTGAAGGTAAAACACTCGTAGCAACCCTGCCGGCTTATCTGAACGCATTGTCCGGTGACGGTGTTCATGTTGTTACCGTCAACGAATATCTGGCAAAACGTGACGCAGAGTGGATGGGCAAAGTCTATCGGTTCCTCGGTCTGACCGTTGGCATCCTGCAGCACGACTGCAACAATGACCAGCGTAAGGTCGCCTATAATGCCGACATCACCTATGCAACCAACAATGAGCTTGGCTTTGACTATCTGCGTGACAACATGGTCGTCTACAAGGAAAACAAAGTACAGCGGGGACACGCTTTTGCCATCGTCGATGAGGTTGACTCCATCCTCATTGACGAAGCCAGAACGCCGCTCATCATCTCCGGTCAGGGCGACAAATCCACCGACCTGTATGAACGTGCAGATGAGCTCGCCAAGACCATGAAGTACAAACGCATCACCGAGTCGGACAATAAGGTCGACAACGACGATGAGTATATCGAAGAAGGCATCGACTACATCGTCGATGAAAAGGCCAAAACCGCTACCCTGACACCAGTCGGTGTAAAAAAGGCAGAAGCCTTCTTCAACATCGAAAACCTGTCCGACCCTGAAAACATGACCATCTCCCACCACATCAACCAGGCGATCAAGGCACGGGGTGTCATGCGGCGTGATATTGAATATGTCGTCAACGAAAAAGGAGAGGTCATCATCGTTGATGAATTTACCGGTCGTCTGATGTACGGCAGACGTTATAACGAAGGTCTGCATCAGGCCATTGAAGCCAAAGAGGGTGTCAGCGTGCAGCGTGAAAGCAAGACGCTGGCCACCATCACTTTCCAGAACTTCTTCCGTCTGTACCGTAAACTTTCCGGTATGACCGGTACTGCCATGACCGAAGAAACAGAATTTTCGGAGATTTATCGTCTGGAGTGTATTGAGATCCCCACCAACAAACCGATCCAGCGTATCGACTTCCCGGATGCTATCTTCAAAACAGAGCATGGCAAGTACACTGCCATGATCAAAGACATCATCGAAGCAAACAAAAACGGTCAGCCCGTGCTGGTGGGTACTGTCTCCATCGACAAATCCGAAGAACTGAGCGATATGCTCCGGAAAAAGGGCATCAAACACAACGTCCTGAATGCAAAACTCCACGCCAAAGAGGCCGAGATCGTTGCACAGGCCGGTAAACTTGGAGCCGTTACGATTGCGACCAACATGGCCGGTCGTGGTACGGACATCAAGCTCGGCGGCAACGATGAGTTTTTAGCAAAGGCTGAAATGCGTCGCCTTGGTTTTACCGAGGAGCTGATCGAAGAAGCCACCGGTTACGCTGAAACTGCCGATGAAGAGATCATCAACGCCAGAGCCAAATACAAAGAGTTGTTGGATAAATACCATGCCGAAACGGAGATCGAGGCCGAAAAGGTAAGAGAAGCCGGCGGACTGTTCATCATGGGTACCGAACGCCACGAGTCCCGCCGTATTGATAACCAGCTTCGCGGACGTGCCGGTCGTCAGGGTGATCCGGGTGCCAGCCGTTTCTATCTGTCGGCAGAAGACAATCTGCTGCGTCTGTTCGCCGGTGACCGTATCGCCTCCATTATGAACCGTATGCCCGGTGAAGAGGACGAACCGCTGGAAAGCAAGCTGCTGTCCAACACGATCGCCAGTGCACAGGCCAAGGTCGAGGCTCGTAACTTCAGCATCCGTAAGAGCGTGCTCGACTTCGATGACGTTATGAACCGTCAGCGTGAGATCATCTACTCTCAGCGTGACCAAGTATTGGACGGCGAAAACCTGCGTGAAACCATCCTCAAGATGATCCCCGATACCATCGCCGCCAAGGTTGCCGAATACTTGCCCTTTGATGAGAAAGACGAGTGGAATTTGAGCGGTCTGCGGGAATCCCTCAAAGGCTGGCTGATTGCCGATGATGACGAAGAGACCCTCGTCTATACGAAAGAAGATCTCGAAACGCTCGAAAAGGACTACCTCATTGAGATGCTCACCGAAAAAGCCACTGCCCTCTACCAAGAGAACGAGACGCTCATCCCCGAAGAAACCATGCGTGAACTGGAGCGTGTCTACCTGCTCAAGAACGTAGACAGCTACTGGATGGAGCACATTGATGCCATGGAAGAACTCAAGCGTGGTATTCGCTTGCGTTCCTACGGTCAGCATGATCCGGTTGTTGAATACCGTCTGGAAGGCTTCGATATGTTCGATGACATGATCCGCTGTATCCGTGAGGACACCATCAAGATGCTGCTGGTTGTTCCGAAACGTGTTGCCGAGAGACTGCGTATGCAGGAAGAGATGCGTGAACTGGCCGTGAAGCGTGCCGCCGGTGGACGGGCAAGAGCTGCCGCTGCCTTGGCCGCCCTGAATGTCCAGAAGGCTTCTCAAGATTCCCAGAGCAATTCGGGCGTTACACCGTTGGTCATCGGTGACGACCAGCAGAGTGCCAGCACCACTATCTCCCTGTCCTTTAACGGTCTGAAGAAAGAAGATGCTCCCGCTCCGGTTGAAACGCCTTCCGAACCGGAAACACCGACTGAACCGACATCTTCTGTCGAGAAACCGTCCGCCGACCAAAAGACCTATTCGGACGATGATGTCAAACAAGCTGCCGCTAAATTCATGCAGCGTGAACAGGTTGCCCAGCCGACTTCTACCAATATGGAAGGTGACGGCACGGTTGCCAGCCGTCCTGTCAAGAAAACCGCCAAAGTCGGCCGCAATGACCTCTGCCCCTGCGGCAGCGGCAAGAAATACAAGAAGTGCTGCGGCCGCAACACTTGATATGGAGGATGTTCCCTCGTATGCTGATTCGTTCGGTCGATGTTTTTGCTCCCAAAAGCATCGGCACGAATACAGCTTTTGCCACTCAAACCAGCATTCGCTTAATTGAAACAGGCTATCCGGCACACCGCCTAGCCATATAAGCAGGTAGGTTTGCTTCCTACTGCAGCGAAAGCGACCCTCTCTTTCGATCAATGACCGAAAGAGAGGGTCGCTTTTGTTTGTCAATAATGTTGTTGTGAAGAACACACAACCGACAACTTTTGAAGCCCATCCTTCATATCGTGGAGCACGTCGGTTGAGCATGGATATAACCTCCGCAGCACGCCGTCCGCTCATTATTTCGTGCCAAAGATACGGTCGCCGGCATCGCCCAAGCCCGGACAGATATACGCATCGGCGTTCAGACAGCGGTCAATGGAGCCGACATACAGCGTCACATCGGGATGAGCCTGTGTAAAAGCGGCAACCCCCTCGGGGGCGGCGATGATACACATACATTTGATATTTTCGGCTCCTCGTGCCTTGATCTCGTTGACGGCATCAATCAGGGAACCGCCTGTCGCCAGCATGGGATCGACCACGATCACCAACCGTTCTTCGATGAAGGACGGCAGCTTGCAATAATAGACGTGTGGCTTGTGCGTCACTTCATCACGGAACATTCCGATGTGTCCTACCTTTGCGTTCGGCAGTAACGCCAGAATACCGCCCACCATGCCCAGACCGGCTCGCAAGATTGGCACAACCGCCGGTTTTTTGCCGTTCAGCATGGGCTGTACGGTGTTCTCGATCGGCGTCTTGATCTCGACATCATGTGTTTTCAAGTCGGCTAATGCTTCATAGCCCATCAGCATGGCAATCTCCTCTACCAACTGACGAAATTCGTTCGTACCGGTTCTCTCGTCCCGCAGCATCGTGATCTTATGTTTGATGAGTGGGTGGGTCATTTCAATGACATCAGACATGGTGTATCCTCCTCCTATATTTCCGTGTCAAGCGATGGATCGCCAGACGGTCATTCAATAACAGCGGTCATAATACTTGAAGGCGGTGGGCAAGGCATAATGTGCATGAAGTTCTTCAGGTGTCACCCAAAGGAAACGCCCATTTTCTGCGGCAACACGCACACGAAAGCCCTCCATCAGCCAATCTATATGAGTGAAAATGTGCTTGCTGCTGCCCAAAGGAATGATTTCCAACGGCTCGATCTGCCACGACAGCAGTTTGTCCCACAGGGCTTCAGCGGTATAATAGCCGTCTTCGTTCGGCAGTTGGTACATTCCCGCCAACAGTCCCTTGTCGCCACGTTTTTCGATGGCAATACGTCCCTTGTCCGACACCAACAAGAGCACCGTCTTCTCCTGCTGACGGCGTTTGACCGTCTTGATTCGCACGGGAAGCTGTTCCGTCAGCCCCTTCTGGTATGCGGTACAATATTCCTGCAGAGGACAGCTTTCGCACAAGGGGGAACCGTTAGGCAGACAAATGTTTTCGCCCAACTCCATCAGGGCTTCATTGAAGTCTCCGGAGGCAGACGGCATCACAGCCTGTAACCATGCTGTGACCTCCTTTTTCGTATCGTTCAGCAGGACGTTTTTATCGCTGCCCACAATACGAGCCACCACCCGCAGGATGTTCCCATCCACTGCCGGCACTTTTTCACCAAAACAGATGGACGCGATCGCTCCGGCAGTATAGTCGCCGATGCCGGGCAGCTTTCGCAGTTCCCGATATGTCTGCGGAAACTGTCCGCCGCAGTCCGACAGGATCATTTGTGCCGCTTTATGCAGATTCCTCGCCCGACTATAATAGCCGAGTCCCTCCCACAGCTTCAAAAGCTGTTCTTCCGAGACACGTCCCAAGTCTTCGAGCGTGGGCAACGCCTGCATAAAGCGGGCATAGTACGCCTTGACCGGTTCAATGCGTGTCTGCTGGAGCATGATTTCTGACACCCAAACGTGGTACGGGTCTTTATCCTGCCGCCAAAGGTAGTCCTTGCGGTTCTTGGCATACCATACCAACAACGGTGATACGATTTTCTGTAAGTGTTCCTGCATCATGCGTCCTCCTCTTTCTTTCATCGGTGCTATACCGCTGCCTCTTCGTCCAATGTTTCCAACAGGAAACTGACGGGACGGAAGCCGTCATTACAAGCCACCATCGCCGTGCGTTTGTTTTTCATCCACCCACTGTAGATGTCTTCGCCACCATACGCCAACGTCATCACAAAAGCAGACAGACTGTCCCATGCACTGTCGCAAAAGCCTTCCGGCTTTTGCCAACCATTGGCAACGAAGACTTGTCCGACCCGCAGCGTACAGGCGTGTTTGATCGGGTTCTCGTACTGCTCCATCAAGTCCTTGTAGATCGTTTGCCGCATCACAGTGATACGCACCTTTTTCATGTGTTCTGTTCACTCCTTCCCCTGTGCCTTCTGCCAATTCAGGGGAACTTTCCTGCGAAAGTCCCCCTGAACCATCTGGTCAGCCCTTTCGGGCTTCTTATGTTCTCAATGACGCTCTCCGCTTCATTCCCGCAGAGAGAAGTTCGACCGTTCTGCACCGATACAGTACCCACGAAACACGATTGGCTGAACTGTGTTCGATACGATTACTTTCCTCACAGGGAAAGTTTTTGGAGGAACAAACGGGTTCGTTCGTTGGACGGATTGTCGATCACATCCTGCGGAGCACCCTGCTCCACAATGACACCACCGTCCATGAAAATGACACGGTCGGATACGGCACGGGCAAAGTCGATCTCGTGGGTAACGACCACCATCGTCATTTTTTCAGCCGCCAGTTCCTTCATGATCCGCAGGATACCGGCGGTAATCTCCGGATCGAGAGCCGAAGTCGGTTCATCGAAGTACAGGATCTCCGGATTCATCACCAAAGCACGTGCAATCGCTACACGCTGCTGCTGACCACCGGACAGTTCACAAGGATATGCGTCCAGTTTGTCGGACAGACCAACCTTTTCGAGAATCTTCTTGGCTTCGGCATATACCTCTTCCTTATCTCGCTTCATCACATGGATGGCTGCATCCGAAACGTTTTTCAGCACATTGAAGTGTGGAAACAGGTTGAAATTCTGGAACACCAGACTGAACTTCGATTTAGCCTCTTTCATATCTGCCTTGGGGGGATAAACCGCGTGACCGTTAACGCTGTGCACGACCTGCTTGCCGCAGTAGCTGAGTTCACCGTCATCCATTTCTGTCAAAAAGGTCGCACAACGCAGCAGCGTAGATTTACCGGAACCGGAAGGTCCCAAAATCGAGATGACCTCTCCTTTGTTCACCGCCATGCTGATATCCTCCAGCACATTTTTGCCGTCAAAGCTCTTACTGAGATGATTGATCTCCAATAGTTTCATAGCTGTCATCTCCCCTCTCATTTATAGTAACTCAACCGCTGCTCGATGCGAGCCATCACAACAGCGACCACGAAATTGAAGACATAGTAGAACACGCCTGCCACAAACAGCGGAATCAGGTTGGAATAGGTTGCCGCGATCTGTTTAGCAATCGTGAACATTTCCAGATAGGTCAGCACCGATGCCAAAGAAGTATCCTTGACGAGGGTAATGACCTCGTTGGTAACCGGCGGCAAGACGTTCTTGACCATCTGCGGGAAGATAATGCGTCCGAAGGTCTGAACTCTGGAATAACCCAGAATGGAAGCCGCCTCTCGTTGTCCAACCGGAATGGATTGAATACCGGCACGGTAGATTTCGGCGAAGTATGCCGCATAGTTGATGGAAAAGCCGATAATAACCGCCGCAAAACGGTAACCTTCATTCAGGCTCATACCGAACACATAGTACGGAGCAAAACATACCACGATGAGCTGCAGCATAAGCGGTGTGCCACGCATGATGGAGATATAGATACGAGCGATCCACTGCAGTAACTTGAAGCGGGACATCCGCATAAAGGTCAGAAGCAAACCCAGTGGCAGCGAGAACAGCAGCGTCAGGAAAAAGACCAACAGGGTCTTGCCCATACCGGCGGCCAATTCACTGAGCATGAAGCCCCAGTCAATGCCGTCCTTCTTCTGACCGGGCAATACCGGCTTATCAGAAGATTCTTCCTTATCCATGTAACTATCGTCAGCACTCAAGCACACACTGTCGGATAATCCCCATTTCTGAGCGATAGCATCAAAAGTACCGTCCGCCTTCATTGTCAGCAGCGTTTCCTGCACTTGGTTCCGCAGGGTCTTGTTGCCCAGTTTGAAGCCGATACCGTACTTTTCGCTGGACACACGCTCTTCCAGCATCCGGAAACCGTCTCCACGGCTGTTCAACTGATAGTTTGCAACGCCAATATCCATGCAGATCGCATCCGCCATGCCACTTTCCAGTTCCAAGAAGGACGAGTTGTAGTCTGCTGTCTGCTGCAGCTTCTTGAAAGAAGCCGCCAACGCTTTGTTTTCAGCGGTGGCATCGTCACCCTGAAAGGCTGCCAAAGCGGACGAGTCCGCCTGTACCTCAACTTCTGAATGTCAGAATCCTTCCGTACCACCACGACCTGTGAATTATCGACATAGGGTGTGGACCAAGTGTACTCATTCTCACGACCGTTGATGGTGAAGCCGTTCCAGATACAGTCGATCGAACCGCTGTCCAACTCCATGTCCTTGTTGTCCCAAATGATGGGCTGCTTCACAAGTGTCCATCCTCTGCGGGTACATACTTCCTGTGCCAAATCAAGATCGAACCCGACATACTCGCCGGTGTCGTCCTTGTAGCCATAGGGTGGAAATTCTGCGTCAAAGCCGACCGTGAATTTTTTGCCTTCGGCTGCCGCCTGTGTCGGTGCAAGACACCAGAACATTCCCACGATAAGGGAAAAGACCAGTGCCATACCGACGAAGTGCCTGACCGAGGTATTCGGTCTGTTACGATGGTACATCATGTTGTTTTGCCGTAAACACGGCATCCTCCTTTTCGTTTGATCCGCATGGCTCCCTGCAATACGCCGATACAGAGAAACCAAAATCTCCTTCATTATAGAATATTTCCAACAATAAATCAAGGTGCAGGAGGAAAAAACACACGATTTTGCCCAAAAACAACCAGTCAAATCACAACCACAACGGGTACATCCCCTCAAAAACAGCACCTGTTCTATCGACAAAACACCTGTTTACTCCGAAAGGAAGCGTCAGGTGTTCCGCATACTGCCTGTGAGGGATACTATTCCGAACGTCATCCGCTCTTTATTATCGTGTCGCATGGAAAGAATGTTCCTTGACGATCTCTGTCCCTGTTGTGTCCTTCACGCAGACACACATATTTCTCGTCGATCTCGCCACACGCCGACTGTACCCGACAGCAAACGGCATTGATCTTCTGAACCAATTCTTCCAATGCTTGCTGTCGCTGAAATAGCCCTCTTGATTTATGGTGAAGATGAGAGTATAATGAGGGAGGATTTTTCGGGAAGGGAGGAATCAAACGTGTATCAAACAGTACGAGGCAAACTGATCGTTCTCGAAGGATTGGACGGTTCGGGCAAGGGCACACAAATTGCCCGTCTGAGCGAAGCCTTGCGGCAGAACGGACGGAAGGTACATACCACAGCCGAACCAACTGACTCCGTGACCGGCGGTTTGCTGCGTGATGCACTCAGCGGTCTTGTCAAGCGGGATGCTTATGAACTGTCCGCCCTGTTCCTGTTGGACAGAATTTTCCACAACGTCAATAAAAAAAACGGCATCCAGCAATATCTCGCACAGGGCTATGATGTCATCTGTGACCGTTACTACTACTCGTCCTTCGCTTATCAGGGCATTGAAGCCGATTTGTCGTGGGTCATGGAGATGAATTTGAACTGCCGGAAAATTCTGCGTCCCGATGTGTGCATCTTTCTGGATATTCCCCCATCCGTTGGCGACCGGCGTATCCGTGATGATCGTTCCTATCGTGAGATCTATGAAAATGTCGACACCCAACAACGGGTACGCGACCGCTTTTATGAGGTCTTTGCCCTGCTGAAAGACCGTGAGAACATCCACATCGTCGATGCCGCCCGCTCAATCGAAGCGGTATCGGCTGATATATTAAAAATCTGCGAAAAGCTAAAGGAGAGCTGAACCATGTCCTATCATATCAACACCAAATGCGTACAGGCAGGCTATCATCCCAAAAACGGTGAACCGCGGGTGATTCCCATCGTACAAAGCACCACTTACAAGTATGATTCCGCCGCCACACTGGGCAAACTGTTCGACCTTGAAGAAGACGGCTTCTTCTATACTCGTCTGGCTAACCCCACTTTGAGTGCCGTAGCCGAGAAAATTGCCGCTCTGGAAGGCGGTGTTGGTGCGATGCTGACCGCTTCCGGTCAGTCCGCTTCGATGCTGTCCATCACCAATATCTGCCATGCCGGCGACCATGTCGTTTGTGCCAGTGCTATCTACGGCGGCACTTTCAACCTGTTCAATAAGTCCCTGCGAGAGTTGGGCATCGACTTCACCTTCGTGACCCCTGACGCCACCGAAGAAACGATCAACGCCGCTTTTCAGGAGAACACGCGTGCCGTATTTGTGGAGAGTGTCTCCAACCCGTCTTTGGATGTAGCAGACGTAGAACTGTACGCCAAACTGGCACACGCACACGGCGTACCGCTGATCGTGGATAATACCTTCCCGACTCCTGTTCTGTTCCGCCCGTTTGAATGGGGTGCCGATATTGTTGTACACTCTACCTCAAAGTACATGGACGGTCATGCCGTTGCTTTGGGCGGTGTCATTGTAGACAGCGGCAACTTTGATTGGACAAACGGCAAGTTCCCAGCCTTCACCGAACCGGACGAGTCCTATCATGGCATCATCTATACCGAAAAATTCGGCAAGGCCGCCTATATTACAAAGTGTGTTACCCACATGATGCGTGACTACGGCCCCCAGCAAAGCCCCCAGAACGCTTTTCTGCTGAATCTCGGTCTGGAAACACTGTTCCTGCGGATGGAACGTCACTGTGCGAATGCACTGACTGTTGCCAAGTTCTTGGAACAGAACGACAAGATCGAGTGGGTCAACTATCCCTCCCTGCCCAGCAGCAAGTATTATGACCGCTGCCAGAAGTATATGCCTAACGGCTGCTGCGGTGTTATCTCCTTTGGTGTCAAAGGCGGCCGTGAGAAGGCGATGCAGTTTATGGATGCTCTCCAGCTCACCAAACTGGTCATTCATGTAGCCGATGCCCGTACTTGTGCTCTCCATCCTGCCAGCACAACTCACCGTCAATTGACTGACCAACAATTGGAAGACTGCGGCGTCAAGCCCAACCTCATCCGTATGTCGGTCGGCATTGAGTATATCGACGATATTCTCGCCGACATCAAGCAGGCGTTGGATAAAATTTGACCACACTCTCGTGTGCACTATTTGTCACATTTATGACCGCCCGCTCTTCTGACAGTGCCCCCTGCACCATCGCAGGAAATGCCTTCTGCAACGTCCGCTGTTCTGTCGGATAGTCCGTCTGTATCCACGCCGACAAGTGCTGACCGTACCGTCCCCGGCCAAAGCAAGGAGGACAATGCTTCGTCTGATACCGCTCCTGTTGTATCGGCAGACAAAAGCGATCCCCTCCGAACCCAAAAGGAAATCGTCTGTCAGACATCCAAAGAATTGCTGGAGACAGAAGAAATTCAGAAATACCCTGTCAGGCTGGCACGGTATACCAGCGATCTGGAGCAAATCTTGTCGGAACGAGGGGCTGACTTCATCCTCCAAAGCCTCTCGCTGGATTCGAGTGATCCCACGAACCTCTCTCTGGGCAGAGCTTAAAGCACTTTTGGCAATGGTACCGGATGGGGCTTCTTCCTCAACGATATGCTCTGAATATTCTCCCCCTTGTCCACATCGGCAAGGGGGATTTTAGGTTCATAAACTCACCGTTCTCTGCATATACTAACCAAAAGGCGGTGACAACAAAATGAACTTTCGGTGGAAGACCTTCTGGTATGCACTGGCACTGACATTTGTGTTCGCAATCGGCGGCGGTATCGTGACCTATCTGGGTATGCCACAGTATCAAGCGGCCAAACAGCCGTTTTTAACACCCCCGGCGTGGCTGTTTCCGATTGTTTGGAGCATCCTGTTTGTACTGATGGCATATAGTGCGTCCGTGGTGTACAATACGGGCGGCAGCGGCTTGTCTCGGGCGATGTTTGTATATGCTCTCCAGTTGACAATGAATTTCTGGTGGTGCGTGCTGTTCTTCGGTTTTGGACTGTACCTGTTCGCCTTCATCTGGCTGGTGCTGTTGTGGATCGCTGTGCTGGTGATGATCGTACTGTTCTATCCCATCCATAAAACAGCGGCTCTGCTGCAGATCCCCTATCTCCTGTGGCTGACCTTCGCCGGTTATCTGAATCTCGGCGTGTACCTGCTCAACCGATGAGGAAACGCTTTCCACAGGTGTGAAAAGCAGCCCTGCCCCTTCGTGATCGAAAGGACGGGGCTGCTTTTT
This sequence comes from uncultured Ruminococcus sp., assembly GCA_902785765.1. Classification (GTDB taxonomy): domain Bacteria; phylum Bacillota; class Clostridia; order Oscillospirales; family Acutalibacteraceae; genus UBA1213. Next base: position 12,990 of record CACZZU010000031.1, read on the forward strand.
CGGTGCCTCCACACACTTTTTATGTACACATTCACACGAAAACAGAAGCCGTAAGTTCACTCAAGCCTATCGACCAAGGATAGGCATCAATATCTCCGTGGGAACAGTCTCCTGTCACTTCTTGAGCGGTTTGATGACAACTCCCGGTGTGGACGGAATACAGTCGGCAGGAAATCCTTCTTTCTTGAGAAGCTGCTCATAGAGGACATAGAGTGTCTGCACCCCGTTTTCGAGAATGAAATAGTGGCGGATATATGGCACCAACAGGCACAGCATCGCCGCCAACAGCAGCAGCACCCCCCATGTGTGGTAGAACAGGATGAGAATGAACACCGACATCGTCAACAAAGCGAACAGAATGGTCACCAATAAGTGGATGAGCCGCTCATGCTGCCAGAAGCCGATCTCCACCAACAGTTCACGCCGCAGTGCTTCGCTGTCCGGTATCGGTCGGTCACTTTCGAGAATGGTACGCAGGGAAAGGATGTATCCCTTGAGTTTCTTACCCATGATCTGCCTGACTCCTTTTAATTCTTCGTTCCATCACATACTCATTCAGCGGATAGCCCTTGACGATATGGTTGTCGACTTCTTTGGTCACCTGAAAATCGAGGTGACGGAGAACATTGACCCCTTGATGATAGGTACGCGGCACCCACATCGTCAGTTTGCGAACGTGACGAAACTCCTCTCCGCTCAACATTTTGTCAAACTGCTCCATCACCTTACGGCTGATGCCTTTTTTGCGGAAACCAGGCTTGACGTACAAGCTGTATAAAAACACATGGCTGCCGCTGTAACGGAAGGACAGATAGCCGGCAAACTGGTTGTCCGCCAGCACCATATAGTAAATGTGTCCCTCCCGCATGAGCCGCCGCAGGGCTTCTTTGGAACGCATCTCCTCAAACATCTCTTGAAACTGTCCTTCAGGATACATACCGGCATAACATTCCTGCCAGGCATCTGCCGCAGCAGCTTCCACCTCTTCGATCTGCTTTTCGGTTGCCACTGGCATGACATCAAATTTCATACAAAAACCCCCATTGTGCTTGCGTCAGGTACTTTCGGAGAGAATGTTATCACCGGCATATCAGACCTGTTCGGTAACTTTGTGTCTCTCCGAACATCTGCACAAGATTTCCCGCACAAACCCTCACGTTATCCGAAATGACGGGAATAAAACGCGGCTGTTTTCCGGTGTTATCGAACAGATCTATTGTTTTCCTCCTCGTCCGTGCTGATGAACCAACTGCCTTGATCGTTCCTTGTGTGGAACGTATCCTTCTCTCCGATCGTTCTCCTGATACAGCAGCGGAGTCTTCCCGTAATGTGACAGAATCTCCTATTGCTGCAGGAAAGGTAACGATTCCCCGCTCTGTCAGTTATCATTTCCACGGTTGATGTGCACACTGGTGACGTGCACATCAATGAGGTCATCCTCTCGTTCCTTCAGGTCGAGCGGTGCCTTATTCTTGAACTCATACGGTTCTGTCATACCGTTGTACTTATAGCCGCGGTAGATCATCCACACGGCAATACCCGTCACAACAAGGCTGATCACCAGACTGACGGGAATAATCATCCCCCAGTTGGGCGACTTCTTCTGCGAATCATCCTTTGTGTCCGTATCCGTCAGTACAATGTCATAACCGGCATCACCCTCTGTGACAGACACGGTGACGAGCCGTTCTTCTTCGGCAATCGTTACGGCGGCCGCTTCTGTCAGCGGTACGGGCACCTCTTCCGGCGTGACCGCCGCAGCAGACAAGCCACCCGCCATCAGCACAGCCGCCGTACCGCACACCATGACGGTTCTTTGAAACAGTTTCTTCATCATGACAGGAACCAACCTCCTAACATACAGATTGCCAGCAACAATACAAACAGGATGGCAGCAAAAGCAGCCAGCTTGCCCTTACTGATCGGCAGTTCGCCGTAGTTCTTACCGGTCTGACCGTTCATGGCGTACAGATAGTCCTTGCCTTCGTACTGGAAATTCATCATCCAGACGGGCATGAGGGCGTAGTTCCACTTTTCCTGCAAGGTGTGCACTTCAACACTGTTCACCTCGACGGTGTCATAGTCGGTGATGGTGTTTTTGTAGATGCGGGTCGCATATTCTTTCAGTTCCTTATCCACATCCGTCTGTACATCTGTTCGTTCGGTGTTGCGTTTCTCGGCCAGAAAGCCGGACAAATACGCCATCGTGAAGGGACGGAAGTCCTTGTCATCATAGGGGTTGACATACTTCAACGCCTTGCTGTGTTCACCGTTCAACGCAGGATAGGGGAAATCGTGGAAGTCGATCTTGCCGGCCCGCTTGACGCGATACGTCTTTGTCTCGGTATATTCCTCATCACCGACCGTCCATGTGCGAATCTTCTTGGCCGTTGCATACAGACAGCCATCCTTGAGAGAATCAACCAGCCAGTAGGGATAGTACACGCCCTTGATCTTATCCAACTCGGCTTGTGCGATAAAACTCTTCGGCAGGAAGCGTTTCTTTGCACAAAAGGCAAAGAAGCGATCTTGAGCGTCCTGCTCGGCGATCTGGAAGGGAATGACCCGATCGGGCTTGAAAGCACCTGTCAGGCGGTTCGACAGCACGACAGGATTGTGACAATAAATACAGAAGGTTGCTGCCGTGGTTTTGTCGGTAATAACCTCTGCTCCACAGCTCTGGCAGGTGTACATCACTGTGTTGGACGAAAATTCCTCGAAACCTTCCGGCACATCGGTCGGAGCAACATCTTCCGAAACCGCCTGCTGATTCAACTGCTGATCGAGACTGCCGAAATGGGCACGCAGTTGGTCTTCGGTGTATTCGCTGCGGCAATATTCGCAGTAGAATTTGAGCTTCTGCGGGTTATATTGGAGCGGTGCTTCACAATTGATACATTTGTAGGATACAGTTTCCATAAGCCAAGGTGTCCTGCGACACCGTTTTCACCTCTCTTGTGGATTACAGCTCTGCCGCTGTCGTGACGTTCATGTACAGCCGCCTGAAAAACAGCCCTTATCGGCTTGTCGAAAACCGATAAGGGCTCTGCGGTTCATAGGACGAAAAGGTGCTTGAACGGCGACCCCGTGAGCCGACTTTCATCAGTAGGATATGCGTCTGTTATACCGACAATGCCATCAGAACAGCGGCTTCGGTTTATGACAGTTATTACAGAAATAGCCTGTGTTGCCAGTCGCACCACAGCTGCACGTCCAACCGGCGGCAGCACCCTGCTGCGGAGCCTGCGGATTTTGCTGCGGCTGATTCTGCTGTGGAGCCTGTTGGGGCTGCTGCGGCTGATTCTGCTGCGGAGCCTGTTGGGGCTGCTGCGGCTGATTCTGCTGCGGAGCCTGTTGAGGCTGTTGCGGCTGATTCTGCTGCGGAGCCTGTTGAGGCTGCTGCGGAGCCTGCTGGGGCTGTTGTCCGTAAGGCTGCTGGCCATAAGGCTGCGGTTGCTGTTGACCATAAGGCGGCTGGCCATAAGGCTGTTGGGGCTGCTGACCATAAGGCTGCTGTCCGTAAGGCGGCTGACCGTAGGGCTGCTGTCCGTAAGCCGGCTGACCATAAGGCTGCTGTCCGTAGGGCGGCTGTCCGTAAGCCGGCTGACCATAAGGCTGCTGTCCGTAGGGCGGCTGCTGACCGTAGGGCGGCTGCTGACCGTAAGGCGGTTGACCGTAAGGCTGACCGTAGGGCTGCTGTCCGTAAGCCTGTTGCTGCTGCATCTGCATCTGCTGCATATTGGTCTGTGATGCAGTACCCATGAAGCCCTGTGTAGCACCCATGCCCATACCAACACCCATGAAGCCGGTCATCGCACCATTGGCATTGGAGCCGGCCGCTTCGATACCTCTGGCGACAGAAGTCTGTACGAACGTTTCACGCATACCGGGGTCGTTGTAGATCGCCACACGGTTTCTTTCTTGGAGAAGCTTCTTGGTGTCTTCGTCATAGGTAATGCTGGTGATACCAACATTCTTGATCTCCAGACCACGATCCTGACGCCATACCGGGTCAAGAGCGTCACGCATATACTTGGTGAGTTGAGTTGTCTGGGTCGGGATACGGGACAGCGGCTGACCGAGCATGGAAATGCTGCTGAGTGCCTCTGCCAACGCACCGATGTATTCCGACATGAAGGTATCATCCAAAAAGTCATCCACTTCCAGACCCTTGCCATCGGTAATGCACTCCGGCGGGATAACCGCATTGAAGAACTTCCACGGCTCTACGACCTGAATGGAGAAGGTACCGAAAGCCTTGACCTGCACGTCGATCTTATAGTGTTCGTCATAATACGGCACCGGCGATTTAGTACCGAACTTGATACCCTCCATGGCACGGAGGTTGATATAGATTACTCTCTGCTCATGGTAGGTATTGCCGCCGAAACGAATCCTGTCCCAACCGTCACGCAAAGAAGCACCGAACTCGCCGTTCATGAGAGAAGGTGAACTGGAGTTTTCCACTTTGTAGTAGCCCGGAACGGTGCTATAATCCACAACACGACCGCCGTCAACCAGACACATCAGCTGACCGGAAGCGACCTGAATGATCGAACCATTTGAAATGATGTTGCTGCTGCGTTTGGTGTTGGTGTTGCGTCCCTGACCGGAATCCGCAAAGATACCGGGAGCCACAACAGTTCTCGGTCCCATCTTGGACGGGCGGTACGCTTCCAGATAGGCATCGGATAGTGTGCCACCGACCGAGTTAACGACTGCACTGATAATACCCATGATAGATCATCTCCTAATGAATTGTATGGTACGGGTACGGGAGTATGCGAACAAACCGTTTTGGTTGTCACAAACATCCCGTTGTCGTCAATGTTGATGTGACAGCTCACGCTGTCTTCTATTAGCAAAATCATAAAACTCGACACTGACATTATACTATGACTTTATGGATTTTGCAAGGTATCCGTCGAAAAATCACGACGATTTTGTCTTTTTCTGCTGTAATTTTCCCCCAAAGCAGCCACATTTTTCTGTTTGTTGGTGCTTTGGCAGTGAGACTGCCGATTTTTCGAGAACATTTTTGTCATTTTTCGCTCTTGATTTTACCTCCCCCGTGCTATTATCATAGAAGAAGGACTACTCTAACAAAAGGAGAACCACTTATGACTCCAAAACATTCCTCATCCCCTTCTTCCCCAAAACATCCGTCACGCCCTCCGTCGCTGTCGATCGACTTTGACGATTCTCTGACAACCAGACAACAACTGATCGTACTCACCGTCGTACTGGCGATCTCGATCCTGCTGTTCGCCGTGATCTATGGTCTGTACCGCCTGACGGCTTCAGCACCAGCCAAACCTATCGACACCGAAATATCTTCCGTCATCAGCACCGTTTCACAGGAAGGAACCCCTTCTACGCCATCAGAAATACCACCCGAACCTTCCTCTCCATCATCCTCTGCACCGGTATCCTCCGTCCCTTCGGCGGCATCGGACACCTCTGCCGCTTCTTCCGGATCGGAACCCCCCGAACCGTCTGACGCATCTAAAACCTCCGACTCCTCTCATGCGTCCGACACGTCCGACACATCCAACACGTCCGACACATCCAACACGTCCGACACGTCCGACACATCCAACACGTCTGACACATCCGACACCTCTCATTCCTCGGATACCTCCAACACCTCCCATCCCTCCGACTCGTCTGATACCTCTGACACATCCGACCATCCGGCTGACTGGCTGACATCCCACCAAATTCTTTCTGTAACAAACGACCAATCCTATGCCGGCACTTTAATGCTCGTCAACAAGAGCCACGCCTGTATGACAGACGGAGACGATCTGTACTCCCTCGCCGACACGCCTGAACGTCACTATATGCTTTCGGATTTCACCGTCAGTCTGCACAAAGAAGCCGCCTCTCACCTGAACGACATGATGGACGACTTCTACGCCTTCTACGGTGAGACAGACATTATGATCGCCTGCGGCTACCGCAGTGCGGCAACACAGGCGGACTTGTTTAATAACGAGGTCGGAACCGTCGGACAGGAAGAAGCCGAACAATGGGTCGCACCACCCGGTTACAGCGAACATCAGACCGGCTACGCCTTTGACCTTGACTTGGATATCAGCGATGGTGATGGTACCGGCAACCTTCGCTACGACAACATCCCGCCCTATTCATGGCTCAACGAAAACTGCTGGCGATACGGCTTTATTGTCCGCTACCCGGAAGACCGACAAGATGTGACCGGCTTTCAGTATGAATCATGGCACTTCCGTTATGTCGGCTATCCCTCTGCTTACTACATTACACAAAACGGTTTGGTGCTGGAGGAATACATTGACCAGCTCCATGAACACCCCGTTAATGACCCGCTGTTGGTGTCAACCGAACGGGGCGACTACGCTCTATACTATGTACCAGCCGCCTATGATTATGTAACTGACCTGCCTGTTCCCGATCAACAGGCGTATACCCTTTCCGGCGATAATGACGGTGGCTTTATCGTCACCGTTGATCTCAGCCACTCCACAGAAGACAGCAGCACCGAAGAAAACACCACTGACGAAGAGGAAACCGTAGAAGAAACCGCCACTCCCACCGAAGAAAACTGACACAAGCACGTTCCTGACACACAAAAACACCCGCCGATTTTTCCTTGAATCGGCGGGTGTTTTTTACTGATCTGAAAAATGAACATCGGTGTAACGTGTTTCGATGCGGTATCGGGACTTTGCCAAACCACTGTTCCCTGTTCACTGACGAAAGTTACTTCTTTTTATCCTTCGCGTCAAAGCCATCGTCATAGTCCAATCTGTCTATCTCCTCGACTTCAGCATCGGAGAAGGTTTGTGTCTCCACTTCTTTGACATGGACAACCTTTTTGAACTTGTCCGGTCTGACCGCCTTTTGTGTTTTGCCGGATTGACCGTCAGTGGACAAGAGTCCCTGCTCGTCCCACTCTTTTGCCTTTTCACGGATGGCTTTGGACAGGATCAGCACTGAAAAAATGTCCCACAGTCCGCTGATCATGAGTGCCACACCCATGATGATGGTCATTAAGATAACCAGACCGTCCTTGTCATCGACAAAACCGGGTTTGACAAGAGCGACGATGCCAAACGCCAGCAGCACGACCGCTGCCAGCAGGTGCAGCCACCAGTTTCTGATGCGGAGCTTGTAGTAATTGATGGCGTTCTGGAGTTTGAGAACAGCTGCGACCAGAATAATAATCGTCAACACGTTGTTGAGCAGTATTGCAAAACGGTCGGCCTGCAGCAAAAAGAACAAGCCGAAGCCGATCATAGCGGCTCCCTGAACCAGTGCATAAGAACCAAAGATCTCTTCGTTTTTCAGCCGCAGAAACGCAATTACACGCAATATACCCCATCCACACAGGACACAGCCCAGAATTTGTCCGATAAATTCATTGAACTGCTTCGGGATACACACCATCACCAACCCCAACAGGACAATTGCGATGTTCAACAGCAGCATCTCGGTTTTGGTGGCTTTGAGCTGATCCATGACCTTTTCAAAGGCCTGCCGTTTCGGGTCCAGTTCTTCTTTCGATTTGACAGTGACTTTCTCTTTTGCCATACAGATTCCTCCTTGTAAAATAGATGGTACAGTCGCCGAACGACCACTCTGCCTCCATTGTAACACATTGAGGGCGGCTTGTACAGCTATTTTTAGCCCCTGCGGTACTTCTTGCCGGCTGCTGCTCTCTCCGCTGCCAAAAGACATCCGCACGATACCATCCTTGGTACGGACGTGTCCCTTCGCGGCGGTCGATACCCGCACAGAGGAAAAACATCCAGCGGAGAAAGTCCACGAAAGCCGCTTTACATTCGGCGGAGAATGTACTATAATAGTCAAAGGCGTACCGTGACTCTCAACAGGTACCGAACACAACGAAAGGAAGAAAGAACTATGGATATCAGAGAAGCTTCTCTGCAGAAGCATTATGAAT
>CACZZU010000032.1 GCA_902785765.1 uncultured Ruminococcus sp.
GGTTCTTCCGACGTGTCCTCACTCGGTTCTTCCGACGAGTCTTCACTTGGTTCTTCCGACGACTCGTCCTCCGAAGGTTCGTCTATATTCATAGGGCTGTTGAGGTACGTATCAATGCGTTCGATGGCTTCGTCATAAACCGCCTGAACCTCTGTCTGGTCACCCACGGTATCCATGATACGACCGGCGTAATCATCGGTTTCTCTGTCATAGTACGCATACTCTTCTACAATCGCTTCGAGATAGTTCTTGATACTCTCACGGGTGGAAGCACTCCGGCTGTACTGGGTATAGTCGATGCTTTTGAAGTAACCGTACAGCATGACACAAAGCTGTTTCTTGAAGTCCTTGAGAAGAAGAGGAGCTGGTTCCTTGATCTTGTATCTGGTTTTGTAGGAAGCATCCTGTAGCGAGACGGTCTGTTCCTTAAAGTCGATGGTGGCAGTCTCCCACTTCATCCCGTTGACCATGGTGGTGATCTTCTTCTTGTCGTTGACGGCACCGTCCGGACTGACAGTGGTCTTGGCTTCGGCACCGGTAGCGGGTACGATCTTGTTATCAAAGAGGATGACGTTCGTACCGTCCGCATTGTTCTGAATGATCTGTACAGCCATCTCGGCGTACTCATCCTCCGGCAAACCAACGATATACTCGACAGAGCGGCGAATCTTGCTGCCGTCACTGACTTGGATGGTGATTTTTCTCTTGGTGAGCTTGTTGCCGGGCAGCGGATCGGTACCGATGACAACACCGGGGTCAAGGGCACTGGCTACCATGGCTTTTTCTGTCTTGAAGCCGAGGGCTTCCAGATTGGCTTTCGCCTTATCGAAGGACAGTCCGGTCACGCTGGGGATCTCGATCAGTTCCGGTGTCGGACCATTGGAAACGATGAGTGTCAGCGGCGTGTCAGGATACTGGTCGGTTCCCTCCTGCGGCGAACACTCGATGACATAGCCGGCCGCCACATCGGCACTGTAAACCTTCTGGATGTCATAGGCGGTGAAGCCCTTGTCGGTCAGTTTTTCGACTGCCTTTTGCTCCAGATAGTTCTTAACCTTCGGCACCTCCACCTTCTTTTTGTTGGTGTAGACGGTCAGCTTGATGGTCGCATTTTCTTTGATCTTTTTGGTACCGGATTCCGGATCCTGTGCGGTGATCTCGTTCACGTTCGTTCCCTGATTGGTGTCGATGATGCGGAAGTTAAACTTGTAGTTCTTGTTGTTCTGCACATCTTCCAGCTTCATCCCCACAAAGTTCGGGACATCCACCGTCTCTACTTCGCTCTGCTTGGCAATATTCTGCACGATCAGCACAAAGAAGAAGATGAACGCTGCCAGCACCAGAATACTGACAAGAATTGTCACCCATTTGACTACCGTCTTGGCACGGGAACTGGACACTTCTGCTTCAAAAGCACTGAAGTCATCGTTATAGGTTGCTGCCGGCTGCTGTACCGGTGCGGCAGAACCTAGTGACTCAATATATTTGGTCGGGGCTCTGTCCACGAAATAGTTGTAGTTGAAGCGGGTCGTAGGATCCTTGCGGAACAGTTCGATCGCTTCCAGCATTTCTTTGGCACTCTCATACCGCTGATGCGGCTCTTTCCGCATCGCCCGCAGCGTAATTTCTTCGAGCCCTTCAGGAATACTGTCGTTCAGCTCTCTGGGCGGTTTCGGCTCGTTCTGGAGCTGCATGATAGCGACCGAAACAGCACTGTCTGCATCAAAAGGCAAACGGCCTGTCAGCATTTCATACAGCATCACGCCGACCGAGTAAATATCCGCCTTGCCGTCTGTGACACCGCCCTTGGCTTGTTCGGGGGCAATATAGTGCACAGAACCGATAGCCTTATCCGTGATGGTGCGGGTCTCGCCGTTACTGATACGGGCAATACCGAAGTCCGTCACCTTAATGGTTCCATCCTGCAGGAGCATAATATTCTGGGGCTTCACATCCCGATGAACGATCCCCTTTTCGTGAGCGTGCTGCAAGGCCTGCAGGATCTGCACCGTAAAGTGAACGGCTTCCTTCCACGGAATCGCACTCTGCTGACCGATATATTCCTTCAGCGTGATACCGTCAATGTACTCCATGACGATATACTGTATCCGGTCACCGAAACTAACATCGTACACCTTGACGATATTCGGGTGCGACAATACAGCGATCGCTTTGGATTCGTTCTTAAAGCGGCGGATGAACTCCTCGTTGCCAAGGAACTCGTCCTTGAGGATCTTGATCGCCACCGTCTTGTCATCCAGATTGTCGTGTGCCTTATAGACCATCGCCATTCCGCCGACACCGATCAGTTCTTGTATCTCATATCTTCCGTCCAGTCGTTTGCCGGTATATTTATCCATCCAACATAACTCCTTTCAATCCGTCAGTCAGTGATGACAGCCACGGTAATGTTATCGCTGCCGCCCTGATTTTTTGCCGCACGGATCAGCTTCTCGATCAACACCTCGGCATCGGTATCACGAACAAGAGAACACAGTTCCTCGTCACTGAAATAACCGCACAGACCATCCGTGCAAACGATCAGTTCGCTGCCGTCAGGGAAGTGCTCTTGTGTATAGTCGGTCGTCAAAGCCGCTTCAATGCCGAGAGCACGGGTGATGATATTGCGGCTGGGATGCACTCTCGCCTGGTCATCGGTAAGCTGACCGGCAGACACCAATTGCTGTACGATGGAGTGGTCGGTTGTCAGACGATGAATGCTGCCGTCCCGGTAAAGGTAGGCTCGGCTGTCGCCCGCATGAACGATATGGAGCTGTCCGTCCTTTACGATCACACATACGACCGTGGTGCCCATGCCCCGCAGCGTAAAATTTTCCACAGACAGTTGGTACACCTTGGTGTTGGCTTGCTGTACCGCTTGCTGCATCAGTTCCCGAAGCTGTTCGGAGGTCATGTCCGAGCGATACCCCTCCGTCATATACTGCGATATAGCTTCTGTCGCTACGCTGCTGGCCGTACAGCCGCCATTGGCACCGCCCATTCCATCACAGACCACTGCCCATGCTACATGGTCGGGAAACAGTCCCGTTTGACAGTAGTCTTGGTTGGAATCCCGCACCAGACCTATATCACTGCCGGAATATACCCTCATGTTCGTTCCTCCTTCTGATGTGCCCGCCGGAGCTGTCCGCACGAAGCATTGATGTCACTGCCCAGCGTACGCCTTACCGTCGCTGTAAGACCTGCTTTTTCCAATACTGCGATAAATTGGCGGATCCTGTCCTGCTTGCTTTTATGGTAACCTGTTCCCCCAACACGATTCACCGGTATCAGGTTGATATGGCACAACATCCCTTTCAACTGTCGGGACAGTTCTGCGGCATTCGCCGGACTGTCGTTCACGCCGTCGATCATCGCATATTCAAACGAAATACGGCGGCCCGTCTGGGCTATGTAATAGCGGCAGGCTTTCAAGAGTTCCTGCATACCGTAGCGGCGATTGATCGGCATCGTGCGGCTGCGGATCTGGTCGTTCGGTGCGTGTAAAGAAACAGACAGCGTGAGCTGCAGTTTCAGATCCGCCAATTCGTAGATCTTCGGCACGACCCCGCAGGTCGACAGCGAAATATGCCGCATCCCGATGTTCATCCCCTTGTCGTGACTGACAAGGTGCAGAAAACGGATGACATTGTCATAGTTATCGAGCGGTTCGCCCATTCCCATCAATACGATGTTGGAAATACGGATGTTGGCATCCTCCTGCTCTGTCCGTAACTGCGAAAGCATCTCGGAAGCGGTCAATTGGCGGGCAAAGCCGCTTTGACCGGTCGCACAAAAGGTACAGCCCATCTTACAGCCGACCTGCGTTGAGATACAACTGGTGTAGCCATGGTGGTATTTCATCAGCACCGACTCCACCGCTTCCCCATCCGGAAAGGAGAGCAGATATTTCCTTGTATCATCATAAGCCGAAACCAATTTTTTTTCAATAGTTGCAGAAAATAGTTGGTAGTTCTGCACAAGTTTTTCTCGAAGTTTCTTCGAGATATTAGTCATTTCATCAAAGGATTTCACACCCGATTGCACCCATCGGTACACCTGTGCCGTACGATAAGGCGGTTCCCCCAGAGCGGTCAGGTCTTCGGCGATCTCCTGCTCGTACATCGAACCGATATCCGTTCGCATGGACTTCACTTCCTTTGAAATAAACTGATAAAGAATCCGTCCGTCTGATGCTGCGGCGGCATCAGCGTAAGTTCGTTGTCATGTTCCTCGAACGCTCTCGTCATGCCGTCCGGCAATTTCAGCGGACACGCCATAAACTCTTCATGTTCCGCCAAAAACCGGCGGGCATTGTCGTTATTTTCACGCGGGTGCAGGGTGCAGGTCGAGTACAGCAGCATCCCGCCATGCTTCACAAAGGTCGCCGCATGACACAGGATGCGGTACTGAATAGCGGGCAGTTCGTCCAGCCCCAGATCATCCTTGTACCGCAGTTCCGGCTTTCGCCGCAGAATCCCCAGTCCCGAACACGGCACGTCACACAGCACCCGATCCGCTTGTAAGTCGCTGTCCCACACGGCAGCATCTGCCGTTTGCGTTTCGATCATCCCGATGCCTAACCGCTGTGCTCCCTGTCGGATCAGACCGACCCTTGCTTCGTACAGGTCACACGCCACTAACCGCCCACGGTTGTTCATATATTCCGCACAGGTAAAACTTTTGCCGCCGGGTGCTGCACAGGCATCGAGAACGACCTCTCCTGCCTGTGGTGCCAGAAAACGGCAGCATAGCTGTGACGCCAGATCCTGCACATGAAAGCGACCTTCCCGAAACGCTGTCAGTTTTTCAACGGCTCTCGTACCGGTCAGGGTCAGGGCATTTTCGTCCCACAAAGACGGTGCGGCATGAACACCTTCCTGTGCCAGCCGCACGATCAGTTCCGCAGCGGTGTTTTTCAGCGTATTGACCCGCACATACAGCGGCGGTCTGTCCGCCAGCGATTGCAAAAGCCCGAGGGCATTGTCATCACCGTAACTTTCCCGCCACAGGCGAACGATCGGTTCCGGACAAGAGTAGCGAACCGCATAGTGCTTGTTCCTGCCCTTTTTCGGGTCAGGGTACCGCACTGGTTCTGCCGCCGCTTTTCGCAGCAAAGCATTGACAAAACCGCTTGCTGCGGGGTGCCCGTTGTCCTTGCAGAGTTTGACCGTTTCGTTCACGGCGGCTGTTGTCGGAATACTGTCCGCTTGGTAAAGCTGGAACAGCCCCATCCGCAGCAGCACCCGCACGGTACGGTCGATCTCTTCCAGCGGTCGGTTCGCCCGTACCGCAATATTGTAGTCGAGGAGCATCTGATGCTCCAGTACACCGTAAAACAGCATCGCAGCCAACCGCTGATCTCTCTCGGACAACCAGCTGTTCCGCAGCAGCGTGTCCAGCGTCAAGTTGGAATACGCCTTATCCTTTTCGACCCGCAGCAAACCTTCCAATGCCGTTTGTCTTGCCGTCTTCTCTCTCATTTCCTCACCTCGTGCGTAACCGCAGACGGGATGCCCCCGCTCCCGTGCACTGAAACTTACTGAACAACCATCGTTGGCTATCCTATCCAACCCACTTGAATGGGTACATATCGCTCTGCTATCGTCATTTCGCACTGCCGTTCCATGAGGGAGCCTTTCTCAAGACGATGTTCCGCCGGTTCGTGAACTACCCATTGTCTAAAGCCAATGGGCTTCCTGCTTCATCGTCCTCGTAACCTACTAACTCCACAGGCGTAAATTCGGGCTGAACCGTCCCTAAGCTACGCTTTTGGCAGCCTTAACCCACCGTCTAAAGCCGACGGGATTGCGGCTGCCATTTTTTCAAACACCAAAACAACAGCGGCACGCCGCCCACGATACACTCCACCTACTACTGAAAGTGCAGGTCGGCGGGCGTGATACCATGCAGACCGTTCAGATAGGACTGTGCGGACATTCTTTTCTTTCCTTCGGGCTGAAGCTCGAGGATCTCGATGGCTCCCTCTCCGCAGGCTACGATAAAAGGCTGCAGCGACAACACCTGTCCGGGTTGTCCGCTGCCCTGTGATAGGATGGTGCGGTGAATTTTCAGCCGCTTGCCGTTGAGTTCAGCGGTAGCACAGGGCCATGAACAGAGTCCACGGACTTGGTCGTGCACCTGTTGAGCTGTTTTCGTGAAGTCGATCGGCGACAAGGACTTGTCCAGCATCGCCGCATAGCAAGACTGGCTGTCGTCCTGTTTTTCAGGCTGCAAACGACCTTCGGCGACCGCGTGGACGGTCTTCACGATCAGGTCAGCCCCCAACTCCGACAAACGATCGTGCAGTTCATCAGCCGTCTCGTTCTCGGCAATGGCGATTTCCGCCTTCATCAGCATATCGCCGGTATCTAATCCCACATCCATTTGCATGGTCGTAACGCCGGTCGTTTTTTGACCATCCAGAATGACCCGCTGTATCGGAGCAGCACCACGGTACATAGGCAGCAGAGAGGCGTGTACGTTGATACAGCCGTACTGCGGCAGCGTCAGGATCGCCTTCGGCAGAATGTTGCCGTAGGCAACGACCACGATCAGATCGGGCTGCAGTTCCTGTAATAGGGACAAGGCGGTACCGTCCTTCAGCGTTGCCGGCTGATAGACGGGAAGATGGTGTGCTTCTGCACAGACTTTGACGGGCGGCGGCACCAGATGATAGCCGCGTCCCTTTGGTTTATCGGGCTGCGTAAAGACAGCGGCGATCGTCTGACCATCTTCGAGCAAAGCTTGCAGACAGGGCACCGAAAATTCCGGTGTCCCCATAAAGACGATTTTCATGGCGTATTCCTCCCTCCAAAGGGTCTTCGGCGGTTATTTTTTCTTACGAGCCGCTTTGCCGGCCGGCGGGAGCGGTTCTTCTTTACGGATGATGTGCTCCTTGAAGAGAATACCGTCCAGATGGTCGTTTTCGTGACAAATCGCCTTCGCCAACAGTCCTTCGGCATTCAGCGTGAAGCGGTCACCTTCACGGTTGTAGGCTTCCACCGTGACATACATCGGACGTTTGGTGATGCCGAACTCGCCCGGACAGGACAAACAGCCTTCACTGCCTTCCTGCTCACCCGCTGTTTTGATGATGCGGGGATTGACGAACTCCAACAGCCCGTCACCGATGTCGATCACGAACAGCCGCCGCAGGATACCGACCTGCGGTGCCGCCAGACCCACGCCGTCACGGTCAAGCATCGTTTCGTACATATCGTCCAGCAAGGTCTTGAGTCTGTCATCAAATTTTTCCACCGGACGGCAAACTTTCGTCAGGAGCGGGTCGCCTTCCTTGATAATGTTTCTGATAGCCATAAAAAATATACCTCCCTGTTGGGTAGCGTTGGCTTTCCCCCGTAAGGGAACGCTTGTCATCCGAGGATACGGATGTTTCCCGCGTCTTACACGGGAGTGTGATCGTATATCAACGGCGGTTTGGGTGTACAAAGAACCGGCACCGCCGGAATTTGCTATATGATGGTATCGGGGTCAATGTCAGCGTAAGCCGTGACCTCGTGATAGGCTTTTTGTTGTCCAAACAGCGTCAGCAGCCGTGCCAACAGTTCACGGGAACGACGGTTGCTGCGGAACTTGATGATCATGCGGTAACGAAACCGGTTGTTGACACGGGCAATGAGAGCTTGTGAAGGACCGAGTACCCGCATAGGCTGTTCGGCATATTCACGGGAAGCCAGCGACGATAACTGTTGGGCAAAGTAGAGGGACGCCTCCTGCGTCACCTCACGGTCTTCCCCTGCGAAGGCGACCACACAAATATCCGTGAACGGCGGATAGAGCATCGCTCGCCGCAGACCGATCTCACTGTCGAAGAAGGCCTGATAGTCCTGTACCGCCGCCATCTCGATGATAGGATTTTCCGGCTCATAGGTCTGGATGATTGCCCGACCAGCCAAGTCTCCCCGTCCGGAGCGGCCCACCACTTGTGTCAACAGCGAAAAAGTGCGTTCATAGCTGCGGAAGTCATCGCTGTGCATCATGCGGTCAGCGGACAGCACCCCCACCAGTGTGACATTCGGAAAGTCCAATCCTTTAGCGACCATCTGTGTGCCGAGCAGGATGTCATATTCCCCTTCCCGAAAGGCATGGAGCTTTTTTTCATAAGCGTACCGCTGCATGGTCGAGTCGGTGTCCAATCGCACCAACCGTGCCTGCGGAAACAACTCCGCCAACTCCTGTTCCGCTTTTTGCGTACCGGATCCCGCATACCGCAGCTTCGGTGAAGAACACGCAGGACACGTTTCCGGCGGCGGCGTGGAATAACCGCAGTAGTGGCACATCAACCGATGATTGGCACTGTGATAGGTGAGCGAAATCGAACAGTGCGGGCAGGACAGCACTTCCTTACAGCTGCGGCAGGCGATGAACGTGTTGTGCCCTCGCCGGTTCAGCAGGATAATGGACTGCTGTCCTTTCGCCAGATTCTCTTCCAGTGATTCCAACAGAAGAGAACTGAAGGCAGACAGATTACCCATCTGGTGTTCGCCATTCATGTCTACTGTGAGTACACGGGGCAGCTGTGCCGTTCCGTAACGCTCCTTCAGCGTGTAGAGGGCATAGCGTCCCTGTGTCGCATAATAGTAGCTTTCTACCGCCGGTGTCGCTGAAGACAACACCAGCGGGCAGCGATGATATACACATCGCAGCTTTGCCAGTTCACGGGCATGAAAACGAGGGGCAGCTCCCGATTTATAGGAATACTCCTGCTCTTCGTCCATGACGATCAGACCAATGGAGGACAGAGGAGCAAATACCGCCGAACGAGTCCCCACCACGATCGTTGCTGCCCCACTGCGTACCCGTTTCCATTCCTCCAAACGCTTGGACAGTGACAGACCGCTGTGGAAAACCGCTACGCTGTCACCATAACGGCGGGTGAACTTATCCAATAATTGTGGCGTCAGAGCAATTTCCGGCACCATACAGACCACGCCCTGTCCATCGGCGTGTACTTGGTCGATGAGTTTCATGAAGACAGAGGTCTTGCCGCTGCCCGTCACGCCATACAGCAAGGCCACCGAAGGTTCTTTCCGGTCATAATGCTGTAACAATGCCCGATAGGCATCGTCCTGCTGTGGTGTCAGGGCGATAACCTCCGGCAAACGGTCAGGGGGAGCCTGCGGCAAGGAAGCCGGCGGCTCGGCATCGTAATAAGCACAGACGCCCCTCTTGACAAGGTTATCTACGACCGCCCCCGACACACCTGTAAAGTAGCAGATCTCCTTTTTGGAAATATCCCCGACGGATTGCAGGGTACGCACTACTTCTTGCTGGGTCGGCGTGAAATGT
Source organism: uncultured Ruminococcus sp. (assembly GCA_902785765.1). GTDB lineage: Bacteria > Bacillota > Clostridia > Oscillospirales > Acutalibacteraceae > UBA1213. The sequence goes on from CACZZU010000032.1 coordinate 9,313, forward strand.
CGGTCGAGGTCGTCTGTCCGCAGGGTCACCATCTTGATGCTGACGTCCTGAAGACGTCTTTTCACGGACTCACGGCGGGACAGGACACCTCTCTTAAACAGCCGTACCAACAGACTGTCATCCGACAAGCCCATGGTTTTACACAAGTTGTCCTGCCGAACAGGGACTTTGCGTCCCCGCAGGTAACTGACGATGCCTGCTTCCGTTTCGGACCAGTCGGTCATGTCCCTATCCTGCGGAGCAGTGTCCGACAGAAAGTAGTCGTACATCACCGAAAGAGACAACCCGGTCGGCAGCATCGCATGACAGGCCTCGAACAGCGTACAAAAACAGCGTTCCTTCATGTGGAAGGCAAGCTGCACCAGTTCTTCGGACAAGACAGGTTCCTTGTCCAGCCATTCCTGAATAGACTTGAGCCCAGTAATTTCTTCGGCTTCCCGCAGCGAAAGCACCATGCCCTGCCGCAGCGAACCGTTGCCGAAACGGATCATCACCCGACAGCCAACAGCGGCTTGTGACCGCATACTGTCCGGAACCTGATAGTCATACAGCTTGTCGAAGTGAAAGGCCGTCTTATCCACGGCCACTCCGGCAACTAAAAAGGTTTCAGTCATTGGTGTCCGGCTCTAAAATGAGGTACTGGTGATTCTGAAATTCCTTCACAGCTTCCAGTACCGGCTTATCACACGGTTTGGCAACGGGTTTGCCTTCGCTCCTGCCGTTCTTGTCCCGTGCCAGATCATCGGTGATCTCTCTGGCACGTTTGGCAACAGCGATCGCAAGAGCATACTTGCTGCTCTTGCCGGCAAAAATATCATCCACAGACGGTTGTGTATAACGGTCGTACATATCAACATCTCCTTTGTCATCCAGCGGGCGTCAGCCTTCGCTGACAGCCTTGTCTCTTTCCCTTTGCAGTATCGCAGTCACTTCTGCGACACAATCCTCCAAACGGTCGTTCACGACCACATAATCATATCCCTTCGACAGCGGGATCTCTTCTTTGGCTCTTGCCAAACGCTTTTGAATAACCTCTTCGGTCTCGGTACCTCTGCCACGCAAACGCTGTTCCAACACTTCTTCGGACGGCGGCAGAATGAAAATACTGACACACGCCGGATAGTTTTGCTTGACCTGCTGGCAGCCCTGCACCTCGATCTCCAAGATCACATCCTTGCCCTGCTGCATCCACTCTTCTGCCTGTCGGCGGGGCGAACCGTAGAAGTTGCCCACATACTCGGCATACTCCAGAAAGCCGTTTTCGCCGATCATCTGCACAAAAGCTTCCCTCGTCAAGAAGTGGTACTGCTTACCGTCCACTTCACCGGGTCTTGGCTGACGGGTCGTTGCCGAAACGGATACGCAGACGTTGCCGCTTTTTTGCAGTTCCGTCACAACCGTCCCCTTGCCGGTACCGGCCGGTCCCGAAATAACGACCAACAGTCCTTTACTTTTCATTGTTGCTTTCCTCCTCACTGCTTTCATTCACACGGTGTGCGACCGTTTCGGGCTGTACCGCCGACAGAACCACATGATCGCTGTCGGTCACGATAACCGCCTTGGTCTTACGGCCGCACGAGGCGTCAATCAGCAGACCCTTTTCCCTTGCATTTTGTACCATCCTCTTGACCGGTGCCGCATCAGGGCTGACGATCGCCACAATACGGGACGATGACAGCATATTGCCGTAACCGATATTGATCAGCTTCATGCTCCCTCACCCGTTATTCAATATTCTGTATCTGTTCCCGCATTTTCTCGATCTCCGCCTTGATCTCCACAACTTTATGTGCCAAATCGGCATCACAGACTTTAGAACCGGTGGTGTTCGCTTCCCGGTTCATTTCCTGTACGATGAAATCCAGCTTGCGTCCGACCGATTCGCTCTTTTGCAGGAGGGCTGCCAATTGAGCGTAATGGCTCCTGAGCCGTACCGTTTCCTCGTTTACAGCGGTTTTGTCGGCAAAAATGGCCGCCTCGGTCAGCATCCGCTGGGAGTCGATGGAAGTATCTCCCAACACGTCCATCAGGCGTTCATACAACTTTCGGCGATATTCCTCCACCGTAACCGGTGAACGTCTGTCGATCTCATCGACCAGCGTCAGAATACGCTGACCATGTGCCAGCACATCTTCTGCCAGCTTGGCACCCTCTCGCTCCCGCATAGCAACAAAGTCGCTGATGGCTTTTTCGCCGGCTTCTTTGACAATGGCAGCAAGTGCCTCTTCGTTTTCGGGGGCTTTGGTAACGGTAAAAATATCCGTATGGCTGGCCAGCAGCGACACGGAAATATCGTCCTTGAGGTCATAGGTATCTCTCAATTCCCGCAAAGCCTGTACATAACCAGCTGCCAAGGCATGATTGATCTTGACGTTGGCCGCCAGACTTTCGTTGGCTTCAATCGAAACGTAGATATCCACTTTTCCACGGAACACACGCTGTGACACCATCTCTTTGATGGATTCCTCCAAAAAGCCGCAGCCTTTTGGCAGTCGGCACTGCACTTCCAGAAAACGGTGATTGACTGCCTTGATCTCGAAGATGGTTTGTCTCCCGCCTGCCAGTCCTTCAAACCGACCGTAGCCGGTCATACTTCTTATCACGCCGTTCACTCCTTTAGCTTGATGATCGCTTCGCTGCGTTTTCGCACCGAAGCTACTATACTTCTGTAACATCTTATTTTAACAGCTAACCATGGTGCTTGTCAACACACAGCCAAAATTTTCTCCGAAACCTTGTGAGTTTTGAACAAAAAAATCGTCCTTTCTGCCCGTGAAGCGTCCGTTCCCCTATCCGGCTGCGTATAAATTCGCCCGCTCTCTCGCAAACTAACCACAGGCGGCATCCATGACAAGGACATTTCCTTCGGGCATTTCATAAGGAAACTTCGTTCGGTCGTTTCCTCTGCCGTGTGGGTGTTTGTCAGTGCATCGTTTTGCTCTCTCCCACCACAGTGACATTCCCTTACGGAACAATGTCCTCCACACACATAATTCTTCAAACTGCCGCCAACGGGCGGCGATCTTTTCGGAGGTGATGATCTTGAAGCAATTCGTGAGAAATATCGTGAAGGTACTGTCACCGGTACTGGCCGGATTGTTTTTGTGTGCGGCGATCCTGGGTTACCTGACGCCGGATGGTCTGACGGTGACAGCCCCAAGCCGGCACTTTCTGAACGGCAGCTTTCCGCTGTCTTTGCAATACGAAGAAGATGCGGCGGTCACGGCTTCGGCTTCCAAACAGGACAAACCTTCTCTGAAAGCCACTTTGATGCTGTTGGGTTTTTTCCCCGTGAAAGAAGTCAGTGTGACCTTGAGCGAACACCAACAAGTATACTTGGGCGGCGAAGCCTTTGGGCTGCGGCTGTATACGGACGGTCTGGTAGTATCTTCCATCAGCAGTGTACCAACCAAAAACGGCAGTACCACGCCGGCCACACAAGCCGGCATCGAACAAGGTGACATTCTCTTGTCCGTCAACGGTGAACCACTGCGTACCAACGAGCAATTATCGGACACAGTAGCCCGCCGCAAGACTTCTCCCCTGGTACTGCGTGTCCAACGAGATGAACGCATCTTCACTACGAACATCACACCCGTTTTTGACACGCAGACGCAAAGCTACAAGTTGGGGCTCCATGTGCGGGACAGCATCGCAGGCATCGGTACGCTGACCTTCATTGACCCCAGCAACAAAAGTTTCGCCGGATTGGGGCACGGCATCTGTGACACCGCCAGCGGATGCCTGATGCCCTTACTGGACGGTGATATTGTACCGATCAGCATCGACTCGGTCGTGAAAAGCATGAGCGGTCAGCCTGGTACCCTCTGCGGTTCATTTGCCGACAACACCCCACAAGGGACGCTGTCACTCAACAGCGACCACGGCGTATATGGTCATGTCAACCTCCTGCCCGCTGATAAAACATTGATCCCCGTGGCCTTTCGGCAGGAGACGGTGCAGGGTACCGCTCAACTGATTTGTACCGTAGACGATTCCACTGTTCCCTGTGCCTATGACATCGAGATCGAGGACATCAGCTACAACAACCGTCAGACAACCAAAAATATGGTCGTTCACATCACAGATGAACGCCTGCTTCGTGTCACAGGCGGCATCGTACAGGGAATGAGCGGCAGTCCCATCGTACAGAACGGTCAGTTGGTTGGTGCCCTCACACACGTTTTTGTCAACGACCCCACGCACGGCTATGCCGTTTTCGCCGAGAACATGACGGACTTTACCGCCCAATTAGCCGCTTGACTGACGATTTTCTCCACAAAAGCAAGGTCATCGACTTTCCTCTGTCGGAAAAGCCGATGACCTTGCTGTCTTTTTGTTCCTGTGGGAAGCCCTCTCCCTGCTGTGAGGGATGGAAAAAGCCTCACGGTTTTGAAGCACTGTCCTTCTCTTTACTTCTGTGAGCGGAGGTACTCATCAATGGCCTTGGCCGCCGCTTTGCCGGCTCCCATCGCCAGAATAACGGTAGCCGCACCCGTCACGGCATCGCCGCCGGCATAAACGCCTTCACGGCTGGTCAGACCGCTTTCGCCATCGGTCACGATACACCCACGCTTGTTTACGGTCAGACCCGGGGTAGTGGAACGGATCAGCGGATTGGGGCTGGTACCGATCGCCATAATCATGGTGTCCACGTCCAACACAAACTCGCTGTTCGGCTTGACAATAGGACTGCGGCGACCGCTTTCGTCCGGTTCGCCCAGTTCCATCTCTACACACTTCAAGCCGCAGACCTCTCCCTTTTCATCACCGATCACTTCTACGGGATTGGACAAAGTGCGGAAGATCACGCCTTCCTCTTGGGCGTGTTCCACCTCTTCTTTACGGGCAGGCAGTTCCTCCATTCCACGGCGATACACGATTGAAACCTCCTCGGCACCCATCCGCATCGCAGAACGGGCAGCATCCATGGCAACATTACCGCCGCCAACGACAGCAACTTTTTTACTGTGCTTGATAGGCGTTTTGCTGCCCTTTTGGTAGGCCTTCATCAAGTTGATACGCGTCAGATACTCATTGGCAGAATACACGCCCTTGAGACTTTCGCCCGGAATATTCATAAAACGGGGCAAGCCCGCACCGCTGCCGATATAGACGGCTTCGTTGCCCATTTCAAACAACTCATCGACCGTCAGTATCTTGCCGATGACCATGTTCGTTTCGATCTTGACGCCGATGGCTTTCAGGTTGTCGATCTCCTTCCGGACAATCATCTTCGGCAGACGGAACTCCGGAATACCATATACCAATACGCCGCCCGCCACATGGAGGGCTTCATAGATGGTGACCTCATAGCCTAACTTGGCAAGATCACCGGCGGCCGTCAGACCACTGGGACCCGCCCCGATGATGGCCACCTTGTGACCGTTCGGTGCAGGTTGGTCAGGCTGTTCGGTACTATGTTCCCGATGATAGTCTGCAACAAAGCGTTCGAGCCGGCCAATAGCGACACTCTCTCCCTTTTTGCCACGCACACACTTGCTTTCGCACTGTCTTTCCTGCGGACAGACTCTTCCGCAGACAGCCGGCAGGGAACTGGACTGGGCAATGATCTGATAAGCTCCTTCCATATCCTCGTGAGCAACCCGCTCAATGAATGCCGGAATGTTGATCGACACCGGACAGGCAGTGGTACAAGGTTTGTTCGGGCAGTTCAGACAGCGGCGGGCTTCTTCCACAGCCATCTCATAAGTGTAGCCGAGAGCCACCTCATCAAAGTTACGGCGGCGTACCATCGGATCCTGTACAGGCATCGGACACCGCTGTGGGTTCATGTTTCTTTGTACAGCCATCGCTTATCCCTCCTTGTTAAGCAGGTTACAGGAAGCCTCACGAGCGTGTGATTCAAATTCCCGATACATCGTGCCCCTGTGCATTGCTTCGTCAAAATCGACCAAGTGACCGTCAAAGTCGGGTCCATCGACACAGGCAAACTTTGTCTCGCCGCCAACGGTCAGCCGACATCCGCCGCACATACCGGTGCCGTCAATCATGATGGGGTTCATACTGACAATCGTCTTGATACCGTACTGTTTCGTAAGCTGACAGACAAACTTCATCATCACGACAGGACCAATGGCGATGACCTCATCGTATTGGTTGCCCTCCTGTATCAGCGTCTCCAGAGCATTCGTTACCAATCCTTTGGTACCATAGCTGCCGTCATCCGTCATCACACGCAGTTCACGGCTTACCGTGCGGAACGCTTCTTCCAGAATCACCAAATCTTTGTTGCGGAAGCCAATCACGCTATCCACTTCACAACCCAGAGACGACAGTTTTTTCGCCAGCGGATAGGCAATCGCACAGCCAACACCGCCGCCCACTACGGCTACTTTTTTCAGACCCTCCGTTTCGCTGGGACGCCCCAACGGTCCCACAAAATCCTGCAGGCTATCACCCTCTTGTAAAGTATCCAGTTCCATGGTCGAGCCGCCTACGATCTGATAGATGATCGTGACGGTTCCTTTATCACGGTCAAAGTCTGCGATCGTAAGAGGCACCCGTTCACTATCTTCTTTCGCTCTGAAGATAATAAACTGACCCGGTTCAGCTTTACGAGCGATCAGCGGTGCTTCGATCTCCATCAATGAAACGGTCGGGTTCAACGCCTTTTTTCTGACGATTCGATACATTCCTGCTTCATCCTTTCTCAAGCAGCCCAAGCATGGCTGCGGACATCTTCTGAAGATACGCCATCATTATAGCACAGATAGCTTTTTTGTACAAGAGGGCAAAAACAGCAAGCCACCAGCCGTGCAGGTATCCCCGGTGGATACTTCCCTCCTCCATTCGCCAACATCACCATATTTTCCTCCTCTTGTGCAGGGACTTGCCGCTGCCACCACTGCTGCCTGCCCGCCAATTTGTTCCTTTTGCCAACTTTCAGGAAAGAGTTGCCAGAGGGCTGGTTACACATTTTTTCCAAAATGAGAGAAAGCTGAAATTCCCGTGAGGAAATATTAAATTTTCGGGAAAAGAAAAAAAAATTCCCGTAACATTTGACAAATCGGATGTCACATATTATAATATTCTCATAGGAAATTATGGATTGCCAATCAGCAAGGTTTAGGAAGCTACTACAATGAACCTTTTGAGCGTATGAGCGTATAAGTGCTATTGCATACCATGTCCGTGTCTCACGGACAGTACTTTTGACTGTAAGAATGTGAAGAATCAACCATCCTGTTGCTCATCAAGCGATGGGGCATTGAGAATTTTTGTTTAAGGGGTCGGAAATATGCAGCGGGACGAGCTGATGAGTTTGAAAGAAACCGGGCAGAAAGGAGATTTTTTGCTGCCCTACGTTGTCAACAAGACAATCATGCCGGATTACTACACGACCTTCCCCATGCACTGGCATGACGAAATGGAGATCGTTTATGTGGAAGACGGCGAGTACATTGAATCGGTAGATTTTGCGGAATATCACGTCAAAAAGGGTGACATCGTACTGGTCAATCCTTCGGTATTACATTCCTTTCGGGCGTATGAAAACAAACGGACGATGTTCCGTTCGGTGATCTTCAACATGAATCTGCTGACAGGCAACAGCACGGACGCCTGTTCTATCAAATACTTCATCCCCTTTGCGGAGAAAAGCTATATCTGTCCGGTGGTGATCTCTTCCGATCATCCCCGCTATGAAAGTATCCGCCAAAAGGTACGGAACATGATCTCGGTCTATGACGAAAAGGGCGAATGTTTCGAGATTCGCCTCAAAGCCGAAGTGTACGGTCTCTTCTACGAACTGTTTCGTCATGTGTTCGTCTGCGACAAAGGGGATTCGGTTATCAAAGATGTCACCACCAAGAACATCAAGGCAATCATCGACTATATCAACGAGAACTACATGAACAGCATCACCATTGATGAACTGGCCGATACGGTCAACCTCAGCAAGCATTACTTCATGCGTTTCTTCAAGAAATACATGGGGATGACCTGCATCGAATACATCAATGACTACCGTCTGAATATTGCCTCCAACCTTTTGCTGACGACCCGGGTACAGATTACGGAAGTAGCCGCCAGTATCGGCATCACCAACCTTTCCTACTTCAATCGTATCTTCAAGAAAAAGTTCCACATGACCCCAAAAGAATACCGCTTCAGTGTAACACACCGTTAGCTGAAAAAGCCTGTCTGCTGAAGACAGGCTTTTTTGCGGGCAGAAAGACCGTCCTCTTGCTGTGAAAAAGCCCGTTGCTCAATGACGGGCTTTTGAGAGCCTGTTTAACATCTCGATACCGAACGGCTGTTGCTTCTTCCGTCACATCCTGCGGCGTGTTACTTCTCACTATGAGGGTGTCTTGAGAGCACTCCAATGGTTCCAAGTTTCCTCTCAAAAGAGAAAGTCAGCGTAGCTGACAAGGGAGTCTGCTCTTTGGCGGGTCAAAAATCTGTCCGCCACAGATATTAAACAGGCT
>CACZZU010000033.1 GCA_902785765.1 uncultured Ruminococcus sp.
CGGGTCGGCAGCCACGTTCAAGCCGACGTGCTTCATGCAGCAAGCAGAACGTTTACCTCTCAAAGAAGCACCAAAAGCGGCTTCCATAGCGACCTTCTCGTTGGGTGCCCATTCACAGTAAGCATCCTCGAATTTGGCGAACTCTTCGGTGATCTCTGTACTCGGTGTACCCGGATAGCTGGAGATCACCGCACAGCCGGCCTCATAAATGCCTCTGGCCAAGGCCGCGTTACCGATCATTAACTCTTTCATCTGATCTTTCACCTCTTGATTAGTGTTAGGAAGACGACGGGGCGTATCCCGTCCCTTGTAAGTCTTTGGAAAAGGCTTGCATGAAATGCCAGGTTGTCAGTACCTGACTGATTGTCACAGTACACCCACACGTCTTTCCATGGGAATACGAAGGTTCTGGAAAGGTGGTACGACCGTTTCAGGAGACAAGTGCCCCACTTACATTGTAAACCGCCCATCGACCGAAGTCAATGGGCTTTTCACTGCCAATCATCGGCGAGATCGTTGTGTGTTACAATAGAAATTTCTGCTGTGCAGATTGCAGTCAACCTGCCATGCGACACAACGAAGGGGGCAGGGACACAGGCATCCGGTACAGTCAAGCACTGAAATCACTCCGAAAGCAGCCCTTATCCGCAGGGAAATATAAAGCCACGCCACTAGTTACACTTGCTGTACACGCTGCGAAGAATGTTCGGCTGCGGAACGAAAGCACCGTTTGCCGAGAACAGAGCGACACTTACCAACTGACAGTGGGGCGGATAGTATAAGTCAACCGTTGGGTGTTCCGCAAGCGTCAGGGAGCGACAGCGGAGTTGACGGCGAAAGCACTCCGCTCACTGGTTGCGGAGGTCAACGATACGTTTGGCTTTGCCTTGGAAGCGTTCGATGGTTTTGGGGGCAACCAGCGTGACCTTGGTACGCAGACCCAGAATGGACTGCATCTTGGCTTCGATGTGTTTCTTCAAATCACTGAGACGCTGATAGTTTTCCAGCAGTTCGGCATTGTCCAGCTCAACCTTGATTTCCAGACTGTCCTTGAAGTGTTCACGGGTGATGATGAGCATATAATGCGGGGCGATGTCCTTGATGTTGATGAGAATGTTCTCGATCTGGGTCGGGAAGACGTTCACGCCCTTGATGATGAGCATATCATCGGTACGACCCATTGTTTTCGCCATACGGGCATGGGTACGGCCGCAGGGACATGGCTCATACGAGATTTTCGTGATGTCTTTTGTGCGGTAACGCAGAACGGGCATACCACGGCGGGTCAGTGTGGTGATAACCAACTCTCCGATCTCGTTTTCGCCCAGACGTTCGCCGGTATCGTGGTCGATGATCTCCGGCAGGAAGTGATCTTCGGCAAAGTGCATACCGTTGCGGGCTTCACAGTCACCGGAAACACCCGGACCGCCCAATTCGGTCATACCGTAGTTATCCGAGACACGGATATTGAAGTTCGCTTCGATCTGTGAACGCATGGCAGGGGTACAAGGCTCGGAACCGAGGATACCGAGACGGAGTTTGTAATCCGAGAGGGGATAGCCCGCTTCCTTCACGGCTTCAGACAGGTAGAGGGCATAAGAGGGAGTAGCCACCAGACCGGTCACACCGTAGTCACGCATCATCATGAGCTGCTTTTCGGTATTGCCGGAGGAAGCCGGAATGACGGTGGCTCCGATATTTTCCATACCGTAGTGCAGACCGAGGGCACCGGTGAACAGACCATAGCCGAAGCTGATCTGGATGATGTCTTCATCCGTTACGCCGCCTGCGACCGCAACACGAGCGACACAATCCGCCCACAGTTTGAGGTCGTCTTTGGTATACACGCCAACGGTAGGCTTGCCGGTCGTACCGGAGGAGGCGTGAATACGTACAATGTCCTTCATGGGAACAGCCATCAGACCGAAGGGATAGTTGTCACGGAAATCGTCCTTGGTGGTGAAGGGGATATACTGAATATCCGACAGTTCCTTGATCTTGGAACCGTCTTCGACGCCACATTCCGTCAGCCGCTTATGATACAGCGGGACGTTGTCGTAGCAGTACTTGACGGTTTCCTTCAGCCGTTCAAGCTGAATACGTTCGATTTCTGTACGGGGGAGTGTTTCGATGTCTTTTTGGAACATCATGATTCATCATTTCCTTTTCTTGGTATTTTTAGCACGTTTTGCTGTGTGAGCGTTTTGTTCGTTGGCGGGAGCAGCAGGGACAGTTTCTCCTTCTTCCTCGATGATGGACTGTTTAGAAGAGACGGTCACCTTCTTGTTATAGCAGGAGAAGATACTCTCCTGACGTTCTTTATCTTTGGCCGGAGCAATCAGCGTAATGATGGGTGTCAGTATCAGACCAAGCAGCATCGCCAGCATACCGGCATTGATGGGGGACTTGAAGTATTCCAGCACAGCGTTGTCGAACTTGACGCCGGACATATTACAGATGAACGAAGCCAGCGAGATGCCAATACCGACCACGAAGTTGACCCATACGGCAATCTTTGGTACACGCTTCATGTACAGACCGTACAGGAAAGGTGCCAGAAATGCCCCAGCCAAAGCACCCCATGATACGCCCATCATCTGTGAGATGAACATGACGGGGGACTGTGCCTGTACAATAGCGATCACGGCGGACACAACGATGAAGAACACGATGAAAACCCTCATCCAGAGGAGCTTTTTCTTCTCGCCCATGGACTTTTTGGCACAGAAAACCGGGTCGATGAAGTCCATCGTAAGAACGGAACTGGAGGTCAGTACCAGACTGGAGAGGGTACTCATCGAAGCGGACAGCACCAGAATGACCACAATGCCGATCAGGACGGGAGACAGATTTTCCAGCATGGAGGGGATAACGGAGTCATAACCGCCGACCGGTTTGCCGTCTGCACCGGCTTCACCGAATAAGCGGCCAAAGCCGCCGAGGAAATAACAGCCGCCCGCCACAATGATAGCGAAGATCGTGGAGACGATCGTGCCGGTGCTGATGGACTTCTCGGACTTGATGGCATAGAACTTCTGCACCATCTGCGGCAATCCCCAGGTACCCAGTGAGGTCAGGATGACAACGCCGATCAATGCGAAAATGTCGGGACCGAAGAAAGACGTGTACACGCCGTTGAAGGTATTGCCGCCGGCAGTGGTCACACTTTCCTGCGAGAGTTTAGCAATTGTCTCTGTCAAGCCGCCATTGACCTGCATAACGGCGGCAATGACCGCCACAATGCCGACCAGCATAATGATACCCTGAATGAAATCGTTGATGGCGGTTGCCATATAACCGCCCAATACGACATACACGCCGGTCAGAGCAGCCATAGCGATCACACAGTAGGTATAAGGGATGCCAAAAGCCATCTCAAACAGACGGGACAGACCGTTATATAAGGAAGCAGTATAGGGGATCAGGAAGATAAAGATGATAACAGCGGCTGCGATCTTGAGAGCCTTGGAGTCAAACCGTTTAGCGAAAAAATCCGGCATAGTAGCGGAATCGAGGTGCTGCGTCATCACGCGGGTACGCCGTCCAAGAATATTCCATGCGAGCAGCGAACCAATGAAGGCGTTGCCCAGACCGATCCAAGTGGAGGCGAGTCCGAACCGCCAGCCGAACTGTCCCGCATAACCGACGAAAATAACGGCCGAAAAATACGAAGTGCCGAACGCAAAGGCCGTTAGCCACGGTCCTACCGAACGATTGCCCAGCACAAAGCCGTTGACGTTGGTGGCTTGTTTACGACAGTAGATGCCGACCCCGATCATCACCGCAAAGAACACGACGAGGAACAGGATCTTGATGAACATATCCATTTGTTTTTCTCCTCCATCCTTTTTTCTCAAAAGGAAATATTATTTGAAAAATATGTGCTATAGTCAAAGCGGACGGCTGCCGCCGGCAGCCGTGTTTCGACTATGTTAGCACACATTGTTTCACAAAGTAATGAGGGGCAGGAAACACAGCATGACTATTGATTTTCACACCCATGTCTATCCGGACAAGATCGCAGCACATACCATCGAGGCACTGCTGCTTCATGCACCACAGGTGGCAGCCTATACCGATGGGACTGTCAACGGCTTGCGGCAAAGTATGCAGCAGGGCGGCGTAGACTTGTCGGTCATTCTGCCGGTAGCGACCCGCAAAGGGCAGTTCGATACCATCAACCGTTTCGCCAAGACGATCAACGATACATACAACGATCTGATCTCCTTCGGCGGGATTCATCCCGATGATGAGGATATTCCTGACAAGCTGCGGTTCCTCAAGGAGCACGGCTTTCGGGGCATCAAGATTCACCCCGACTATACCGGAACCTTCATTGATGATGAACGCTATGTCACGATTCTTACGGAATGTGCCCGTCTGGGCTTACTGGTCGTGACGCATGCCGGTGTTGATCCGGCGTTTGACGTCATTCACTGTCCACCGCAGAAGGCCAGAGCAGTACTCGACCGCATCACGGCGGAAGTCGGTACCACCGAGCCGTTTCTGATCTTCGCCCATCTCGGTGGTATGTACGTCCACGAAGAAGTGAAAGAGTATCTATTGGGTACGAACTGCTACATCGACATCAGTTGTTCTTTCCAATCCCTTGGCAGCTTCTGCGATACCGATGACAAAGAAGTTCTGGAAGTCATTCGTCAACATGGGGTGGAAAAGATTCTCTTTGCCACCGATTGTCCGTGGAACAGCCAGAAAGACTATGTGGAGCATTTCAAGCGGCTTGATGGTCTGACCGATCAGGAGAAGGAACTGATTCTGTCCGGAAATGCCCGCCGTATTCTAGGAATATGATAAGGAGAGCAGGTTCCGGCCGTTATCCACGAAAAACGCCGGTAAAGCGGCGTTTTTCGCAGTGGCAATCACTCATCCATTATAAAACTTTAAGTTGCTAAAGTCAATTCCTTTACTATGGATAAGGAATCATCAGAAACGACGAATTTTGGCAGAAAAATTTGTGCAGAATGTTGAATGTGAAGGGCGTAAGTGCCTTTTACACGAGACAGGATGGACAGACGTCACTGGCTTTCGTGGCTGTGACGTAAAAGGGAAACCGGTTTCTCAACAAAAAGAGAGGGACAGTTGTGGGATGAGGAAAACACAGACAATGACGGTGGTGTCTGTGGACTTGACGCGGCGGAAGTTTTTGTACTATAATGGGGTGAATTTCCCGATGAATTTGACGTGAGAGGTGACCCTTTATGTTCAGAAAAAAAGTGACGTTGCTGTTGGCAGTGATCCTTGCTGTTGGTAATCTGTCAGCCTGTATAGCTTCACAGAGCACATTCTCGGATAACAGCACAACACCTTCGGCCGTTTCCGTCAGCTCTGTTCCCGAAAATACTTCGGACGAGAACAACGAAAGTGCAGGAAGCAGTACAGCTTTACAGGAAAGCACCTTACCCGATGAGCGTTCGGTGACTTCGGAGGAACGTGTCCAGCCTGTGGAAAGCAGCACAGCTTCACAGGCAAGTGCCCATTCCACGGAGAGCAGTGTGACGCTGCCGCAGGAAAGCAGTACGGTCTCACAGATGAGTTCCCGTCCGGCAGAGAGCAGTGTCGCTCCGCCGCAGCAGAGTTCCCGTCCGGCAGAGAGCAGCGTCGCTCCGCCGCAGCAGAGTTCCCGTCCGACAGAGAGCAGTGCCGCCCCGCCGCAGCAGAGTTCCCGACCGACAGAAAGCAGTGTCGCCCCGCCGCAGCAGAGTTCCCGTCCGACAGAAAGCAGTGCCGCTCCGCCGCAGCAGAGTTCCCGACCGACAGAAAGCAGTGTCGCCCCGCCGCAGGAAAGTTCCCGACCGGTGGAAAGCAGTGTAGTTCCGCCGCAGGAAAGTTCACAGCCGACAGAACCGGTGGTAACGCCGAACGAAACGGATGTTGGTGGTAAAACGCTGTATGAACAGCTTTTCGATCTGAACAGCACCGTGCAGATCGCCCTGACGGTGGAGCAGAATGAGATGGATAAGCTTCAGCAAGACTACTATCAGTACAAGCGTATCGGCTCGAAGTCACCGATCTACCGCAAAGCGACCATGACGCTGACAGTCAACGGTGTTCGTCATGTGATGGAAGAGGTCGGTATTCGTCTCAAAGGAAATATGTCACTGTCGCCCGTGTATGACAGAAACGGACAGCTCAATCTGTCGCACTATAAGCTCAGTTTCAACGAGACGTTCGATGATCCTCAATACTACGGCAGTGATGCGAAGGTCTGGACCAGCAAAGCAGAACGCAAGGCTCGCAAGAACCGCCGTCTGGCGACACTGAAAGAGCTTGACATCAAATGGAACATCAGCTATGACGAAACATTCGTGCGGGAGATTTACGCTGCCGATTTGAGCCGTGAACAAAACATTCTGGCACAGCATATCGGGCTGACCCAACTTCAATTCAACGGTGAGAACTATGGTATCATGAAGATCTACGAACCGGTCGATGAGACGTTTTTGGAGAGAAATTTGCCGCAGGCAGCCTTGGGCGGTGACTTGTACAAGTGCGGGTGGACGATGCGTCCCTGTAACTATGTACAGGGTGAAGTGACCTACGGTGTGGAGGATAAGGACAAGGGGTTGAAGTACAACCTGAATCTCCGAACGAACAAGGAAACCTCTGACCATGCGGCTCTGAAAAATCTGCTGAAAGTTTTGGCGGGCAACCCTTCACAGGCAGATTTTGAGAAGGTAGTCGATGCCGACTACTTCGCCAACTTCCTGGCGGTGAGTTATTTTCTGGGTGACCCCGATGATATGCGGAACAACTACAATAACCACTACATCTATTTCCGCAAGGACACAGGCAAGGCGATCTTCATCGTGTACGATAACGATCGCACCCTTGGTGTAACCTACGGCTATAATCCGGACGGAACGGGCATGACCGGTCAGCCGCCGTTTTACAGCCAGGCAGCCGGTGCCGGCGGCACCCAGCGGAATCCGCTTATCCGCTATGCCATCCTGAACAGCAACGCCTATTTGAAGGACAAATACACGGCGGCTTTGCAGCGTGTCAAGGCATCTTCCTTCTGGCAGGAAACCACCTTCCAGACCTACTACGATAAGGCTCGCCGTCACTATGAATCCGGTGTAACGCCTTCGGTTTCTTTTGCCAATGTTGAGAAGGTCTTCCGGTTCAGTCTGGACGGCAAGTATCCGTCCGGCGACCGTGCCAATATGTCCTTCCATGATTATGTGACCCGCATCATGAAGCAGGTGTGACCATGCAGGGATGCCCCTATAACACAAGACCGTATATTCCCCAAGGGAATATACGGTCTTGCTGTTTGCATGGACGAACGAAAAAACAGTGGAGACGGTTCATTTCTGTTCGGGGGAGGACGCTTCTTCGGAAGAGGCACTTTCGTGCGAAGCTTTTTTCTTTTTTCTGTTGACACACCAGTTGTAAAGCAGGGCGGTCAGCACCGACACAACAATACAGGCAACCGTTGTGAAGATCTTTGTCATACCGAACTGTCCGTTTCGGCTGTAAGCGTAAAAGTCTTTCCAGCCGCCGTTGGCTTCCCCGATCACAACGACCATGATGTAGTAGATGATACCGTACAGGTACATAGGGATCAATGGCAGGAACATCTCACCGATGCGGAGCGGATAGCAGTTTTCGAGCAGAAGGAGCGACAACAGAGCCATGAGCGGGGTAGTAACGTGTACGATGAACAGTGTACCTCCGATGACGAAAGGTCCGTAGAAGGGCATCAGGAAGACTACCGTCAGGCTGAAGGTCAGCATGACACAGGCGGTGCTGATGTACTTGAGCAGGACGATCCAGCGGGGCAGGGCATTCGCTTTGTGGGTCAGTAAACGGATGTCCGCTATCACCATCAGCAGCGATGTCAAGGCTGCGAAGATGTTGGAATCGGTGGTGAAATAGCGGAGCGAGTCCACGCCGCTCTGAATGAGAGCGTTAGGCTCTGTGAAGAAGTAGGAAACGAACACGATGCCCGTGATCAGAAAGATCATGGCATTGACCACCAGAGAACAAATTATCTTTCGTTGGGAAAGCATGATATATCACCTCGTGCTGATTCTAGCATAAAATGGCACAAAATGCAACTCCCCCGGCGAGGCAGCGGATTTTTGTCTTTTTTGGTACTATTCCCAAAAAAAATCCGCAAAAATAGGCGGTTAGCCTATTGGTTAATGTCGAACTTTGTAGTATAATATATATCTATGTGTGCAGAAAGAAAGGACGGGAACCGCCCCTGAACAGAGAGGGACAGACGGTGAAAAAGGCTCTGGCAAAAGAAACCGTCACGCCCGACAAGCTTGTCGGAACAGACAACAGGACGGTCTTCAATGACCAAATGCTCAACAGGATGAGGGAAAGGGTCGGCTCACTGTCAAGAGGAGAAGGAGTGGAACAGACAACATGAGACTGCACGGAATCAAAGTGGCACACCACAAGCGTACCGCTGATTGTGCACCGGAACGGCTGGCGGTACCGCCGTATGTAACGATCCCGATGTCTATGCACATCGGTAAACCGGCACGGGTCATCGTGCAAAAAGGAGACGAAGTCAAGGTCGGACAGCTCATAGGCGAAGCGGATGGCTTTGTATCATCCAATATCCATGCCAGTGTCTCTGGTGAGGTGCGTCAGATCAAGGAAATGCTCAATGCTCACGGTCAGAAGGTGCCATGTGTCGTGATCGAGTCGGACGGTAGGCAGACGCTCTGTGAAAAGCTGTCCCCGCCGCGGGTGACGGACTTTGATAGCTTTGTCAAAGCCGTGAAAGAAAGCGGCGTGGTCGGTCTGGGCGGTGCCGGATTTCCCAGCTTTGTGAAGCTGCACGTCTATGATCTGTCAGCGGTGGAAGCGGTTGTCATCAATGCGGCGGAGTGTGAGCCATACATTACCTCCGATACGCGTACTATGATAGACAAGGGTGAGTATGTCTTCCAAGGTATCGAAGCCATGCGGCGGTTCATGGGCATCAAGCGGTTTATTATCGGCATCGAAGACAACAAAAGAAAGGCGATCGCCCGTATGAAAGCCTTGGCGGAGCAGACTGAAGGGGTAGAAGTGCACGTATTGCCTTCCCAGTACCCGCAGGGCGGCGAAAAGGTGCTGGTCTACCACACCATGGGACGGATGATTCCGAAAGGCGGTTTGCCGCTGGATGTGGGAGCCGTAGTCGTAAACGTCTCGACCCTGTCTTTCATTGCAGAATATCTGGCTGCTGGCCAACCGTTGGTGGAAAAATGTCTGACGGTAGACGGTTCGGCGGTGAAAACACCGAAGAACGTCATCGCTCCGATCGGAATGTCCATTCGTGATCTGATCGAAGCGGCCGGTGGATTGCGTTGTGAGCCGTCCAAGGTGTTGTACGGGGGTCCTATGATGGGGATCGCTGTACCTTCCATGGATGAGCCGGTGCTGAAGAACACGAATGCCCTGATCTTCATGGACGAGAAAGAGGCAGCCCTGCCCAAGACGACTGCTTGTATCGGCTGCGGGACCTGTGCGGCACATTGTCCGTTCCGGCTCGATCCGCGAGCCATCGCACAAGCTTATCGGCTGGGAGACGGAGCCGCTTTGAAGAAACTGTGTGTTGACCTGTGCATGGAATGTGGCTGCTGCTCGTATGTGTGTCCGGCACACCGTCCGTTGGTACAGACGAATGTTCTTGGCAAGGGTAAGCTGAAGGAGTATCTGTTCTCACAGCAGGCACAGCAGAAGGAACAGACAAAGGCGAAACAGCATCGGGACAAACAGGAAAGGGAGGCGAAGAAATGAGCAAGCTGATCGCATCGGTGTCACCGCATTTTTTCAGCAGGCGGACGACCCGTACCATCATGTTGGATGTTATCATCGCCTTACTGCCGGCGGCTATCGCTTCGGTTGTTCATTTCGGCTGGAGGAGCCTGCTGGTGATCGGTGTCTGCGTGGCGAGCTGTGTTGTCAGCGAATGGGCGTTTGAAAAATGTTGCCGCCGAGAAAATACCCTCGGTGACCTGTCGGCCATTGTGACAGGCTTACTGTTAGCCTACAACCTGCCTGTCACGGTGCCGGTGTGGCAGGCGATATTCGGCAGTGTCGTGGCGATTATCGTGGTGAAACAGCTCTTCGGCGGTATCGGACAGAACTTCGCCAATCCGGCAGTTACGGCTCGTATCGTGCTGTTGGTAGCGTTTTCCGGCAGTATGACGAACTGGGTACAGCCGCATACGGCTAACCTGCCCGATGTGGTTTCCTCCGCTACACCATTAGTGGCGGCTGCCAAAGGTACCACTGCCATGATGCCGTCTTATGGGGAATTGCTGTTGGGTCAGCACGCCGGCTGTCTGGGGGAAACGTGTGCCTTGGCACTGCTGCTTGGCGGCGTGTACTTGTTGGTGCGGCGTGTCATCACATGGCACACCCCTATTTGTTATCTTGCTACGGTCGCCCTGCTGTCACTGCTTTGCGGCAAAGACGCTTTGTATCAGCTTTTGTCGGGCGGTTTGCTGCTGGGGGCTGTTTTTATGGCGACGGATTACGCCACCACGCCCTCGACACCGTGGGGCAAAGTGATTTTTGGCTGTGGCTGCGGGCTTATCACAGTGCTGATACGTTTCTGGGGCAATCTGCCCGAAGGCGTGTCCTACTCGATTCTCTTGATGAACATCCTGACACCATATATCAACCGGCTGACACGCCGACGCCCGTTGACGGGAGGTGTCAAGCCATGAAAGATCTCCTGAAACCCATCGCCGTACTGACGGGTATTTGCCTTGTTGTGACCGCTCTGTTGGCCTTTGTGAACCAACTGACGCTGCCGGTGATCGTGGCGGCAGAAGAAAAAGCCGCTGAAACAGCTCGTGCGGAAGTCTTGCCGCAGGCGGACCGCTTTCAGCGGCTGACACCGGACAAGCTGCCTGAAGGGGTGACCGAAGTGTATGAGGGCAGCAACCACAGCGGCTATGTGGTATTGGTGCAGACCAAAGGCTATGGAGGCACCATTAAAGTGATCTGCGGAATCCATGAAGACGGTACACTGTCAGCGGTCAAAACGCTGTCCCACGGTGAAACAAGCGGTGTGGGCACCAAGGCGGTCGATAACAGCAGCGGCTATCGCGACCGCTTTGTCGGTACGACCGCACAAACCTATCAGCAAGTGGACACCATTACCGGTGCGACGATCTCATCGACGGCCTATCAAAAAGCCATCGGACTGGCGTTTGATGCCTATCGTATCGTAAAGGAGGCGGGCACATGAAGACACTGAACAACTACACCAAGGGTATCCTGCGAGAAAACCCCGTGCTGGTATTAGTGCTGGGAACGTGTCCAACGCTGGCCACCTCTACCAGTGTGCTGAATGCCCTTGGCATGGGACTGGCGGCGACTGTCGTCCTGCTGTTCTCGAACATCCTCATCTCGGCTCTGCGGAAGGTCATTCCCGATAAGGTGCGTATCCCGTGTTATATCGTGCTGATTGCCGGACTTGTCACCGCCGTGCAGATGCTTGTCAAGGCGTATGCTCCTGCTCTGAACGATGCGTTGGGGATCTATCTTCCCCTCATCGTGGTGAACTGTATCATACTCGGTCGGGCGGAAATGTATGCCAGCAAGCATAACATTTTTGAGTCCGCCGTAGATGCTCTTGGTATGGGCAGCGGCTTTACGCTGGCACTGTTTTTGATGGCAGCTATCCGTGAGGTTTTCGGGAATGGTTCGTTCGCGGGCATTCCCCTGCCGATACTGACGGACAACAAGGTGACCATCCTGACCATGGCACCGGGCGGCTTTTTCGTATTCGGTCTGCTTATGGCGATGATGAACAAGTGGGCGAAACATAAGCCCCAAAAGAAGGACTTCGGCTGTGAAAACTGTCCGCAGGCGGCTGCCTGCCATCAAGCAAACTGTACGGCATCCTCTGCACCGGCAGCCGGAAAGGAGGCGGCGTCATGACCAAACTGATGATCATTCTGCTGTCAGCCGTCTTTATCAACAACTATGTGCTGGCGAAATTTCTGGGCATCTGCCCGTTTTTGGGGGT
>CACZZU010000034.1 GCA_902785765.1 uncultured Ruminococcus sp.
AACGCCGCTGTTTTGGCTGCCATTCACTGCAAAAAGCCCAAGTACAGAGCGGCGGGACGCCGCCCTTGGCGATAGATATTTGTTATCGGGTACGGCGGTCGATACGGCCTTTGAGCGTTTCTATCAGTTCCGATAAGGTATAGCTGTGTGTACTGTCGGCGGCACGTTCACGCACCGATACAGTGCCGCCCGCCGCCTCTTTTTCGCCGATAATGACCATGTACGGTACCTTGTCGTCCTGTCGGGCACTGCGTATCTTATAGCCGATTTTCTCGTTGCGGTCGTCCAGCTCGGCACGAAGACCGGCTTTTCTCAACGCCTGCCAAACCTGTTCCGCATAGGCATTGCTCTTTTCCGATACGGGCAGCACCTTCACCTGTACGGGTGCCAGCCACAGGGGGAATATTCCCTTGGTTTCTTCGATCAGGTAAGCCATGAAACGATCCAGACTGCCCAAAATGGCTCTGTGCAGGACAACGGGCGTCTTTTCACTGCCGTCACGATCAATGTAAGTCAGGTGGAATTTAGCAGGCAGACAAAAGTCTAGCTGACAGGTCGAAAGAGTATATTCTGCACCGATGGCAGGCTGTACGTTCACATCCAGCTTCGGTCCGTAGAAAGCGGCTTCACCGATCTCTTCGGTAAAGGAGATGTTCAGCTCGGTCAGCACTTCCCGCAAGGCGGTTTCGGCTCGTTCCCACATGGCATCATCCTGATGGTACTTGACCTTATCAGCCGGATCACGAAGCGACAGCACACACCGATAGTTCTCAATCCCAAAATCACGGTAGACATCAAAGATGAGATCAACCACACGGCTGACTTCTTCCTTGATCTGATCGGGTGTGACAAACAGGTGAGCATCATTCTGACAGAAGTGGCGTCCACGTTCGATGCCTTTCAGTGTACCACTTGGCTCAAACCGGAAATCGTGGGCAATTTCGCCGATACGAATAGGCAGATCACGATAGGAATGCGGCTGATTGGCGTATATCATCATGTGGTGGGGACAGTTCATCGGACGCAGAACAAACTGTTCCTGTTCGACCGTCATCACGGGGAACATATTTTCACGATAGTGTTCCCAATGACCGCTGGTCTGATACAGTCCCACCGTGCCGACACATGGGGTGAGAACGTGCTGATAGCCCAACATCCGCTCTTTATCCTTGATGTAGGTTTCCAATTCTTGCCAGACGGTATAACCCTTTGGCAAAAACATCGGCAGCCCTTTGCCGATCAGATCGTCTGTCATGAACAGTTTCATCTCTCTGCCGATTTTGCGGTGATCTCTTGCCTTTGCCTCCCGCTGTTGGGTTTCATACACATCCAGCTCTTCTTGTGTACGAAAAGCGACGCCATTCAGGCGGGTAAGCATCTTGTTTTTTTGGTCATTCTTCCAATAGGCACCCGACACAGCCGTCAGTTTGAAGGCTTTCAATGCTTTTGTATAGGTCAGGTGGGGACCAATGCACATATCAATATAATCGCCCTGCTGAAAGAAGGTAATGCGAGCCTCTTCCGGCAGATCACCGATATGCTCCGCTTTATACACCTCGCCTCGTTCCTCCATGAGCCGAACAGCTTCTTCCCGCGGCAGTTCGTATGTGCGGAAAGGCAGGTTCTCCTTGACGATCTTCCGCATCTCTTTTTCGATCTCGCTCAAAGATTCATCCGTGATGACCGCATCGCCGAAGTCGATATCATAGTGGAAACCCTTTTCTGTGGCAGGACCATAACCGAAATGAGCCTGCGGATATAGCCTTTTAACGGCCTGTGCCATAATATGGGCGGCCGAATGACGCAGCACGCTGATTTCTTCCTCAACAGGACAATCGGCGGTGTGTCCGTCATTGTATAGTATCTTCATAGTCTGATGTTCCTTTCGCTGATTTTGTCCGCCATGAATGGCAAAGAGAGCGACACCTTTGTGTCGGTCGTTTGGAGATTTACGGTTCGGTCGGTGCCCATTTACACCTCACAGGCGATACAATGAAGCCATCTTTTTTCATGGCGGACATGGTCTTGTCCACACCGCGGCGACCGCTCCTCCCTCTCAAAAGCATACCGTTTCCGGTTCTGTTGTGAACGAGCTGAATGTAGCTGCTGCATTTCTGAAATACAGCATCTGCATATTGCCGTCATCCGGGTCATACATTGCCTTCAAACTGGGCATTTTGTCCAGCATGGCGACTTTCACCGCACGATCGTCATCGTTGATGAGTTCACCTGCTACCCGCAGCCAGACGCCGTCCTTAAATGCACATACCTCGACTTTCGGATTGGCTGCGATCTGTTGTGAAACGGCTTTGACCTTACCTGTCTCGATATACAGCCTGCCGTTATACAGCAAAGCCGTACCGAAGGGACGGACACGCGGCTGGTCACCCTCTGCCGTAGCCAGATAATAGGTTTCCGCGACGTCCAAAAAGCGGCACACTCTTTCTATTGCTTCCATCGTCATTTCCTCCTGTCAGTTACCCAGCATTTCGATGAGGTAGTTCTCCATGCCGATCTGTTCGATCAGACACAGATGCCCTTTGACCCAGTTGAAGTGGTCCTGCTCATCGAGAGTGAAGCACTCACCGCCCATAGAGGCGGGAGCTTCCTTTCATCCGCCCAACCTTGCAAAGGATTGCATTTTACGGGCATCAGTTTCCGAGGCTATGGGTTTTTTATGAGGCAAACCCTTCCCGCACTCCCTACGGTACTGTTATCTTACGAATAACTTTTGGAAACCTCTATGTCTATATTTTAGCAACAAATATCTATGTCGTCAAGAGAAAGTCAGCCCTACGGGCTGACGGCAATTCATCCCCGACCTATAGAGGTCGAAGTCTTCTTGCCGAGGGAGGATAAAAGGCGGTGTTCCACCTGTGTACTTGGGCTTTTTGCAGTCATCAACAGCCCAAAAAGCAGTGCTGCTCGGGCGGCTTTCCTGACGTATTTGTGTCGGTTCGTGAGAACCCGCCTGTACACGCCCTGATGAAGGTTTTCCTACGGAATAGAAGTGACAGATGACGATGACAGAGCGACACTCACCAATTGGCGTGGGTTTGGTAGTATAGTCAACTGTTGTGTGTTCCGCAAGTGGTAGGGAGCGATAGCGGAGTCGTCCAGTGCGGTCACGCACCGGAGTTGTCCAGTGCGGTCACGCACCGGAGTCGTCCAGTGCGGTCACGCACCACCGCAGGATGCCCCCCCTCTCTCCTGCTGTGATAGGATAGAGGGGGGCGGCTGAAGCGTCAAGCGGTCATGCCAAATAATCCGTCCATGCGGCGGCATAATCCTCATAAACGGAACCATTGATGTCCGTCAACTGCATGGACTCGGCATAGACAAGGATGTCGTATTGATCGATGTCATCCACCGTGGCATTAACCGTTTTAACGAACGTTAACAAGGGCGGTGAAGAGGCTCCTGCTGCCAACGGACGTGTATAGTAGTAGTAGCCGGACAGCACCGTATCGCTGTCATCCGGTACAAAGTGCCAGTCTTCACCGCTGTTGACATATTCAACAAAGGTCGTCACACCGTCTGTCGGGTCGATTGTCCTTTCGGCAGAGTAAAATGTCTGCCCCTCGCTGTCGGCATCGGCGGATAGATACGACACACTGCGGACGAAGCTGCTGGAGAAGTCCACATACGCACGCACATAACAGGGCGTCCCGCCGGTATTGGTCACGGTTACCTCTTTGGGAAAGATATTATCGCCCATCACCTGTTCTTCAGGCGGGTCAAAATGCTCCGATACTTCCACGACGTTATCCACCACAGCGATCACATTATCAACAGCCGACAGGGAAGTAAAATAAGCGAATACGGCTCCGCTTGCCGCCAGCAGCACCATGATGCCGCCGATCACAGCGACCACCAGCCGGCTTTTTTTCCGCTTGTCCATGGTCACCCCTCCTGATGGAGATAGTATTGGTACAGATGTACCAGTTCCGCTTGGGACAGATGCGTCGGGTCATCCACCGACAGCTCTCCCTTCAGTTCGTCACTCTGTATGCCATAGGCACGGATACGGATTGTTTCAGCAGCAGGGGCAGCCAGACTTCCTTCAAGGATATTACGCAGTTGTATGCGGTCAAATACGTTGGCGGTGGTACGCTGTCCCTCCTCTGTGGTCAAAACAGACCGATAGCCAAACAGATAGGCGTGGGTATGGGCGGTGGTATCTTCTGCCGAACGGATAAAGACCCAGTCGGGATGATAGGTAAACTCCCCCACAGCGGTGACAGTAAAGCGGTCAGTAAAGCCGCCTGTTTCTGTGCCCGATACAGCTCCCTCTGCTTCGCTGTAAAGATTGAACAGTTCTTGTTCCTTCACGCCATCCGGATCGGGTTGATGAATATCCTCTCCTTCGTCCGCAACCAACAGCACCTCTTCATACGGCACCACAACCTCAATAAACGCGAATACATTCGTGCTGCCTGTATTGACGAGGTGTGGGTTCTTCGGCAAAAATCGTTTCGGCACGACCCATCGGTCTTCGTCCGGCGGAAAGCTGTCTTCTTCCACAGTCAGTTCAACAAGTCCTACTGCAAAGACGTTATCCGCTGTCTTTTTGCGAGCCACATACGCCACGGTGAAGTGGACGGCCACAACTGCTGCCACAACGACTACGGCCACCAACAGCAACAGTACCACCCTCTGATAGGAGTGTATCTTCCGGTTCATCATGTATCATCCATCCCCCTCATCCCGTAGGTGTCACCGCATGGGTCTCTTCAAGCATCCCATAGATGGCAGCCAATTGTTCTGCGGTCAAAACAGCTTTGTCTTCCCCGTTGTTTTTTTCGATACCGTCCAGCCCATCCGCCTGTACGCCATAGGCCTCCACCATCACATGAAGCGGCTCGCCAATGTCGATCTCAAACTGTCTGATGTTCTTCAATTCAATATAGTCGAACAACGTCTTGGTTGTCTCATAAGCATGAAGATAGACGCTGTAACCAAACAGATACGTCCGCACATCACTTTGAAGATCAGTCCCTTCTTCATACTGCAGCAATTCCACCCAGCAGGCGGTATCATCGGCATCTTGTTGGGTGTGAAAGGTAGTAGCCGATGCACGGCGTTGTTCTTCTGTTTTGAGGAAGAAAAATTCCTGTCTCTGCGGCGGTCGGCTGACCGTTCCATCATCGTTCACGTTGGTAACGATACCGACCGGCACCGTTACCTTCAGGAAAACGAACACATCGGTTTTTTCGGTATTCTGTATCACTGGGTCTTTGGGCAAAAGGCGGTTGGGGATGAGCGTCGTTCGCTGCCGCTCCGAAAGGGCGTCGTAGTTTGTCTCGTACAAAGCAATATCCATCGGTACAGCGGTAAAGCGGTTGGTGACCTCATCAAAACTGGTAAAATATGCCAGTGTCATCGACATGACCGAGATCAGCAGCAAGTCTGCAAAGATCAGCCACAGCAGCAGCCGTTTCCGCTGCCTGACAGTTTTCTTTTTCACGACTCTCCCCCCCTCTTTTCCGCGAGAATATCCTCGCTTTTATTCACCCCTATGCGATGCGGTTTTGCACAAACGAATTGTGGCTCACGCCGCTGTAGTTGGCCAGCTTATCGTAGAATTTCAGGTAAGCCGTGTCCGGCTCCCCCTCTGTCATATCCAGATAGAATTGGAACATCCGTCCTTCCGGCTTGTATTCTTCGCTGACGACATCTTCTCCGTTGATCTGAAGCTGTTTGGCGGTCGTACCGCCGAGATATTCCGCTCCATCCGCCGCATAACGTCCGACTGTGATTTCTTCCACCAGATAGTGTCCTCTCGTGACCGACACCGTTTCTGTGCCCGTCAGCCGGTCTCCATCCAGCGTGATAGAACAGGTGAAATCTTGTCCTTCGTCCAGATTTCTCAAGCGGAAAAGAAAGGTCGGTGTCCCGAACGCTGCCACCTTGGTATCGATTTGTTTTTCCAGCGTGACCAGACAAACACGAGCCGTTGGGTCATTGTAGTACCGATTAGTGAATACGATGTTCATATCCAACTCGGACTCATCCACCGTTTCGGTAGCTGTCGAAAGGATGCGGCAGGTCTTGCGGTTGCGGTCACTTTCCTTGACAATAACCGCCCCTTCGTTGCCGCTGATCTCATAACCGGCGATGTAGTTGATGGTCGGATATTCCGTCACTGTATAGGTGGCTCCCTTCGGCAGGTTCTTGATTTTGACCGACAGCCCATGTGTCAGCCAGACGGTCACTTCTGCCGTACCGTCTGCCAAAGCCGTAAACGAACCGACATCTTCGATACCGGCACGGTTTTGGCGGGTATACTGCATCGTGTATGTTTTACCACCCTCCAATTCAGAAAAACGGAGAAGATACTTGAACCGCTGTCCGCTGTATTCCGCATACGACAGTTCACTCCCCCGAGCGTCCACCAGCTTTGTCACGGTAATATCTCTTTGCACCTTTGTATTGGTAAACACCACGCTGACCTCTTCGTTTTCGTTCACGGTTTCTACTGCCGTACCGAGGGCGGTGTCGATCACATCGTTTGACCCGCTGACCGATACGATCGTTCCATCCGTACCGGAATTGGTCAGACGGTAAGACGCCAGCCATTCACTGCCATCTTCCACAAATTGATAGGTACACCCCACCGGAAGATCATAGAAGATCACCTCATCATCGGCCGCCAGTTCAAAGGCGATATGCAGCTGACCGTGTTCATCCGCCGTTCGCAGACCAAGGCTGGTGGCAACCACTTCGTGTGGCGTGAGTCCACCCAATTCTGCTGCAAAGGTGAACACATCGAAGTTACCGGCGGAAGCATTTTCCAGCACTTTTTTCAGCCGCACATTCTGTCTTACGTTTTTGGTATTGACGAACGTGACGGTGATGGTCTCGTCTTCTTCCACATATTCCGTAGTAGTCGAAAGAGAAAGATCGCTTTTCAGGTTACTGCCGGTTGGCTGTAGGATGTGTCCTGATTCTTGGGCATCGCTGATGAAGTAGGATGCCACATAATCCCCACCGGCTTCGGTGATCTTGTAGGACGACCCCACCGGCACATCCTGCACGGTAACGCTTTCTCCGTTTTTAAGCACCACATCAATGGTAGCCGCTCCCCTCAGATCGGTCACGAAAACGGAACCATCCGAAAGGTGATAGGACTCTTCGGGATGCAGTCCCACCAGTGCGATCGTGAACAGGTAGTCCGCATCTATCTCATAAAGACCGGTCACCATCTTTTGAAGTGTGAACGAATTGAGCTTTTCCTCTTCAGCGGATTTGGTATTGGTATAGACTGCTCTGGATACCAGATCCGTTTCGATGATCCCACTGGTATTATGACCGCTGGCAGTGAACCGCACCACTTCTTCTTCTGTCACGTCATAGTGGTACCCGCTGGGAATATAATCCAGCATGACAGTGACACCGCCCGGTATGCGTATGGTGGCGACACCGTCCACAAACAGTTCTCCGCCATAAAGTGCTTCACCCTGAAGGGGCTGATTGTCTTCATCCGTCAGCGTGATGGTAAACACAAACAGCCGGTCGAGGTCTGCCTCTGTCAATTCGGCACCATTCTCCGCCCGAAGCATCTTTTTGATGGACAGCGAACCATATTCCGGTTCGGTATCATCATAGGTCACCAGCCGATTCGTGATCGTACCATGCAGAGCCGTGACCATCAGCGGTGAATCGTAGAGATGTGATTCGATATAATCCTCGTCCGCCAGCTCTTCCTCCCACGCATAATACTGCACATTGGGGTTCAGCCCCGTAAATGTATAAAGGCAGACAGAATCTGTCAGCGGCTCCACCAAACAGTTTTCGTCTTCGGAACTGAAATCGGTGCTGTTGTTGACAGCCGGTATTTTATAGGTAAGGTATCCCTCCACCCTTTCGGTATCCTCCGCAGCCGCTGTGTCGATCAGGGCATACGTCTTGTCGTTGTAGATCGTCTGATTATAGTAGTTGTTGGGTGTCACCTTGGTATAAGGCGTACCGTTTCCGCCGACCAGCTTATAATCATATCGGAACATCCAACCGCTGTTGGTAACAGCGTCCGTGTTCCAGTAATGCGACACATAAATGGTGGCAAGTTCCGAACAGGTGAAAAACATATACGACATATTTTTCACTTTGGCGGTATCGAAGGAGCTGAGATCGAGCGTGCTGATCGACTTGCAGTTGCTGAACATATACGACATATCGGTGACATTGCTGGTAAAGAAATTCGTGAGGTTCACGTCCGTCAGGGTTTCGCAATTGTTGAACATATACGACATATTCGTCACCATGTAGGTGTTGAAGCTTTCAAGATTGAGCGACACCAGCTTTTTGCAGCTTTCAAACAGATAGGACATATTCCTGACATTGGACGTGTCAAGATTGCTGACATCAAGAGTCTCCAGTTCATAGCAGTAACGGAACATCGAGCCTATATCATTCAGCCGAGGGGTATGAAAACTGCTGAGGTCGAGATTTTTCAGCTTCTGACAGTTGTAGAACGTCTGGTTCATGTTCCCTATCCTCTCGCCATCGAAATGCGGCACCAAAAGCTTCTCCAACTCTACACAGTCTCGGAACATACTGGCCATGGTCGTCAACTTCGGTGTCACAAAACTGCTGAGGTCGAGCTGCTGGAGTTTTCCGCAATAGGCGAACATATTTGACATGCTGTTGACTCTTCTTGTATCGAAATGACTGACATCCAGT
Organism: uncultured Ruminococcus sp.; assembly: GCA_902785765.1. Classification (GTDB taxonomy): domain Bacteria; phylum Bacillota; class Clostridia; order Oscillospirales; family Acutalibacteraceae; genus UBA1213. The sequence continues at coordinate 8,683 of CACZZU010000034.1, forward strand.
GAGGTAAGAGCAGAACACAAGTGGAACATACTCACCATGGTATACACTTTCGGTGTGACAAAGCTGCTGACATCCAGATTGGTGAGTGCCTTGCAGTTGTAGAACATATTGTTCATGGTTGTGACAGTCGCCGTATCGAAATGACTGAGGTCGAGTTCCGTCAGCACACGGCATTCGTTGAACATACTGCCCATGTACACTACTTCACTGGTCTGAAAACGATCGCTCAAGGCGATACTGTTCAGTGCCCAGCAATTACTGAACATACTGTTCATATACACCACTTCGGCAGTGTCAAAGCCACTCAAATCAAGGCTCGTCAAAGCGTTGCAGCTCGAGAACATATTATCCATCGTATAGACTTCCGACGTGTTGAACTGCTCCCCGAAGAGGAGGCTTGTCAACGCTGTACAGCTGTTGAACATATTCAGCATCGTTGTCACTTCGTGTGTATCAAAACTGCTGATGTCAAGCGTTGTGAGAGCTTTACAGGCGTAGAACATATTGTCCATCAGAACCACTTCGTGGGTATCGAACGTATGCAGGTCAAGGCTGGTCAGTGCCTGACAGTTGTAAAACATTCCGGACATAAACACGACCTCACCTGTGTCGAACTGATCGCTGAACAGGATGGTTTGCAGCCTTGTACACCCGTTGAACAGGTACCCCATGTTTGTACAGCTGGACGTGTCAAAGCTGTGGAGGTCGAGTTCCGTCAACTGTACACAGCCGTTGAACAGATACATCATATTTGTCACTTTTGCGGTATTCCATCGGCTCATATCCAGTTCGCTCAACAGTGAACAGCCGCTGAACAGATACATCATATTTGTCACTTTTGCGGTGTTCCATTGACTCACATCAAGGCTGGTCAGCTTGCCGCAGTTGCTGAACATACCGTTGATGTTGGTGACTCTTCCGAGATCAAAGAAGCTCACGTCCACCGCTGTCAAGGCTTTGCAGTCGAAGAACATTTCATACATGGTGGTCACTCTGTCCGTATGGAAGCGATTCGGGTCTAACGTAATCTCCCTCAATGCGCTACAATTTCGGAACATTCCCCACATAGTGGTGACTTTTGCTGTATCAAACCCACTTAAATCGGCTGTCTTGATCGCCCGACAGTTGTAAAACATATAGTACATACTGGTGACATTCTCCGTATGGAACCCACTGAAGTCAATGCTCGCCAGCTTTGGGCAGTTGTAGAACATATTCGCCATGTTCGTACAGCTTGAGGTATTGAATCGGCTTCCTAACGTCAGCGTTACCAACTTGGTGCATTCGCTGAACATACTGGACATATCAATGACTCTGCTCGTGTCGAACAGACTGCCCAGATCCAATGCGGTGAGGTCATTCGCTGCACTACCAAGTTTGTAGAACATACCTGCCATGTTGGTACAGCGTGCCGTGTCAAACCCGCTGCCCAGCGTGAAAGTCTTCAAGGCGGAGCAGTTGTAGAACATCTGGTACATTGTGGTACAGTTCACCGGACGGAAGCTGCTGACATCCAGCCCGACCAGTTTGGAGCAGCCATAGAACATATTCGCCATGTCCGTGCAGGAGGAACCGTCAAAGTCACTGAACAGTACCTCTGTCATGGTGCAGCCGTACAACATTGCATTCATGTTGACCACATGAGGAGCATGAAAACCACTCAAGTCAAGAACACCAGACAGCCCGTAGCAGTTGTAGAATGTCTGGTACATGTCGACAGCCTTTGAGGTGTCGAATCCACTGCCAAAGCGGATGGTTGTTGCTGCCCGACATTGGTAGAAGGTGCGATTCAGGTCGATCACCTCTGCTGTATTGAACTGACGCAAGTCGATCGCTGATAACTTGTAGCACCGGTAGAACATCTGGTACAAATCGGCAAGGTCTCTGGCATAAAAGCCGCTCATGTCTGCTGTTGTCAGTACCTGACAGTCATAGAACATATTCCGCATCTTCCTGACCTTTTCGGCATGGAAATTTCCGCCAAAGGTCACCTTGGTGAGCTTGCTGCATCCGTTGAACATTTCTTCCATCGTCAGAACATTGGACGGATCAAAGCCGCTGATATCAACGGTCGTCAGCGAACTGCAATTGCGGAACATCTGGTACATACTCCTGACGGAGGAGGTATCAAATCCCGTTCCCAGTGTCAAGGTGGTCAGCTTGCTGCAAGAGTTGAACATCCGCCTCATGGAAGTGGCATGGGATGTGTCAATGCCGGTCAGGTCGATCTTGGTACATTCCTTCAAAAAGCAGAACATCGCACTCGACCCGCCCGCAAGATACACTTTGTCTGTATCCGACCACCAATAGATGGTGCCGCCTGAATTCCATGCGTAGATATAGTGTTCGGTCGAGCGGTCGTCTATCCGCACTGCCCCGTTGTTGATAAAGACCATCGCCTGTTCTTCCGTACCGTTGTAATGGGCACCAGTTCGGTCAACATCCTGCACCCGCTAAACATACTGCCCATATTCAAGCAGTTGGACGTGTCAAAGTGAGATACATCCAAAGCAGCAAGGGCACCACACCCTGAAAACATCGACCCCATTTCGGTCACTAATGCCGTATCAAAGCGTGACACATCCAACACGGTCACCTGACCGCAGCCGTTGAACATAGACGACATACTGGTGACGTTTTTGGTAATAAAACATTGAGCTGCGTCAGTGCCGTACAGCCATTGAACATATAGTTCATCGAGGTGACATTGGAGGTGTCAAAGTTTGTTACATCAATCGTATCCGGCAGTTTGCATCCCGAAAACATAGACTGCATATCTGTTACATACGTAGTCACAAAATGTGAAACATCAATGGACTGAAGAGCAGAACATCCGTTGAACATGGACGCCATATTCGTCACATGAGAAGTGTTAAAGTGGGACACATCAACGGTTCGCAGAGCAGAACATCCTTTGAACATGGACGCCATATTCGTCACATGAGAAGTGTTAAAGCGAGACACATCCAGTACCGTCAGCGACAGACAGTTGCAAAACAGGTTGTTCATATCCGTGACAGAAGAGGTATCGAATCGGGCGATCCCTGCATCCGTCAGCGACCGGCAGTTGTAGAACATATAAGCCATATTGGTCAGGTGGGAGGTATCGGCATTGTCCGCAAAGGTCACGGTTTCAAGGCACGTTTCGTTGGCGGCCAGATAGCAGTCACTGAACATCCGCTCCATGGTCGTGACGCTTGAGAGGTCAAACCCACGAAGATCGAGGTGCCGCAGGGCGTAACCTTTGCAGAACATGGAACTCATATTCGTGACACACGAGGTATTAAATCGGCTGAAATCAGGATCCGTCAGTTTGGGACAGTTGTTGAACATACTGGCCATGGTGGTAACGCAGGAGGTGTTGAACCCGCTGCCGAAAGTGATCTGGGTCAGTGACGTACACCCGTTGAACATACTTTCCATGGTCGTGACGCAGGAGGTGTCGAACGGCTCGTTGAGGTCAAGGCGGATCAGCCCCGCACAACTGGCAAACATACTGTTCATAGCGGTAACGCAGGAGGTATCGAACCGGTCGCCGAAGTTGATGGCGGTCAGTGCCGTGCAGCCATTGAACATACTGGACATATCGGTACAGCAAATCGGGTGAAAAGCAGAGAGATCAAGGCTTGTCAGCGACCTGCACCCGCCAAACATGGACGCCATCGTTGTACAGCTTGAAGCGTCAAAATCCTGACCAAAAACGATGCTTGTCAGTGCGGAACAGCCATAGAACATACTGTTCATGGTGGTAACACTGGAAGCGTCAAAGCTGCTGACATCCAAAGTGGTGAGCGAGCTGCAGCCCTGGAACATCCGGTACATTCCTTGGAGGGGTTTACCGTTGTTTCTGGCGTATGTGTCGTTTTTGTCGTTGTTGGATACACTGGAAGTGTCAAAGCTGCTGACATTCAGGGAGGTCAGCTTGCTGCAGTTATAGAACATATCCTGCATATTATAGACACTTGAAGTGTCGAAATTGTTAAGATCAAGAGAGGTCAGATTGTTGCAGGTGCTGAACATACTTCCCATGTTATTGACCGTGGAGGTATCAAAATTACTGACATCCAGTTCGGTCAGACCTTTACAATTGCTGAACATACTTCCCATGGACGAAACGCTGGAGGTATCAAAGTGGCTGACGTCAAGAGCCGTCAGACTGCTGCAATAGGCAAACATACTGTCCATGGTCATGACACTGGAGGTGTCGAAGCGGGTAACATCCAGTTCCGTCAGCTTATTGCAGTTGTAGAACATGGAACTCATTTTGACAACCGTAGAGGTATCGAAACCGCTGACATCAAGTTCCCCCAAGGAGGTACAGTTATTAAACATACTGGACATATCTTCGACCACAGAAGTGTCGAAGTTGGTAACATCCAGTTCGGTCAACGCCTGACAGTTGCTGAACATACTGGACATAATTCTGACCACAGAGGTGTCAAAACTGCTGACATCAAGATGAGGCAGCACCTTGCAGTTGGAAAACATCGAACTCATATTCGTTACCAAAGAGGTATCAAATCGGCGAAGATCCAACGACACCAGCTTTTGACATTCGGAAAACATAGCGGACATATCCGTTACGTTGGAAGTATCAAAGCTGCGAAGATCGAGTCTGGTGAGAGCCGCGTCATTCTGGAACATATAGCTCATGCTCGTCATTTTGGACGTATTGAGTCCCGATACGTCAATCGTTGTACAAGACGGCAGGTTCCGGAACAGGCGGCAGTTGTTGGTGTAGTACACGTTCACCGCATCAGACCACCAATATACCGTACCTGTGGCGGAATCCAGCCAGGCATAGATACGGTAGTCAGTTTTTCCGTTGTCAAGCTGAACCGCTTTACCACTGGCGATCCGTTCCGCTACCTCTTCGTCGCTGCCCGGCCACGGGCGGAAACTCTTGACCGCATTTTTATCCGTTACCACACGAGGGTTCGCTGCGTTACCTAACAGACAGGAGTCTGATCCATTGATAGCATCGCGGAAGGTTGCCTCGGAGACAGCCGCCTTATCGGTCGTGAGGTGAATCACCGCTCTCGTACCGTTGGCTTCCCGCTGGGCATTGGTCAGACCATCCAGCCATTTTTTGGTAATGGTGACGACGCCGTTCTCTTTGTTCTCGATCACGAAATAGCCGTTAGCATCCGTCTCGCTGTCGCTGATTGTGACATGACCATACTTGTCGATAACGACCGTTCTGACAGTCATATCCAATCCGAAACCGTAGGGAGCATAGATTTCCTGTAACGTATAGGTGCCCGATTCCATCCGGTCGAAGGTGATGCGTCCAACCGCATTGGTGGTTTTGGTAACATCGGCATAGGTGCCGCTGTCCGCCTGTCCCTTCAGTTCAAAGACCGCTCCCTGAATGGGCTGACCGTCTGCATAAGCATTCTTCTGGATCGTAAACTGATGGTACGGTTCGTTATAGATCGAATAGGTTCCGTTAATTCCTGTGCCGAGAAGTGCGGCATCACCGGCTCCTTCCGTCTGACTGACGCTGATGGTATACAGGTTCCGTCCCGTCACCCTCACATTGTAGAGGTTGCCGTCAAGGATATAGTCACCGTTGGTGGTTGTTTCCCGCATCGTGTAGGTACCCAGTTCGATATTGTGGAAGGATACCCTGCCGCGGGAATCAGATTGGGCATAAAGCGTCACCTCGTTGCCGTATTCGGAGGTGCCGGTCAGTTCAAATCTGGCACCCTCGATAAATAACTGCGGAACGGTGATGTCACGCTTGTACAGGTTAATATCTGCATAAAGCCGCGGTACGTTGCCGATGGTGTAATATGTACCCTCCATGACGGGGATTCCATCAAACGATACACTGCCGTTTTCATCTATGACAACGATGATCGGTGTCTCAATCGGAAGAAACTCCTCACTTCCTTCCAGTTCGGTCAGTGAATAGGTTCCTTTTTCGATGTTGCGGAAGGAAAGTTGCCCGTTGATGTCCGTCAAAGCGGTTTGGTCGATTCTTGTGCCATAGTCCGATGTACCGTTCAGACGGAAGGAAATTCCCTTGATGGGCGTTTCGTTGTCTTCTGTACTGATTTTATGGAGGTTCACATCCCCCATGATACGCAGTGTGACCTCCGTATAACCGTGGAGAGTAAAAACATCGTGAGAGAAGGCAGACTCATCCGTTGTGGTATAAGAGGCGTAAACACTGTTGTAGGTTTTGGGGTCATCCGTGCCGGAAGTATCGCTGGGTGGTGCCTGCAGGTAGAGCAACACCACAACAGAGTTTTCATTCGTCAAGACGAAGTCTTCTCCATCGACGGTTTTTCGCAGGTCGATCGCTACTGCTTTGGCGTTTTCGACACTGCCGTATTGAGCGATGAAATCTTCCTCCCGCAGCCATACCCGCTGACCGCCAATCATGTCGTCCAAATCCTGGTGCTGCTCAATATCCAGATGACTGATCGAAGAACAGTAAACGACCGGTGCCGCTCCCAACAGAGCAGGCTGGCTGGCATCGATGGCCTTGAGGGTGCCCCACCATTTGCTCGACAGGTCTTCATTGGTGAAATTTTCAAGAGAATCGTAGAAGATCATGTTATCGGAGGTAAGCCCTCCGGAAGTGCTGTACCGAAGTTTATAGGTATATTCCTCATTCTGGTGAACCAAAGCATTGTCACTGTAAAAGTGTTCGGAGGCACTTTTGACTGTTTTCGTCAGACCGGCATCAGCCACAAGCAGAATACTGACCGTGTAGCCGGCTTCAGTGTAGAGAAATTTTTCGTCATCCGTGTCGGGGTCGAGATCGACCATCAAGTTACCATACGTTATCGCACCGCCGTCATCGGGACGACCGTTGGTGATTGCTTCGTTGCCGGTTTCATACGCAACAGAGTTGGTGACAACGCTGCCGTAGTCAACAATACTCTCCCACGGATAAATCAAGCTGAAGGTCAGCGAAGCCTGCTCAAACTGTTCTTTGACAGACACGATAAGCAATGTACGGCCGGTGCCGCGATAGTTCACGACAATGGCAACATCGTAGCCGGACGGGTCGAGATAGCCGGACTGTGTCTGCACGGCTACCGTAGACAGGTTTACATCACCGCCCTGCGGCAGAAGGTCATAAAACGTGCCGCCGTCCTGAACGATGAAATGTTCTCCATCGTTGCTGATGTAGCTTTCCTTCATGTCGATTTTCCAACCGAGGGTGGCGTATTTGTTGGCGTTATCATTCTCGAAGGAGGTGAGCTTCTTTGTGAGGGAAGAGTTGACCGTGTAGCCAATAAAATAGTCCCTGCCGATAATATCCTTATAGTAAAGGGATTCCCCTTTATAGTTTTTAACCTCGAACGTACCGGTATTGGTCAGCCAAGAAGATTCATCGCCATGGGGCGTGTTGGCGATCTTTTGCAGGATGTTATCTGACCGTTTTACAATGTAATACGGATAGGCGACAATGGAGGTCTTGTAGTGCACATTCACGGTGGTGATGCGGTAGGCCGTGCAGCCTTGCTTGAAGGCGATTTTGGAGGAGGTCAGGCTTTTAATACGGTTGGTGTCAAAGGTGATCTGTCCGGTATATAGATTTCTGGTGCCGAACCATTCCCATGTATCACTACCCTCAAACTTGCCCTCAAACGTGATGGCTTCGTCTTCGGCATAGATCGGGGACCGCTCCTGAAACTCCATTTTTTCGGTGTCGAGATAGGCGTCTTTGGCGGTGAAGGTATAGGTGATGTAGTCGAGTTCATAATCCTCATAGGTCAAGGGCACGGTACCATCGGGGATGGTGATTTCTTCCATATCTGTTGTGATGCCATCGTCAAAGTACAGCCGTTCGTCTTCCAGACGGTAGTAAATCGGCATCTGTCCGTATTGGGTGGGGTCAAGGGGATCGGCCGCTTCGGGCAGTGTATCGTAATACGGATTGACAACGGTTTCGATATAGTACTTGACGTTGCCGGAGATGGCGTTTCTTTCGCCCGCCACAAACTCTGACAGTTCATAGTCGGCAACATCCCAAGCGGTATCAAACTTTTCCGCCCATGTCGAGTTGCCATACTTCCAGGCATTAAAGCCGTGGGTCGGGATCACGAACTGTGGTCTATCGTATTTGTACACCGCATCTGAACGGAGGGATGTCTCTTTTTCCGGCTCGTCCGCAGGGGTCAGCGTCACTTCACAGGCATTGTTCTGGGTATATTGTTCTGTCGTATAGCTGGACTTGAGGTGGCGGGTCAAGACCTGATCGTGGCGGGTGGTATCGACCAGATTACTGCAGTACGTTTCATTTCTGTCGGTAAAATAAGGTTGTCCCGACAGTCGGTAGCCGACGATATCCGCATCCGGCTCGGCAAAATCATCTTCGATCTTGAAGTGAAACGGCTGTGTTGCCTTGATCTCACTGACGATCGTCCATATCACATAGTAATACAGGGACGCATCTTCCGGTCGTGGTCCCCATGTACTGTCCCAGTAAGTATACCTTGTGGAAGAGGCTTTTTTGGTGGTGCTGACCAATTCTGCCGATGTATCGACCGTTACGGCCGGAGCCGAAGCCGCAGCCGAGTCAATGACCTCTCCATTACGTTCAAGCGTGATGGAGAGGTGAGGCGGGTCAGAATTGACCATATCGTGATAGGAATAGGTGGTACGGGCAGTGGTATAGGCAATATCGATCACGCCGCTGGACTGCATGGAACGTGTCACGTTAGTGATGACGAAGTTATCCCCTTCGGCATAATACGCAAATTCGTTGCCGCCGGTTGCTTCTGTGATTTCCGTCATCGGCAGCTCACACAGATCGGCATAGACATTGTTCCTTGCCTTCAAAATATGTTTGGGAATATAAATCTTGACATCTCCCGGTTCGATGGAACTGACATCCGAAAAGCCATAACGGATGCGGTAGATAAACTGATGGTTCGCTACATCTTCCGTTGGTGTCCACACATACCGTCCGTCTGTATACTCCGCTCCGGACTCAAAGAACACCCCAAAGTTAGAAATGGTCACGGGCTCCTCTGCCGCTGCCCACATACTATATCGGGTATCTGCGATGCCGGTTATGAATATGGCCGCCGCCAGCAGGAAGGCTATATATCGATGAAAGGATTTCTTGAGCCTGATTTTCATATCTGCATCTGTCCTTTCCTTATGTTGGTGCACTCTTTTTTCTCTTTTGTATGTAGTGATAACTCACAAAACAGAGATTTCCGACAGTGGCGTTTTCACAAAATATCAGGGCGACTTTTGACCCATCAAAGACATTGCACCATTTTTCTACCTTTATAGTATCATTTTTGTCTCTGTTCGTCAATATAATTTCCCATAAATTCACCAAAAGAACCAGTTTGCTCCAATTTTTGTCGCTTGTATTGTGGAAGTGATGTGATGGAGAGTTGAAAAAAGTGTGATAGTAAATGAAAGACACTATGTCCTTTGGATGGGAGATGGGATCCATGTTTCTATAGGCTTCTTTCCGTTACAGCGGCTGGTCATATCTGTCGGCACACCGAAGGACAAACGGAGAGGCAATTGGCATCAACCGCCTTCAGTGGGACGTTCTTCCCTTGATGATAGTGCCCTTCCCTGTCCTGCTGGGAGGACCTGTCCTGCTGTGAGGACAAAGAAAAAATTCGCATGGAGGTGATCTTTCACCGCCACTGTAAAAGAGTTGAGTCGTGCAGACCATAAAAGAGCAGGCGTGTTCGTCTGTTTCATTCAAGACGAACACGCCTGTTGTTCTTTCGGATATTCGAGAGGAAATGTCCCTGTTCGCTGTGTTTCAGGAAAAATGACAGAAACCCGTCCCACCGTACCGTGACCATGTGGTACGGTACGGTAAGACAGGCACAAGGACGCGACCATGTGGTACGGTAAGACAGGCACAAGGACGCGTCCATGTGGTACGGTAGGACAGGCACAAGGATGCGACCATGTGGTATGGTAAGACAGACACAAGGACGTGTGTTTTATGAAGTGTGTACCGGCGGTTACAGTTCGCCGTCAAAGAAGCCAAGGGAAAGCAGGGCTTTGATGGCATTTTCCAAATAGCGTTCTGCTGTCAGCGGCCAGCGATAGCCAAGACGGTACAAGGCATTTTTGGTAAAGGTATGGTCTTCGCCCACATAAGAACGCACAACCCCTGCATCGGCTGACAGATAGCTGATAAGCCCAGACACCAGCATATTCTTTTCTTCGTCCTGCAGTGCTTCACTCAAGCGGTGGGCAAACTGCTTTTCGTCTACAACATCAACAGGCAATCCCGCCGCATTCATGGCGGCAATCACATCGCCCATTTCGATCCAGTGACCGTTGACAGCATGGAAAACAGTAAATTTATCCGGCGTACCTGCCAACAGATGCACCGCACGAGCCACCAGATCGATCGGAGAAAATTCTACTGGTCTCGCCATCTCGTTCACGGGATAAGCACCAATAGCGGCATACCCTTTCAAATTACGCATAAAGCCGCTGGTGACATAGTTGGCTTGAAATTCGCCATCACTGTCACGACTCATCAGGTTGCCGACACGAATGATCTTGGCTCGTAGTGTTCCGGCTGCCACATGGGTGAGAACGGTTTTTTCCGCCTCGAATTTGGAGTGGATGTATTGATTGGACAAATCCTGACCGAAGTACAGCATATTTTCAAACATCCGTTTGGTATCGGGCAGGGCGTGGTTGACGTTTTCGCCTGCCACGGAAACCGTAGAAATCTGGATCAGCCGGCTGTCCGTTTTTTCACATAGGGCGATGAGGTTTTCCACCCCTTTGACGTTCACACGATCGAGGATATCATCATTGGCAAAATGCTTGACACACGCTGCACAGTTGATGACGGTATCGAATGCAATGCCATCTTGTGCGAGTACCAGCTCACGGTCAGTGATGTCACCATCAACCGCTCTCAAGCGACCGCTGTCAAAGGCGTCGGAGTAGTTCGTCTCGAAGTAGTACACGAGCATGGATTCGAGACGTTTGCGGGCGGTTTCGGACTGTCCGCGGCGTATCAGGCAGGTGATCTTGCCGGTGCTGTTCTTCAGCAGTTCCCGCAGTACATGGATACCGAGGAAGCCGGTCGCACCGGTCAGCAGCACATTGCCGATGGGTGCGGAAGTGATCTCACTCACATTCGCCATCGTGTTGTATGCCAACGCCGAACGGATCTCTTCCGGTTCGAGTGTTTCTTCAGCAGAGGCAGCAGCCGTATCCGGTGCGGGGGCAGAGGTTCCTCCGGTTTGAGCAAGAACGTGTTTTTCGAGTCCCTCTACGGTTGGATAGGCGAAGATGTCTTTGTAGGCAATAGGAAGGTTGGCGACCATCGCCTGCATGGCCACTTTGGAAGCCAGCATAGAGGTACCGCCTAACTCGAAGAAATCTTCATCCACACCAACGGAATCCATGCCGAGTGCCTTGGCAAACATGGCTGCCAATTGTTGTTGAAGCTGCGTGACCGGTACCTTGGTGCTGCGTTGTTTTTGCTGGAACTGCGGTTCGGGCAGAGCCTTTTTATTCACCTTGCCGTTGACAGTCATGGGCAGCTCGGTCAGATGAACGAACACACCCGGTATCATGTAGCCGGTAAGTGTTTCCTTCATGTGAGCGATCAAGGCGGTTTCGTCAACCGGCTGGTCGGAAACGTAATAACCGCAGAGGAACTTGCCCTCCCCTTCGCCTTTGACCAATACGATACTGCGTTTGATCCCCGCGAAGCTGTTCATCACATTTTCGATACCGTCCAATTCGATACGCAGACCGCGAATCTTCACCTGATTGTCGTTGCGGCCGCAGTGAATGATCTCTCCGCTGCGGTCGAAGTAGGCAATATCACCGCTGCGATATGCAGGAAGGGTTTTGCCGCCATACTGGATGGTGATGAACTTGTCACGGGTCATTTCCGGCAGATTGACATATCCTTTGCCGACCTGTGCACCCGCAATCACTAATTCACCACGGGCATACGGCGGGAGCAAATGACCGAAGGAATCACGGATGAAGAACTGTGTGTTGAGCGTAGGACCGCCGATCGTGACATGACTGCCGTCCAATACACCGATACTGACCGAAACACACGTTTCGGTGGGACCGTAGCTGTTGAACAGTGTACCGGTGAAACCTGCCTGCCGAATCCTCGTATAGAGAGCGTCCGGAAATGGCTCCGCTCCTACGATCATGGCTTTCAACCCGCCAAGTGCGTCTCTCGCCTCTGGCACATCGAGAATGGATTGTAGGTAGGATGGCGTACACTTCATCATATCCACACCGGTGTTTTTGACCATCCGCATGAGCATCAGCGGATTGTGGATTTCGTCTTCGGTTGCGATGGAAACAGCGTGTCCATGATACAACGGCATCATTTCTTCGATGACAGACACGTCAAACGTAATAGCGGCCAATGCCAAAAATACAGTCGAATGGTCGACATACGCTTGGGCAAGGGTGTTTTTGGCGTTGTAGCAAAGCAGGTTCGCCAGATTGCGGTGGAGAATTTCCACCCCCTTCGGATTGCCCGTTGAACCGGAGGTATAAATACAATACGCCGGACTGTCGGGGTCGATCGGTACCGGCAGGGTAAAGTCTGTTTCAGCCGCCGGAATATCGTCTATGAACAGAATTTCCAGCCCGCCGAAAAGGGCTTCCCGTTGGGCATACCGTTCACGGGTGGTGATGAGACGATGGATACCGGCATCTTGCAGGATATAGGTGATACGGTCATCGGGATATTCTGGCTCCAGCGATACAAAGGCACCGCCTGACAGCATGATGCCCTGACGGATCGCATACACCTCTTCTGTCCTGTCCATATACAGTGCCACCCGATCACCTGTCTGGACGCCTTTTTCGAGCAGTACCACAGCAACCGCCTTCGCACGGTACCATAACTCACGGTACGACAATTGTACCTGACCGCTTCGGGCAATCACAGCGGTATGATCCGCATATTGTTCCGCCGCAGATGAAAACAGTTCCGGTGCGGTGGGATAGGTACCACTAACGGACGTATCATTGAAGGTGTCTATCTCCGCACGAGCTTCTTCTGAAAGGATCGACACCTCTGTCAGCCATTCATGGTGCAGAAGCCCTTCCAACGCCGTTTCAAGAGCAGACGAGAAGTGGCGGATATAGTCCTCACTGAACCTGTCGGCACGGTATTCCGTGGCAAAAAGCAGCCGTCCATCCACGATATAGACGTTCATGTTAAGGGGAGCCTTCGCCTCCGACAGTGTCAAGGGGACGATCTTGGCGGGTTGTCCGCACAAGCTGTCGAAGACAAACTCATCTCCCTGCCAGGCAAACATGACATCGGCATTGATATGCAGGGCACGGCTCATTTCTGCGAAGGAATAGATATCGTGGCTCTGGGAATCGACCAGTTGTTCGCTCATTTCACGGACATACTGCACGGTGGTTTTACCTGTATGCAGGGTCGAAACGATCGGAAGTGTCTTCACTAACATGGCCATCGTGCCGGCCAGACGAGAATCGCTGCGGCCGCTGTAAATACCGGCAAAAGCCGCCGACTCAGTACCGAGGTATTGATTCAGCGTCAGCCCGAACGCCGCCGAAAACAGACCGTTCATCGACACACCGTTCTTGTCGCACCATGCTTTGGCATCGGCAGGCGTGATCTGTTGAGAAACATAATCGTAAGAAGCGGTTTGGGACATTGGTGTACCAAGTATGTCTCCAACAGGAAGGGACTGTGTTTCGGCACCATCCAGTAAATTCTCATAATAGGCCTTGGCTTTGTGATACGCCTCCCCTGACCGAAGCTGTTCCTCGTTCAACACGACCTCGAAACCCGTGTAGGTTTCCTTCTGCAAAGGTTCATCGGCATAAGCGGAAGAAATGTCGTTCAGGAAGAGTACCATCGAGGTACCATCCGAAATGATATGGTGCATTTCCACGAACAGATAGGTCTTTTCGCCGTGCAGAATCTCCACACGGAACAGCCGTCCGCCGAGCAGTTTGAACGGACGGACAAGTGTGGTGATCTCGTTCTCTATCGAACCGATCGTGCGTTCCTGGATGCTGCCTTCATCGAAGGAGAAGTCGCCGTCCATTCTCCTCATACGGGCATCACCGTCATCGTTGATGAAGAGTCTGGTTTTGAGGATGGGATGAGCGTTGACGGCCGCAACAATGGCGGTTTTCAGCTTGTTGGTGTCGATGGTATCGGAAATTTCCAACAGGAGCGGAATGTTGTAGATCGTGTCGTCCGGGTGACCGTCTGGGCGGCGGCACCTGTGAGGAAGGTCTCGAGTTTGTCGATGGTGTTGTTTTCTTTGAGATCACGGGAAGAAACGGCCGTGTCAAACGCCTTGGACAACAGTACGTTCAGCTTGATGGCTCCGATCGAAGAAAGACCGGCTTCGTAGATATTCGTGGTGATGCCAAATTCTGTGTGACCGATCACTTCGGCGATACAGTCGAAGATCTTCTGCTGTGCCTCGGTCTGGGGCGGGATGACCTCTGCCTTCTGACGCTGCGGTTTGGGAAGTTCCCTCTTGTTGACCTTCTGGTTCTGGTTGAGGGGGATACGGTCGATCTGCATTGTAACGGCGGGCACCATATACGGCGGTTTGCGGTCCCGAATAAAGTCGTTCATCGCAGAGATGTCCACCATATCGGGCGAAACAATATAGGCGGCGATGAATTTTTCACCGCTGGATTCGTCCTCGAATGCCTGAACGGTCGCATCGGTGATACCGGGAAACTCACGAATGACTCCCTCTACCTCGGTCAATTCAATACGGAAGCCGCGTACCTTGACTTGTCCGTCATTTCTGCCGATGAAGTCGATCGTTCCGTCAGGCAGCAGCCTCACGATGTCACCGGAACGATACGCCCGCTCAAATCCCGCCTTATGACAGAAGGGGTTGCGGATAAATGCCTTGGCGGTGAGGTCAGGACGATTGAGATAACCTCGTCCGACACCACGTCCTGCAATCAGCAGTTCACCCGGTACCAGCGGCGGAAGCCGACGTCCGTTTTCGTCAATAACGTACAGTTTGTAGTTGGTAACGGCCTGACCGATCGGCACACGGTCATAGAGCCTGTCCACCAGCTGATGCGTAGCAAGAATGGTACACTCGGTGGGACCGTATACGTTGAAGAACTGGGGATCTCCCTCCTTTGGCGGCAGTGGAACGAGCTTTTCGCCGCCGGTCGAAAGGTATTTCAATGATTCGGGAGACGTAAGGCTGTAAAACTGCCGCCCGACTTGTGTCGTCATAAACGAATGGGTGATGCCGAGCCGATTGATCCATGCCTCCATTGCCAATAGATCGAGCCGAATCTCATCTTCCATAATGCAAACACACGCACCTGTGGTCAGGGCAGGATATTGATCCATCATATTGGCGTCAAATCCGTAGCTGGCGTAAGCCGCCACACGAGAGGTTTCATCAAGATGATAGAACTCCCGATACCATGCACAGAAGTTCGCAAGATTGCGGTGTTCCAGCATCACGCCCTTCGGGGTGCCCGTGGAACCGGAGGTATACAGCAGGATGAACAGATCGGAGGGAGCCGGCGTGTCGGTCATCGGCTCACAGGCAGGCAGAGCGGGAATGTCCTTGGTAAGCAGAATACGGCCTGTATATTCCGGTACTCTGGAAAGCAGTGTTTCATCTGCGATCAACAGCTGACAGTTGGCATCCTGCATCATGAATGTCAGTCTCTCAATGGGATAACTGGGGTCAAGGGGCTGATACGCCGCTCCGGATTTGAGTACGCCAAGAGAGGCGATGGTCATATAGGCACAGCGGGGGATCAGGATGGAAACCACATCGCCATGCCCGATACCAAGCGAACGAAGGTATCCGGCAATGCGTTCGGAGGAGTCATCCACTTGTGCGTAGGTGTAGGTCTCCTCCTTAAAAATGACGGCGGGACGGTCGGGTGTTTTCGCTGCCTGTGTCCGGAAGAGGGATACCATATCCGCTACCGGATAGTCGGCTTCATCGCTGTTGGCTTCATTCATCAAGATAAGGGCATCATCACTCACAAGGTCGATGTCCTTGAGTGTTTCGGCACGGCACAGTCCTGCTGCGATGCGGCTATATACTTCCGCCATACGTTTGACCGTGTCTGCGGTGAATTTTTCGGCCGCATACTCAAAGTGCAGTTCATATTCGCTGTCATGCCGTTTCAGAACATGGAGTGTCATAGAGGCCATGACACTATCGGCACGATACAGCTCCATGGGTATCTCCCGTCCGGCTATCCTGACACCGGAAAGCATGGTGCCCTGATACACAAAGAAACAATCCGGCAGAAGCCCGTATTCCCCGCAAAGGGAAGCAATATCCGCCCCATCATGTGTGGTCAGCTCATGGAAACGGCTCTGCATATCGGACAGAAACGTCACGCAGTCGGTTTTGTCATCTATCGCAGAAAGAACCGGAATATTATGTACCATCATGCCGACGGTATTTTGGAGGACGGGGTCGTGCCGTCCATTTTCTCCGGTGAAAAACAGTACGTTCTTCTGTTGGCAGAACAGCCGCAGCCAATAGGCATAAGCACCCATAAACAAGCTGGCTTCGGTCAGGTTATTTTCAGCAAGACGTGTGGTATCCAGATCGGAAAGATTGGTCTGGTACAGACCCAGCCGACCGGCAAAATCTTTGAGAGAGGGGTTATCATCTGCGTACAGTGCGGTGTCGCCGTCCATGCGGTCGAGCATCTTGCGGTAGATGTGGGCATCTTCTTCCCGTTCCGCAGTGTGTTCCGCTTCATATTGAGCCAGCGTCAGGCTGCTCATCTCTTCGGCAGGAAAGTCTTCGCCGTTATAAACTGCCGCAATATGATTCGCGAGGATCGACACAGAGGTACCGTCTGCTGCGATGTGGTGCAGCACACATACAAAGAACAGACCTTCGGGGGTGTTGTAAACCGCTGCACGGGTGAGCGGTTCGTGCTCCAGATCAAAAGGAGTATTCAGTTTGTCGGCCAATGCACGGCGATCCGTGATATTCGTCTGTTCGATCGCCACCTCTATTGTGCGGTCAGAAGGGATAAGACATGGCACACCTTCGACATCCTGCACAGTCGAAGACAGGATGGGATACCGTCCAAGCACCTCTTCGGCGGCTGCACGGAACCGTTCCGCTTCCGCGTTCATATCAGCAGGCAGAAACAACCCGAACACATTATTGTAGGCGGTTTCTTTTCCCGGTGTACGGCAGTCGAGGTAGACACTGAGCTGTGCGTTCGTAAGCGGATAGGAAGACGCGGCATGACCGATGAATCCAGCCAATGAAGAACGTCCAGTCTGTGCCTCTGCGAGCTCTTTTGGTGTACGCAGGGTGAAAATCGTATGGGCGGTCAGTTCTATGCCGCTGTCCCGTAAGGCTTTTTGCAGCATCATCACCTTGATGGAATCACCGCCCAAGGAGAAAAAGTCTTCATGGATGCCGATGTCCGACAAACCGAGTACCTTTCCGAAGGCTTCACAGATCAACTGCTGCCGTTCGTTTTCCGGTGCGGTGTAGGCGGTACGCTGACGAACCATGTCGGGTCTGGGCAGAGCACTGCGGTCGAGTTTGCCGTTGGCATTCAGCGGAAACTGATCCAACTGTGTCAAGAAGGACGGCACCATATATTCCGGCAGGGTCAAAGCCAGTGCTGCTTTCATCGCTGTACTATCCATAACGGTATCGGCAGTATAATAGGCGGCGATGAATGTCTGTCCGGTACTGTCGGTGAAGTCCTTGACAGCGGCTTCCCGTACACCGTCTATGCGGCGGAGTTCTGCTTCGATCTCGCCCGGTTCTACACGCTGCCCATTGATTTTTATCATCCAGTCCTTGCGGTTCACATAAACAATGGTGCCGTCCGGCAGACGCTTGCCAAGGTCACCGGTATGCACGAGGGTGTGGTGACCGTCCTTTGCCGCAAACGGATTGTCCACAAAAGTGTGTGCTGTCTGTTCGGGAAGATGCAGATAGCCGCGTCCCAGATGACCAGACACACAAATTTCGCCTTCGTCACAAGGCATACCGTTCTCATCCAGAAGATATAGGCTGACACCCTCTGCGGCGGTTCCGATGGGAGTATTGTCGTATTCCCTGTCCACGACAAAACAGGAAACGATCGAGACGGTCTCGGTCATTCCATACATATTGATGAGTCGGAAACCTTCCGGACGGATACGGGACATCCGTTCGCCTGCCGCCAAAACGGTCGTCAGACGATTGCCCTTCCTGACAAAATACCGCAGTACCTTTGGTGCGATATACACCGCTGTGATGCCATTCTGTTCAATTACATCGGCCAATGCTTCGGGGTCACCTCTTACGGTATCCGGCAGGATATAGGCCGTCATACCACACGCCAGCGGAGCAAGAAGATCCACAACATGAGCGATGAAGTAAAACGGAGCGTTGACGCCGTAAACATCCTCCTTGGTCAGTCCCACTGCTCCCAGATAGCGTTTGATGGTGTCTTCCAATGCCCGATGGTCAATGACGATACCTTTTGGTTTTCCGGTCGAACCGGAGGTATAAGCGATAAGTGCCTCATCTTCCGGAGAAACGTCACACGGTGTTTCGATCGGTGTACAGGCGTATGCGGCGGCGATATATGCGTCATCTGCGATGATGTTTGCCCCGCAGTCCTTTTGAATATAGGAGGTTCTGTCCGCCGGATAGTGGTCAGACAGCGGCACATAAACGCCCCCCGCCATGAGGATACCGAGGATAGCTTCCACAAATCCGATGCCTCTTGAGGCACGAATAACCACACGGTCGCCTTTTTGAAGCCCATCCGCCAGCAGTTTGGCGGCCAACTGCCGTGCGTGTTGTGACAATTCTCCATAAGTCACCCCGTGTCCCTCTGTATCATATAGGGACGGGTGCTGTGCATTTTTTTCGACCTGCTCTTTCAACAATTTTATCATAGTTTCATCCTCCGTTTCACCGATTTCCAACGTTAATATATGCCGTGATAGTTCGCTGCTGCCGCTGGTAGTGCATCAGCGGTTCAGCTATATAAGAGGGCTTCACTGATTTTTGTCGACGATGTCCCCCTTTTCTGATGTATTGATTTCGATAACCGTGTTGTTCAGTCCTATCACACGGACATAGCTGATATTCGTTGCCAACCGGCGAACGACCTCTATCCCGTTGATGTTGTACGAATCCTCATCATCGAATGTATAATCCGTGGGATCAAACGGAATACCGTTGTCACGAATTCGCAGACGCAGCACATCCGGCTCCACGTTCAGACACACATCGATCCATTTGGAACTCTTGCCGCCGTAAGCGATGACATTCTGTGTCATTTCTTCTGTCGCTACCGCCATACGATTTGCCAGAACAGACCCGACACCCTTTTCTATGGCAAACGCCCGTATCCTCTTGGCGATTGCAGACGCTTCTGCCGGATCGGCTGCGATCGTCAGGTCAAGACATTCGCCGGTATTTTTCGCCGGCAGAAGAAAGACATTCTTTCCGGGATGCTGGATATGCCTGAAAATAAAGGAGGCCAGAGCGGTAAGTCCTTCGGCAATCGGAAAAGCCAGTCCCATGGCTATAAATCCCGCTCCGCCGAGAGCTATTTCTGCTGCGATACAAAGATAGGTGGCGGGAACAGTAGCGGCACCATACTGCATGAAGGTGATAAAACTCGCCTGTCTGGTTTCGGCGATGCACTGATAATAGCTGGTGAGATATTTGTTCCACACATAGAAGGGCAGACACAGCATAAAACACCGCAGAGCCGGAACCGTGTGTTCCAGCAGTTGCGGGTCGTGGATACCAAACAGTCGGGCAATTTCTCTCGTCAACAGCAGTACCAGTGCCAGAACGATCACGGTAACACAGCCCGTGATCTTCAATACTTTCACGCAGACCGCACGAATACCGTAGTAGTCCTTTTCTCCGAACAGTACCCCCACCAGATTCGGTATCACGCCGATGATACCGCCGGTCAGCATCAGTGTCAGCAGCATCACGTTGGCACAGACGGTGTAGATCGTTACGCCGTCCACACCGATCAGGTGCAGCACGATGAAGTTGGAAAGCAGCGACTCTACAAAACTCATCGCCATATAAATCAGCGTAGGTGCTCCTGCTTTTAATGCTGACAGCACCGGACGGAATGACCAGCCAAACTTGAGCGACAACATCCGATTCTTTGAGGTGAAGTACGGGATAAACACGAACAGTCCCACCAGATACCCGATCATCGTGGATAAGGCGGCTCCTGTAATTCCCATCGGTGTGTAGGCGAGGAAAATGTAGTCGAGGACGAGGTTTACCACGTTCGAGACGATAATGTAGGCGGAAGACAGCTGCGGCCGGCTCTCCAATCCCATAAAATTGACGAGGTACAGTCCGATTCCGATGATGGGAGCACCAAGCATCCACACAAAAAGGTACTGCCCCGCCATCTCGGTCAGTTCACTGCCGCCCGAAAGAAGGGCGGCCAGCGGATGGGAAAGAAAAAAGGCACAGATCGTAAACAGCAGACCATAGAAAAGGGTCAGCCAGAATACGGACGAGAACACTGCCGAGGCTCCCTTTTTGTCACGTTTGCCGAGCAGGATACCCACACAGACGGCAACACCGGAACCTAAACCATAGCCCGGTATCTGTTCGATCGTCATGATCGGCAGAGCAATACGGATCGCAGACATCGCCTGCGTGCCCAGAAGATTGCCTACGAATATCGTATCCACGATATTGCCGAGCTGCATGGCCATGGTCATCATGATGGACGGCAGGAGGTACTTCATCACCTTTCCATCTATCAGCCTATGATTTCTTTCGGCCATTCTTATCAACATCCTTTCATTTATGGTATATTTTCGCTCACGCACCCCACACAGGGTACGGCTGCAAAGACTGACAAACCATCAGACGGACTCTCCCCTGTCCGCTGTGTTAATATCTTCCCCTGTGAGGGAGCGTCTGACATCGTTCTTTTCGTCCACCCCTCTCTTCACAAAAGGCGGTGTCACGTTCTTGACGTACCGAAGCTGGTGAACCAGAGAAAAGACACTCCTGTCCGCTGCACTAACCTTTCCCCTCTGTCAAGCGGGGCGGCGTCCCGCCGCTGTGTCCGTGAGCTTTTTGCAGTGAATGACAGCCAAAAAGCGTTGTGTGAACTACCCATTGTCTAAAGCCAATGGGCTTCCTGCTTCATCGTCCTCGTAACCTACTAACTCCACAGGCGTAAATTCGGGCTGAACCGTCCCTAACGCTTTTGGCAGCCTTAACCCACCGTCTAAAGCCGACGGGATTGCGGCTGCCATTTTTTCAAGGAATACTACAAACGCTTGGCCGATCTTCAACAGCCTGTCGAGAGGTACGCACCGGCGGAACGCTGGTAAAAAACACACGCCCACAGCCGGTGCAAAAGGACAAACCTCTGTGCAGCGGCTGTGGACATGACCATCCATTCATATAAAGCGTGGCAAAAAAAACCGGTCCCGTCCGGTATGCCAGTGTGTTTTGTGTGCGGCGGATGGACACCATACTGCCACGCCCCTTTCCTATCACTTTTGCACAACATTTTCCACATTGTACACGCCTTATTATAACACAACGCAAAAAAAGTGTCAACAGAATGAGGAAACAAGAAATCACGCTGCTCATTTCGGTGTAGAAAATATCTCAAAATCGGAACGAAAAAGATTCCCAATCGGTTTCTCCGTTTTTTTGCCGCCGGACTACCATTCCGTTTTTTCGGTATAAAAATCCGGATATTTTGTACCTGTTATACGGAACCGTGCTGTTTTATCGCCTTTTCTTTCCTGAACGATGATAGTATAATGGTACTCACAGGCATCCCAAAACAACAACAAACAGGAGGAAAAAACCATGAAAAACAAAAAATTGTTCTGCGACCTGCACACCCACAGCACCAGAAGCGATGGGGAATTTTCACGATCCGATGTCATTGAATTAGCCATCGAAAACAACATCGGGGTGTTGTCGATCACCGACCACAACATCCCGTTTGACGATCTCGAGGAATTACAGACAAGGTACCCCGACATCCAACTGGTCAACGGCTCCGAAATTTCCACACGATACAGAGTACCCGAAATCGATGAGGAACGGGAGATTCATGTGATCGCCCTCGATTTTGAGAACACCGAGCATTTCAGGGACATTCTCCAACGCAACCGTCTTGACACCGAAGCATACGTCAACCGCATCATCCAACGGCTCCGTGATGCAGGTCTGGACGCCGCCTTCACCTATGCCGACCTTCATCGGGAGATGAAGCAGGAATTTATCAGCCGGATGGCCATTGCAAGAAAACTTGTAAGTCTTGGACTGGTTTCGGACATTGAGGAAGCGTTTGGCGAATATATCGGCGATTTCGGCAAACGGCGTGCGTATGTCAAGCCGGAAGTAGAAAGGTACCTCCCGATGAACATTGCCGTTGCCGAGATACGGAAAGCCAAAGGTATTCCGGTGCTTTGCCACCCGTACAGCTACAATTTTTCGGAGGAACAAGTTAAGCGGCTCATACAGGATTTCAAAGCCTGCGGCGGTCTTGCGATGGAAACGCTCTATGCGGCTTATACACCGGAACAGCAGGAACAGCTTCAAACCTATGCCGATGCCTATGGATTAGGACAAAGTGCTGCTTCCGATTTTCACGGAAGGGGAAAGAAATATTCTTTAGCCCAGGGGTATCCGGTCGCTATATACGAGCGGCTGATCGCCCTGAAAGGATAACGGAAGTACAACGCTTCGCCGGTAAAACATTTCGCACCTCAATCTCCTTCCCACCCAAGACAGCCGCCCATATTTTCTCTGATGCTGCCAATTTTCATGTTGTCGGAAGGTTTTTTCTGTTCCGGCACGCCCGCTTCATTTTGTGCCGCAAAACGTCCCCTTCTCCCTCTTTACTTTTGTAGGAAGGACGGGGCGTTATGTTTTGGGGAAGTCAAGGAAGTAACCATGTATCTGTTCCTGCTGGTCAACAACGGCTTGTGTGTGGTTGCAGCTTTGAGCCATGAGCGTGAACTACCCATTGTCTAAAGCCAATGGGCTTCCTGCTTCATCGTGTTCGTAACCTACTAACTCCACAGGCGTAAAAT
>CACZZU010000035.1 GCA_902785765.1 uncultured Ruminococcus sp.
ATACAAGGAAATGACAGAGCCAAAGGTAAGACTGCAAAACTTTGGAGATACAGAGCGCTTGCCGGAGGATTTTATATCTTTAAGCACGAATACGTTATGGTATTTCAGAAGGCATGAAGGCAATAGGGCATTAGGTAGATTAGGTAAACTCAACAACAATAAATATAAAGTTTATTATGATTAAACAAACTGAAGAAGGCATTTTAGCTAATATAAAAATTGTTCCAAATTCTTCTAAAAATGATATTATTTTAGAAGAAGGGTTTGTAAAGATTAAGATTACGGCTCAACCGATTGAAGGAAAAGCAAATAAAGCTCTGATAGAATTTTTGTCTAAAAAATTTAAAATTCCAAAAACAGGTATAGAGATTGTTAAGGGTGAAACGACTAAAGAAAAAACTTTGTTTTTTTCAACGAAAGATGAAGAAAAACAAGCGGCAATATTATCTGAATTGACAAAGGGGTAAAAAAAATATACTATAAAATAAGAAAAGGTGTTTAAAATATGTATAAGCGTTGGTATGATGTTGACCCTACAGTTAGTTTGGCAGTAAGTTTGATGCGGAATGCAAATATACTTACTCAGTACAAATGTGCTGATTTAATTATAAAAACATCTAAAGATAACGGTATAGATTTATCTGATAATATCCTGACCGACGCTTTTACGTATGTTTTAAGACGCTGGTATGATACAGATCAAAAAATAGCAGAGTCATTTGAGTATTTGAAACTTTTGCCTGCTGAAATTCAAAGATCTGTAGCACTTGATATTATTAATCTGCTTCAAGTAGAAGAAGTAAGTTAGAATATGGAAAGTTTAGTTCAATTTATTTCTAATCCAGCCCTCTTATCAGTTATATTACTTTGTGTTTTATGTGTAAGAGGAGTTAATGTTCTGCTATCAATAATCATTTCTACTCTTTGCGCAGGATTAATATCAGGAATGAATGTTAAACACGTTATGGACGTATTCATTCAGGGTATGGGCGGAAATTCCGAAACAGCATTGAGTTATATACTGCTTGGTGCTTTTGCGGCAACAATGGCACATTCCGGGTTTACTAATGTTATTTCTAATAAAATAGCAAAGTTTGTTTCAGGGAAAAAACTTATTTTACTTTCTGTTCTCGCACTTATCGCAATGGCTTCGCAGAATATCATACCTATTCATATTGCATTTATTCCGATTATAATTCCGCCACTTTTAAGCGTTATGAATGATATAAAATTAGATAGAAGGGCTGTTGCGTGTGTTTTAGCATTTGGGTTAAAAATGCCCTATATTGCTATACCCGTTGGGTTCGGCTTAATCTTCCAAAATCTTATAGCTGATAATATGATTCAAAACGGGGTAAATGTTTTAAGAAGTGATATTTGGAAATCTACTCTTATTCTGGGAGTCGGAATGCTGGCGGGGCTTCTGGTTGCGGTATTTATATCTTATAGAAAACCTCGCGTGTATCTCCCTCGCCCTGTAGGGGAGAGGGAGCAGTCGTTGGCGAGTGAAGTGAGTCTTATGAATGCGGGTGATGGAAACACCTTTAAAAAATCGCATTGGATAATTATACTTGCAGCAGTTGCAACATTTATAGTTCAATTAATTACAAAATCCTTGCCATTAGGTGCATTAGTCGGTTTGGGTATAATTTTTACCTGCCGTGTAATTCCACAAGATAAAATGGATCACATGATGAACGAGGGTATTTATCTTATGGGATATGTAGCTTTTGTAATGCTTGTGGCAGCAGGGTTTGCATCAGTGCTGAAAGAAACAGGCTCAATAGAAACTCTTGTTAATCTCGTATTAAATTATTTACCTCAAAATATAATCTTAACTTCATTAATAATATTAATTTTAGGTCTTTTTATAACAATAGGAATAGGAACTTCTTTCGGTACAATTCCGATAATTGCGGTATTGTTCGTGCCAATATGCGTTAAAATGGGATTTAATCCGCAGCAAATTATCGTTCTTATTGCGGCAGCAGCTGCAAAGACAGGTCTTCTGCTGACTGTTGAAGAGCACAGCGTTATCGGTGGTCTGGGCGAAGCTGTCAGCGGCGTAACAGCAGAGTATTGTCCGGTTCCGGTCAAGAAAATCGGTATTGACGATGTGTTTGGTCACAGCGGTCCGGCTGTTGGTCTGTTAGCTGAATTTGGTTTGGATGCGGAAGGTCTGACCAAACGTATCGAGGCTATCGTCAAAAACTGACCCGTTCTTCAAAGCGTCCGAGCAATCGGACGCTTTTTTAGTGTGGGGGCGGTACTCACAAGGGAATGGGTAGATTCCCTATTGGCTGCCGCATGATTCTGCCTGCCTTTTTCGTATCCCTTCGGGGGAATTGTTTCCCGCCGCAGCCATGCTCTATTAAGCCGCTGTAAGCGGCGTTTCCGTAAGGAGGTATTCTCGTGGGAGTACAGAACAGAGAGAAAACCATCGTCCGCACTAGCGTAATCGGCATTGTGACGAATGTCATATTGGCGGCGTTCAAGGCCATTGTTGGTGCGTTGTCCGGTTCGATCGCCATCGTGTTGGACGCTGTCAACAATACCAGTGATGCCCTGTCGTCTATTATTACCGTCATCGGTGCCAAACTGGCTGGGAAGCCGGCCGACAAAGCCCATCCCTTTGGTCATGGACGCTATGAACATATCAGTGCAGCGGTCATCTCCGCTAT
Source organism: uncultured Ruminococcus sp. (assembly GCA_902785765.1). Taxonomy (GTDB): domain Bacteria; phylum Bacillota; class Clostridia; order Oscillospirales; family Acutalibacteraceae; genus UBA1213. The sequence goes on from CACZZU010000035.1 coordinate 2,682, forward strand.
CATTCTGTATGCTGGTATCACATCCCTTGTCGAGTCGGTCAAGAGTATCATCCATCCCGAAACACCAGACTATACGGTGGTGACTTTTATTGTGGTGGGTACGGCAGTCGTTGTCAAGATCGTGTTGGGACTGTATGTACGCCGTATGGGAAAGGCGTGTGAGTCGGATGCCCTTGTCAATTCTGGTACCGATGCGTTGCAGGATGCAGTGATTTCTGCCTCCACGATTGTGGCAGCCGTGCTGTTTTTACTGTTTGGATGGCAATTGGAAGCCTACCTCGGCGTGATCATTTCCGGTTTCATTATCAAGGCCGGTATCGAAATGATACGTGAAACGATCAGCAAGCTGTTGGGCGAACGGGTTGACAGTGAGCTTTCCGGTGCGGTGAAAGACACTATCTGTGAGACAGAAGGGGTGTTGGGAGCCTACGATCTCATTATGACGAGTTACGGGCCGGATCGCTGGATGGCTTCGGTACACATCGCTGTGCCGGATACTTGGACGGCGGATAAGATCGACTTGGTGAGCAGAGAGATTGCCCAACAAGTTTACGTCAAAAACCATGTTCTGTTGGCGGCGGTGGGGATCTATTCCCACAATACCCAGAATAAGGAGGTTATGAACATCCGTGGGGATGTTACGGATATAGCCGAAGCAGAACCGTATGTTCTGCAAGTGCACGGTTTCTTTTGTGATCTGGAAAAGAAAACCATCCGGTTTGATGTGGTAGTGGATTTTGCGGTGCCCGATCAACAGGCGTTGATTGACGCCATTACCGAGAAGGTGAAGCAGGCTTATCCTGATTTCACAGTATGTGTCCAGCCAGACTCGGATTTTTCGGATTGATGGGCGTTATCGGCACACGCTGTCACAGGGAGCTTGCAGACCGTTTCGGTGGAAATTTTTGTTCCCTATACTTGACAAACCGAAAAAGTTGGTGTTATAATAAATCCACCAAATGCCTATTGACTCACTAGGCATTTGGCACTTGCTCATCTTGCGGCCTGATTCACAGTCTGTGGTATGGTGGAGTATCTCTAACGCAAGACGATGGTGATGTGTTGGGCGGAAAGGGCGGATGCAGGTGTACCTTACCGACCCTACTAACCATGCGGACGGTTTGTTGTGGACTCCACACGCCGGTATCGCTGTCTTTGTACGGTGGACGGAGGTATGGCACACGGTTCTGTCAATTCCCTGACACAAGCCTTTTGTGCTGACTTTTTGGAGTGGCAGAGAAGTCTCCCGTGGATTTTGGGGCAGTGTCCCAACATGAAGGAGGAAAGACGGAAGCAAACAGCCTCTGCCCACTTTCGCACGGCAGCGTCCCAACATGAAGGAGGAAAAAATATGGAGAGAAAGAAAAGGAACGAGCATCTGCGGTATTTGGTATTAACTGCTATCTTCAGTGCGATGGTCTATGTGCTGACGGCGTTTGTGCGTATTCCGACCCATCAGGGCTATATCCATGTGGGTGACGGAATGATCTATGTAGCGGCGGCTATCCTGCCGACCCCGTATGCGATGTTGACGGGGGCCATCGGTGCCGGTTTGTCCGACTATCTGGCAGGCTACCCACTGTGGGTACTGCCGACCATTATCATCAAGGCTATCATGGTGCTGCCGTTTTCACGCCGCAAAGCTACCCTTATCACAAAGAGAAACCTGATCGGTTTAGTACCGGCGGCTTTGATTTGCGTAGGTGGTTATTATCTGGCAGCGGTGCTGCTGTACAGCAGTTGGATTACGCCGTTGGCGGATATTCCCACCAATGCTATTCAAAGTGCAGTAGGGGCGGCTCTGTTTGTGTTCTTGGGGATTTCACTGGACAGGATGTCCTTTAAGGAGCGTTTTTGGCTGATCGACAGAGAACAAAGCCGTCAATCCTGAACGGAACGGTCATAATCAAAAGGACGGTGCCTCATGAAGAAGGTAACAGGCGTTTTGGCGGTGTGTTGGCTGGCGGTGATGTTAAGCGGCTGTCAAACAACATCCTCATCGAAGAAATCGGCGGACAGTCAGCCGTTGTCCTCCCTCCCTTTCGTGAGTGAAGTCAGTGAGGACACTGCTGCAGGTTCAAGCCGACAACCGTTAGACGCGAGTGAGACAAGTATGAGCGAATCGGGCGATACAGCAGACACTGGTATGAAAGAATCCAGTGTGCCGGTGTCCCGTGTGCTGGAATCCAGTGTGCCGGTATCTCGTGTGCAGGAATCCAGTGTGCCGGTATCTCGTGTGCAGGAATCCAGTGTACCGGTGTCCCGTGTGCAAGACGTCAGTGTGACGGAATCCAGTGTACCAAATGCTCAAGTGAGTCAAACGGATGTGAGTCAGGTAAGCGTACCTGTACAGGAGTCGTATGTGCATGAAATCAGTGTGAACGAGCCGAGTGTGACCGAACCGCAGTCATCCGTGGCAGTGTCACAGGCAGAATTGCCGCAGGTGGTCGGGCAGCCCATTGTCGATGTCTACACGCCCTATACGGCGGCACGGCTGCAGCGGGATATAGATGCCTTGTGTCGGCGGTATCCCGATCTGGTGACGCAGTATACCATCGGCATCACCGCACAGGGAAGGAAAATCTCGTGTGTGACGTTGGGTTTCGGCTCTAAAAAGGGCTGTATCGTGGCGGGTATCCACGCACGGGAACACATCACGGTGAGTTTCACCATGCGGTGTCTGGAAGAGTTTGCCGAGGCTTATCGGAGAAACGAGCCGTATGGAGAGTATGACCTCCGCCAATTGCTGCAGGTGTACACCCTCTACTTTGTGCCGATGTGTAATCCGGACGGAACGGAAATTTCTGTCAACGGAGCACAGCCGCTGGTGGCGGCGGCCGACTTTTCCCCGGATGAATACAAGCTGAATGGCAACGGCGTAAATCTCAACCGCAATTTTCCATACAACTGGGAGGAACAATATACTCACCAGACGTTTGTAGCTGGTGAGGAAAAGTATGCCGGCGACCATGCTGCCAGCGAAAAAGAAACGCAGGCTATCATGTCGTTATGTGAGGAAGAGCACTTCGCATGGCTGTTGGATATGCACGTTGTCGGCAACGGCATCTACTGGCGTGACGAGATGAACGGTCCTATCGAGGGTGACAGCCGTATGCGGGGTGCCATTACCGAGCGGTGCGGCTACCGTTACTTCGGGGAATCCACCGATGTTACCGTATACAGCGGCGGGCTCGAAAACTGGTTCCGCTATGCTTATGGCAAACCGGCGTTTTGCATTGAGATGGTGCCCTATGAACAATCGGGGCGTGTCAGTACCTATATCGGCATGAGCAGTTTTTTTGAGGAGGCTGTGAACTGGCCGCAGACAAAATACACCTATCTTGCAGCAATGGACAGCGGATGAGGGATGTAGGGGTTCCTGTTCGTTCAACCTGTCCGTGGCGTACAGTGTGAGCACTCGGTCGCCTGTTCGTGTTGTGTATCTTAAAAAGTTGGCTTCCCTGCCGCTATACCGGAACAGTTGGTTTCGGTGCAGTGGCAGGGATTTTTTTCTATAATGGGTGATGTACGGAGATGATATAGTTCTGGTGTATTAAGTAATGTAAGATAGGATACACCAGTTTCCAAGCCTTGGTTTTGAAACTATATGTTGTGAAAACGGGATGCTTACTGATACAGTATGTTTTCTTAAAAAGCTGGAAACTAGGAAATAGGATATAAAGTACAAAAAACAGATATTTATTGACTTTTTTATGTTGATATGTTACCATAACAAGTAGAAAATATGCGACTTATCTATAAAATCAAGTGTGTTGTGGTGTTGACTTTTGCAATAAAGGGGTTGGTAGACAATGATTTTTGAAGAAGATTTCAAAAAATATTTAGTAAGGCTAAATAACTTGAAGGAACAATTGAAAGATCTCACAGAAGAAGCTACTAAAACGGCTCTCATTATGCCATTTTTTAGTATGTTGGGTTATGACGTTTTTGATACAACCGAATTTTTTCCTGAATTTGTATGTGATTTTGCCGTAAAAAAGGGGGAGAAAATTGATTATGCGGTTCTAAAAGATGGGGAGCCGATTATGATGATTGAGGTAAAAAGAGCAGGAATGAAGCTGCAAAAACAGCAGCAAGGACAGTTGTATCGTTATTTTTCTACTAACCACTGCAGGATTGCCATTTTGACAAACGGGGTGAGTTACCTTTTCTTCAGCGATTTGAACTCGCCTAATATCATGGATGATGAGCCGTTTTTGTCGTTTAACTTGTTGGAAGATGATGCTGCTGTTTATCTGTCTGCCTTGGAACAGTTCCACAAGGAAAAATTTAGCCTGAAAAGTGTCATCTCAAAGGCAGTATATCAAAAGTATGCTAAAGTGGTTGTTAAGACGTTGAGACAAGATTTACTTTCGCCCAGTGATGAAATAGTCAAATATTTTTTGTCCCGTCCAGAAGTGAAGACGGGCAATAGGATTACAACACAAATGATTGAAAAATATCGTGAGGTTACCCGAAAAGCGATGTTGAAAGTTTTAGGGGTAACAATTGAAGAGCCATCAACGACATTTGAAGGAATTTTAGAAACAGAAGATACAGCTGATGTTAGTAGTTTGCCACAGAATGTATCCCCTGATTTTTCGATATCCGCTCATCCTCTTCACAGGAACGGGTATCAAGATACGTCCGTCATAAACGATGAGAAGGATAAAAAAGTGCAGGAACTTTCTGTTGATGATATAGCGGAAGAAATTATAAAGGTGGTTATTCAGGTTGTCATAAATGGAAAGTACCAAACAGAAGATACCGCTGATTGTTTGAAAATACATATTTACACGATGGACAATCGTAAACTCGGGATTGTGAAAATTGCAAAAACTGATAAATCATTACAGTTTCGAAGAATAGGAGATTCTACTCCCTACCCATTGGATACGGTGGCTGAACTCTCCCAATATTTGATACCGTCCAAGTGACTCTGTGTACAATTTATGGTATCATGAAACTATAAGAAAGAACCCAAAGGTAAGCAAATATCCTGAACGGGAGGCACTGATGATGAAAAAACGATTGTTGCTTGCGGCTGTATTGTTTCTTGCGACCTGTACACTGGCAGCCTGTTCCAACGGCGGTCAGCCGCCGCAGAATACCTCTTTGGCAAATGACTTCCTCAACAGCGTGCTGACAGGATCTTCATCAGTCAGCCAGAACAGTATCCCTCAAACGTCTGCACAGCCATCTGACACTATACAGCCGTCTGTGTCTACACAGCCGACAACCTCTCTGCCGCCGCTTACTCCTGCCAATACCGGCGGTGTTTCGATCCGTTCGGGCGGTTGGAACGATGTTGAATGGGAGCAGTACAGCAGTACCTATTTCACCGTCATGCTGCCAAAAGGATGGCAGGTGAGTACAAGCGGCAGTGCAGGGTCGCTTGTCTGGAATATTACCTCCGCAGACGGTCTTGTGGGATACTCTTCTCAAGATCATCCGATGTATGCCGCCAAAGACTATCGGATCATGCAGCAGGTTGGTGCCGCTATGTACTTGGCAAGCGGTACCGTTCGGGATTACTTCCAGACCTATTTTTCTGACTCGACCGAAAGCTTTCAAATTGTCAGCAGTTGTGTGCCGAGCAATTATCAGCAGATTCAATCTATCCTGGGTGCAGACGGGCTTCTGGACTATGCTTCCCTTTATGCGACTTTCCGCCAGAATGGGCATGACGGTGAAGGGGTCTATTCCGCTCTTATCGGAAAATCCCAGGATGTCTACTACAACGGCTACAACTACGGAATGTGGACGATCAATATGATCTACGGTGAATGGGCCCCGTTGGGAGAACTGAAAAACTGGGAACCCATTATTGCTCAAAGTGCCAAAACCTTCCAGTTTACGGAAAGCTATTATCAGGAAGCCGCCTATCTTTTGGGAGGTACACCTGCCTCCGTCAATGATAATGATGTTGTCATCGAAGCTTTTGAGGAAAGAAGTCTTTCCGACACCATCATTCAGGAAAAACGTTCCGACATGATCGGTGAATATGAGCGTGTGTACGATAACGATACCGGCAAAATCTATCGTGCCTATAACGGATTTCTGGATGATTTGGGTGCGGGACAATCACGCTTTACGCCCATCACAGACAGTCAATATGCCGAAGGATATTCCGGGTGGATCGAGAAATAAGCTTTGTTGCACATTCTTTCGGCTGTCACTCTGATCATTCGATTCTACTCACGCACTTTATGTGCGGGGTGCGGCGTGGCAATTTTCCGTCATAAATGGCATACGCTTAAAAAATGGCAGCCGCAATCCCACTGGAGTTAGATGACGAGTTGAGTGTGACAAACCGAAAGCTATTGGCAGCAGGGATGGTTCAGCCCGATTGTACGCCTGTGGAATTGGTAGGTTACGAGGACGATGAAGCAGGAAGCCCATTGGTTTTAGACAATGGGTAGTTCACAACAACCGGTTCGATTGGGCTCACCTGTGCAGACGCATCACGGCTGTTGGCACGATAAAACGAAACAGTACCCGCACGAAAAAAGGCTGCCCCCGAAAAGGGCAGCCTTTTGTGGGATATTATCCGATTACGCTGGTAAGATAGGCGGTGATTTCCGATTCGGTGGTCATCGCCATAACTTTTTCGGTAATGGCATCGGCTTCGGCTTTTGTCCACTTGGCGATGTTCTTTCTGACTTTCAGTACAGACGGGGCGGATACGCTGAATTCCGTCAGACCGAAGGATAACAGCAGAGGAATGATCATCGGATTGGCAGCGGCTTCCCCGCACATTCCAACGGGGATACCCGCTTCTGCCGCACAAGTGATGATACGGCGGATCATCCGGAGAACACTGGGCTGCAGCGGCGAATACAAATAGGAAACATCACGGTTGCCACGGTCAGCCGCCATAGTGTAGCCGGTAAGATCGTTTGTACCGATACTAAAGAAGTCGGCTTCCTTGGCCAACAGATCGGCGATTACGCCAGAAGCGGCGGTTTCTGTCATGACACCGACTTTGATGTTTTCGTCAAAGGAAATGTGGGATGTTCTTAAATTGGCTTTGACCTCTTCGACCAACGATTTTCCGGCACGCAGTTCCTCAACGGCGGTGATGAGCGGGAACATAATGCGGATGTCGCCGAATGCACTCGCCCGCAGGATGGCCTTGATCTGCGACTTGAACAGGTCACGGTTTTTCAGGCAGTAACGGATGGCACGGAACCCCATGAAGGGGTTTTCCTCCTTGGCTAAACCGAGATAGGGAATGTCTTTATCACCGCCGATATCGAGGGTACGGATGATAAGAGGCTTTCCTTTGAGGATCAGCGAAGCCTGTTTGTATGCCTCGAACTGTTCGTCTTCCGTTGGCAGACGGTCACGATCCATGAACAGAAACTCGGTACGGAACAGTCCGACCCCTTCACCATCGGCTTCCATTGCCTGATGAGCATCCTTTGGTGTACCGATATTGCATACCAATTCATACGCCGTGCCATCGGCATCGACCGTCTTTTTGCCGCGATAGGCTTCCAGTTCACGGCGTTCCCGCAGAAAGGCCTCTCGCTTGTTGCGATAAGTTTCGACTTCTTCAGGAGAGGGAGCCGTTACCACACAACCGGCCTTGCCATCTACGATGACTAGCTCTCCGCTGGAAAGCTGGTTCACCGCTCCGGAGATACTCAATACGGCGGGAATTTCAAGGGCACGAGCCAAAATTGCGGAATGAGAGGTTTGACTGCCGGTTTCGGTGACGATACCGACGATGTTTTCTTTCTTGATACCGGCGGTCATAGAGGGGGTCAGCTCTTTACAAACCAGAATGGTTCCGGCAGGAGCATCGCTGATTTTGACCTCCTGCACACCGAGCAGGATAGAAAGCAGACCGTCTTTGATGTCACGCAAATCTGCTGCACGCTGCATGGTCAGATCATCTCCGGTTGAGGAGAACATATCGATGAACATCTGACAAATCTGTTCAACAGCGGCTTCTGCACACTGTTGTGCCTGAATGAGCTTTTCGATTTCGCCGCCCATGAATGGATCGCGTATGATGGCGATATGTCCCTCGAGGATTTCGGCCTCTTTGTCGCCGGTGGATCGGCGGATACTCTCCGCCTGTGCGGTAGTATTGTCGCAAAATTGTTCCACGGCACTTCGATAACGTGTCAGTTCGGCGTCTACATCGGTGACGGTTGTGGGCGTGTAGTGAAGGGATGGTTCGACTATCAGCAAGACATGGCCAATGCCGATACCATCGGAAGCACCGATACCTTTTAACATGATGATCACCTCTGGAAGTTGTATTGTCAGGCTGTCTTGCGAAAAGCCAGCGGTTCATTTCCTTTGGGATGCCCGATATGACAGCGGCAGGGTATCTCACGCTGATAGGACACTGGAATGATGAAAAGCAGTGATAACCGGTTATTGTCGGTGAAAAACGGGCACGGGATTCTTTCCTTCCCAAAGGACTTCTCTTCCGCTGCTGTTGGTCGAGACATCAGCGGAAGGGAAGTTAGACGGAAAGAGCGTGGAGAGGATTATTCGCCAAGACCGCTCTCGATCATCTGAACACCTTCTGCGAGGGCTTCGTTTTCATCGGGACCGTCGCAGACAAGTTCGATCGTACTGCCGCACTTGATACAGGCGGCGATAATGTTCAGCAGGCTTTTAGCATTGTAGTTGTTTCCGTTGAATTTGATGGTTACGCTAGAGGCATACTTGCCCATAGCGGTTGCAAAAACGGAAGCAGGTCTCATGTGGAAACCTTGTGCGTTTACGAGTGTTACATTCTTGGATACCATAAGTCATTACTCCTTTGTTGTTGATTGATGGTTGTATGATACCGGCAAGGGAAGGATACAGAGGAAGAGGGATGCCTGCCGGTGATAGCTGTGGTTGATGGAATAGACTGTTTGATAGGCTTCTTCAAGAGGGTCAGCATCAGCATACCGATGACGGAACCGATTACCAGTGCCAAGAAGTACATGAGCGGATTGCCGATGGTCGGGAGAACGAAGATACCGCCATGGGGAGCACGAAGGGTACAGCCGAATACAGCGGACAAAGCACCGGCACAGGCGGAACCGATCAGACAGCTTGGAATGACTTGCAGCGGATGACCGGCTGCGTAAGGAATTGCACCCTCTGTGATGAACGACAGACCCATGATGAAATTGACGGGACCATTCTTCCTTTCTTCGGCACTCCAACGGTTACGGAAGATGGTGGTGGACAGTGCGATGGCAATCGGGGGAACCATACCGCCGATCATAACGGCTGCCATGATCTTAAAGGCGGGGTCGGAGGGATCGGACGAGGCACCGGTCAGCAGAGCGGTGGCGGTAACATAGGCGGCCTTATTGAATGGACCACCCATATCAATGGCCATCATACCGGCCAACAGGGCACAAACAGGGACAAGCAGAGCGGGTTGGGAGGCCATCGCATTCACGGCATTCTTCATACCGTCGTTAATGAGTCCCATGACGGGGTTGACGGCACACATCATTACACCGACGATGCCCAAACCGGCTAACGGATAGATGAGAATGGGTTTGATGCCTTCTAAAGCATGGGGCAGGTGGTCACACGCTTTTTCAAGCATCTTGAGCAGCCAGCCGGCCACAAATCCTGCCAACAGGGCACCAAGGAAGCCGGAGGGGATCGCATCTACAGCGGACGGATTTGCAAAAGTGGCACCGGATGCCGCTAATGCACCGCCGACAATACCGACCAACAAACCGGGACGATCCGCAATCGACATGGCAATGAAGCCTGCCAAGACGGGCAGCATGAAGTCGAAGGCGACACGGCCGATATTTTTGAACCAAGAAGATACAGCCGTACCGGTACCGAAGCTGCCGTCCTGCGGTACACCGGCGAAGGAGTCGATCAGGAAAGCGATGGCGATGAAGATACCCCCTGCCACCACAAACGGGAGCATATGTGAGACACCGTTCATCAAGTGCTTGTACAGTTTGCGTCCGAAACTTTCGTGATCGGACGAAGCGGTCGCTTCTGCTTTGTGATCGGAGTGGAAGACAGGAGCTTCGCCATTGACGATTTTGTTGATGAGTTCTTCCGGTTTGTGGATGCCATCGGCTACCTTGGTGGAGTATACTGGCTTACCGTCAAAACGGGCTGTTTCAACGCTTTTATCAGCGGCGATGATAATACCGTCACAGTTGGCGATCTCTTCGGGAGTCAGTAGGTTTTTGGCACCGCCGGAACCATTGGTCTCCACCTTGATGGTAATGCCCATTTTCTCACCGGCTTTGACTAATGCTTCTGCAGCCATATAGGTATGGGCGATACCGGTCGGGCAGGCGGTGACAGCCAATACCCGATAGCCCCTTTTCTCTTCGGCGGCGGGCTTCTTGACCTCATCCGGGAATTGTGTGGTTTCTTGGTTGTCGATGATTTTCAAGAACTCATCCGGTGTTTTGGCGGCCTTCAATTTGGCGGTGAAGTCTTCGTGCATGAGCATCTGCATCAGACGAGCTAACACTTCCAGATGTACATCGCCATCGGTCGTGGCGGCAATCATGAAGATGAGTTTGCAGGGAGCCCCGTCCGGTGAACCGTAGTCTACCCCTTTAGGTACCGTGATGGCGGTCAGAGCAGGAGCTTTAACGGCTTCGCTTTTGGCATGAGGAATCGCTACCTCCATGCCAATGGCAGTGGTGCCCATTTCTTCACGAGCCAGAATGCCTTCTTTGTATGCGGCGGTGTCGGCCAAGTTACCGCATTTCTCGTGTAGGGAAACGAGCAGGTCAATTGCCTCCCTTTTGGATGATGGTGACACCCCCAGAGAGATACCTTGCTTTTTGAGCAGATCGGTGATACGCATAAATTTAACCTCCTTTATGATTTATATTGGAAATTCGCTGTCGAATTTATGCATCAGTTCAATGATCTTCGCCTTCGTGGCGAGTCCGTTTGAAAATGCCGTGGCGTTGCCGCATACGCTCCCCAACTTCAGGGCATAGGCGTAGTCGTGCTCTTGAATATAGCCGGCAATAAAGCCTGCCACCATCGAATCGCCGGAGCCAACGGTGTTGAGGATCTTTTCCTTCAGCACGCCGGCTTTGTGCTTGTTCCCGAATTCATCTATCAGCATGGCACCGTCTCCGCCCAGAGAGACCAGTACGTTTTGTGCCCCTTGTCGCTGCAGTTCTTTGGCGTAGTATTCGATCATGTCCTCGGAGTGGATGGTGGTGTGGAATATTTCTGACAGTTCCTGACGATTGGGCTTGATCAAAAATGGGTGATACTTGAGGGAGTTGACTAACAACTGTTTCGTAGCATCTACCACGATACGCACTTTCTTATCTTTTACCCGCTCCATCATACGTTCATAAACGTCATCGGGCATGGTATTTGGAATACTTCCGGCCAACACCAATATATCGCCGTCTTGGATACGGTCGATCTTTTGCAGCAGACGTTCCAGTTCGGTGTCGTCAATATGGGGACCCTGACCGTTGATTTCGGTTTCCTGATCTGCTTTGATCTTGATGTTGATACGGGAGATGCCCTCACGAAGTTTGATGAAATCCGTGATGATATGGTCGTTGCGGATGCCGTTTTCAATGGCCTTGCCCGTAAAACCGGCGACAAAGCCGTAGGCGGTACTGTCCAGGTCGAGTTCCGCCAGTATCAGCGAAACATTGATGCCTTTGCCGCCGTAGTAGTATTCTTCGCTGGTTGTCCGGTTAGTAATACCGGTGGTCAGTTTGTCCAGCCGCACAATGTAGTCGATGGACGGATTGAGTGTTACTGTGTAAATCACTTCATGACCTCCTTTATGACCGTTTCTTTCATGTACAACGCATCCGGCATGGCATCCGTGATGATGCAGCATTTTTTCAGCTTGGAAAAAGTGACGGAAAAAACCCGGCGAAACTTGGTGTGATCGGCCAAAACAAACGGCATATAGCTTCGATTGACGGCAGCCTCTTTCATCATGGCCTCTTCAATATCGGGTGTGGTAAAACCGGCGGTAATATCAATGCCATTGGTGCCCATGAACGCTTTGGAGAAGTTGAAATTTCGCAGGTTAGCGATGCCTTCAGCACCGACTACTGCCTCCGTAGCGGGTTTTACCTTGCCGCCGATCATATAGGCATTCAATCCTTTTTGTATCAGCTTGCGTGCATGCACGATGCCGTTGGTAATATAGGTAGCTTTATCGTTCTCAATAAAGTCGATCAGCCGTGAAGTCGTTGTGCCGGCGTCGATGAACACAAAGTCACTGTCGTTGATGAGTGTCGCACTATAACGGGCAATCTCGGTCTTTTCTGCATTCATCAGGGTCTCCCTCAGGTTGACGTTGTCCTCGAAAATCCCTTCCAACTTCGAGAGGGAGGTGGCACCGCCGAACACCTTCTTTAGTTTTCCCAGTTCGTCCAGAGCGGTCAGGTCACGCCGGATGGTGGACTCTGAGGTGCCGACTAGTTTGGCTAGTTCGGCCACCGATATGGCTTTCTTGTCGTTGACAATGCTCAAAATTGAGTGGTATCTTTCCTGCGTGAGCATCTTTGATCACCTCATACCCCTATTATAGCATAAAGTTAGCCAAAGTCAAGCGTTTTCGCTCAAATTTGTGCAAATTTTTTGGCTGCTTTTGAATATTTTTGGATGATTATGAAATGGGATGGTGGGGCAACCGATCAAACGACCGATTGCCCCTTGCGGAACGATCTTGGTCTATGTTATGATATAAAAAACAACGCGTGGACAGGGGGCGGTACCGACAGGTACACTGTTTCGGGGAAACGTACAGTGGCAGAGCCTCTTTCATTATAAAAAGGGAGGAAATCGGGATGTTTACGATAGAGGGAAAGGTTACAACGGCTGTGTGTTATGCAAAGATCGTGGAGGAAGAAGCCATTGAGCAGATTCGGAGAATGTGCAGTTATCCGCTGACCCAAGGTAGTCGGGTGCGTATCATGCCCGATGTGCATGCCGGTAAGGGCTGTACCATCGGCACAACCATGACGATCACCGACAAGGCTTGTCCGAATGTGGTAGGCGTGGATATTGGCTGTGGGATGTATACCGTCCGTTTGGCGGAACACCACCTTGATCTGCCAAACATAGATGCAGCAGCCCATTTGATTCCTTCCGGCATGAATACTTGGCACGAGAAGATTGAGGACTTCGATCTGACAGGTTTGCGATGTTATGCGTCCTTGAAAGAATTTCGCTGGCTGGCGTGTTCTTTGGGGACGTTGGGCGGCGGCAATCACTTCATTGAGGTTGATCGGGCTTCGGACGGTACTTGCTATTTGGTGATCCACTCCGGAAGCCGCAATCTGGGCAAGCAGGTGGCGGAACATTATCAAAAGCTGGCGGTGGAACTGCACAAGGGCAAGGAAACGTATTTTCAGCAGCGACAGGAGGTTGTCCGTTCTTATCGGGCACAAGGACGGTTCAAAGAGATCGAGTCTGCGTTGGCGGCGTTGAAGCAGCAGTATCTCACCGCCGAAGCGGATGCACCGGAAGACCTTTGCTGGCTGTACGGTGATGACTTGACGGATTATCTGCATGACGTGGACATCTGTCAGCAGTTTGCCCGCCGCAGTCGAGAGAAGATGGCGGAGGTCATTTTGGGACGAACCGGTCTGACCGCTATCGAATCGTTTCATACCATTCATAACTATATCGATACCGAGGAAATGATTCTTAGGAAAGGCGCAATCGCTGCTCATAAGGGAGAGAAGGTTCTCATCCCGATAAACATGAGAGACGGATCGATCTTGGCTATCGGTAGAGGAAATGAAGAGTGGAATTACTCCGCGCCGCACGGCGCAGGTCGCGTGCTTTCCAGAACTCAGGCAAAGAATAGCCTCAGCATGGATGAATATGAAAAGACCATGGAAGGCATTTATACAACATCAGTAAGCCCGGCTACTCTTGATGAAGCGCCAATGGCTTACAAGTCGTTAGAAGACATAATAGGTGTTATAGCGGATTCAGTAGACATCGTAGAGGTCCTGAAGCCGATATACAATTTCAAGGCAAGCTGAGCAGGACTCCTTCTCCTGCTCCTTGCCGGAGTAGGAGGAAAATGAAGTGAGTAATATCGCCACCGTGGACGTGGTGGCAAC
>CACZZU010000036.1 GCA_902785765.1 uncultured Ruminococcus sp.
GTATATGTATGACCTTTCGCCATATTATAATCTGTGTTATCAACCGACTTCCATTCTTCAGTATTACCATCCTTTACAACAAAAATAAAATGATCTGGTTTATTCCAGTTTCCATTTATTGTATAAATAAATGTTCGCTTATTTAGCCGCTGCATCATTTGACCAGGATAAGCTGCACCAACGTTACCACTTCCGTTCCATAAGTAAACGTAAACTTCTTTATTTTCCTCAATATCATAGTCGCTCACAAATTTAAGAGTTATATTATTTGAAGCGGCAGATGTAATGCTACCACTTGTGGAAATAGCATTATTAAATCTCGTAAACGGATCAACATACCCCGATTCTACCTGATAACAATTGTTATATCCATTTTTCAGTTCATAATCCGTCACATAGTCAAAGACCGTTACCTTGTTGTTGTTTGTATATTTGCCGGTGTATGTAAAGCCACTGCCATCTGACAAACCCGCAGTTTTTTTATTACTGGTTTTATCAGTGGACGTAGAATGTATATTACCATCACCTGTTGCTTTAACACTCGTCCCAAACTCCCAGCCAATAAACGCCTGCTGGAAGGTCAGGGAAAATATCAAAAACGCCATAAAAGCAGAGAGAACTCTCATTCTTGTGGAATTGGCGGGTATGTTGATGTTTATTTTCATGATGTACCGCTCCTTTTCTATGTACAGCTCCTGTGTTTTTAATGCTGAAGTGACACGCTGTGCCCGTAAAGGCGTTCAGCTTCCCGCTCAAGTACCAAAGTACAGATAAAACGGGCTATTCCCGTGTGTCCCACGGTTCTGTTATTGAATTAAACTGCCTGACGAACGTAAAGCATTTCACTTGACAGGCTGCTGTCTCCCCATATCATCCTTTTTCCTGCGTCTGTCAGCTTGTATTTGAGGAAGATGATGAACATACCCCAATCTGCATCATAACCTGCCGCCCCGCTGGGACTTTTCACACATACACAATCGTAGGCATTGACTATCTGCCGTGACTGCTTGTGCAGGAAGTCCCGCCGCTGGTTGGCTAACTTCTCGTGGAGCTTCGCAGCTCTCACCCGCTGCTTGGCTCGGTTCTTCGATCCTTGTTTCATCTTCGCCAGCCGCCGCTGTTCTCGGCGGAGTTTTTCGGCTGTTGGCCGACAATACGACGGATACAAACAGTGCTCGCCGCTGTTGTCGATGTACAGCTCTTTGTCGGAATACGTCAAACCGATGACGCTCTCCGGCACGACTTCTTCGATCTCTTCTTTATACTCAAACAACACACTGGCGTAATACTTTCCGCTGGCACTGAGCGTAATCGTGACAGATTTCAGTTTATAGCCCTCCGGTATCATCCGGTGCTGTTTCATGCGTACAAAGCCGATCTTCGGGAGCTTGATGTGGTCGTCTTGTATCACGATATTGCCGTTCACGCAATTGGTCGTGTAGCGTTTTTTGCTGTGCTTCTTGGTCTTGAACCTTGGAAACCCCACTCCCTGATTACGGAAGAAATGCTCATACGCTAACTGCAGGTTGATCTGGGCATTCGCTAGTGCAAGACTGTCGACCTCTTTCAGCCACTCGAACTCTTTTTTGTACTGTGCCGGCGTATTCTTGAGTTTTTTTCCGGTACGCTGATAGTATTCAATTTTGTCCGACAGCATCTTGTTGTAAATGAAACGGGCACAGTGGATAGTGTTTTGAATCTTGTTTCGCTGTGCTTCGTTTGGATACAACCGGAATTTGTAGGCTTTGTTCATACGCTTCACCCTACCGTTGGAGTACATAACCGATGTTATGTGCTCAATGTCATACGCCTGTTGCCTTCTATCGCTGCTTATTGATAATGAATTAAAAACAAACCTATACAGGTTTATCATATCACTTTTGACTCATATAGTCAATATATTTTGTTAACTTTGACAGATGAAAAACCTATAAAAATTTTGTCTAACACAACAAAAAAAGCCCTGCCGTTCCTTTTGAAAAGGGTCGCTGGAGCTTTCTTTGTCTTTATAGTTCGGCTTTTTTCTTTTGTAAAAATGCGAAAAAGGGTAGCCGTGGGCATGTGAGGCGTGTTATAATAGGGAAAAAAGTAACCACACCACCCCGACACCCTCGCAAAATGCGACCTTTTATGCCCTTTTACAGCAATTTGAGAAAGGAAAGATACCATGACAAAGATACTGTTCATCTGCCACGGCAATATCTGCCGCAGTCCGATGGCGGAGTTCGTGATGAAAGATATTGTCCGCCGTCACCACCGTGAAAAAGACTTCGAGATTGCTTCGGCGGCAACCTCAACGGAAGAACTGGGCCATCCTGTTTATCCGCCTGCCCGAAGGAAACTGGCAGAACATGGTCTGCACTGTGACAGCAAAACGGCACGTCAAATGACCATGGCGGATTACCGCTATTATGACTTGCTGATACTGATGGACTACAACAACATGAAGAACGCCAAACGCATCATCGGCAGCGATACCGACAACAAACTGCACCTTCTGATGGAATACACCCAACAGGGCGGCACCGTTTCCGACCCATGGTACACACGAGACTTCGACAGGGCTTATAACGATATTGTCAAGGGCTGCGAAGGGCTGTTTGCCTTTTTGTGCGGACAATAAAAGAACAAGCGTGTTCTGACCCATCGGAAGGGCAGAACACGATTGTGTTGTTGTGTGTGGTTCAGGAATGGTGAATCTTTTCGGTCAGTTGGTCGAAGGTCACGCCATATTTACGGGCAATATCCTGTGCATAGCTGACACCTTCCGGCGGTGCGAGGAAAATTTTGTATGAACGCTTGCCTTCATGAATACCTGTAATCAAGCTGGCCACCTTGAGGTCGCCCTTGATTTGACGATTCACTTCTTCGGCAGACATCGCTAACTCGTGCATGTGGGTGTTGAAGATGGTTCGGGCACCGAGATAACGCAGGGCTTTCACCACGTCCTTGGCGATATACAAACCTTCGGCAAAAGAAGTGGTGGCAAGGGATTCGTTAAACAACAACAGGCTCTCCCCTGTGGCTTCGGCAAAAATCCGGCTCATACGCTGGGATTCTTCACCTAAACGCCCGAGGTCAACTGTCTTGTTCTCGTCCGCCGGAAAGTGGGTATAGATATTATCCGCCGGACTGAAGGAACAGCTTTCCGCCGGCACATACAAACCTGCCTGTGCCATCAAAAATACCAACCCAATGGCTTGTGTAAGGGTGGTCTTGCCGCCGCGGTTCGGACCGGTCATAATGTAAATACCGTGTTCGGGGGTAAATTCCAGATCGTTGCAGACGATTTCTTCGCTGTTCTTCCCTTCAACACAGCGAATGGCCAACTTGAAGTTATACACACCCGTGACGTGCAGTTCTCGTTTGGGATTATCCAGAATTTCTGCCTTACACATCGGGATATTCTTGGCCTTGACCTGTTCCAGATAGTCCGCCCAACGGATGTAGAAGATAAATTCCGGAATCAGTTTGGTGAGTTTATAGCCGCTGATGTTGGTGTACTTGGAGAGACGTGTCTTCAACTGCCGCACCGTTGTGCCAAGCATCTCAGTAATCACACGGCTGAGGTTCGACATGAGCGGATCGTCTCCACTGACCTTGCCGACCGTATGAATCTTCGTCATACCATCAAAGGAGGTACCGCCGTGTATCTCGTTCTTTTTTGAGGCAAAATCCAGAAAATGACTGAGCAGTCCCGGACGGCTGAAAGGCGTGTCATTGATCGACACGATACCCACCTCTACGGGCATCAAGCGGTTGTCCAGATTCACGCCGATGGACAGACTTTTGACACGACCAATCTCATTCACAAGCTCCTTGATATCATCGTGCAGATATTGAAAGCCGTTCTCATGGTAGAGCGAACCGACAAACTCTTTGAGTCGGAGCATCCCTTCGGATTTCACATCATTCTCCGAGAGGGATTGGTACATACCCGAAATGCAGTTGACATACACATCCAACTCCTGCAAACGGTTGATAAGCTGCCAGACAGGAGAGGCGGTGGCATCCTTCACGGATTTTTCCAGCTCCTTCAAATACGCCAGTTCTTCTAACAATTCCTTGATACGTTCCCGCAGTTTCGGGAAGTGGAAGATGTCGTCAAACACATCCCTGCGGTAGCGAATGACAGACGGATCACGCTCCAGACGGATGAGCATATTCTTGATGATGTTCTGCTCATAAACCTCCCCAGAGAGTTTTTCACAGATATATTCGACCGACAGGTCATTACAGGCTTCGTCACTCAACACTTTGCCGCTGGGCTTTACGTCCTGCGGATAAAACAAACTAAAGTCAGCCATTTACTCGCCTCCTGCACATACAGTGTCTTGGATGCCGACAGCTCTCTCCTCATGGAAACGCTGTGGTTTTTCCAACGGCACCCTCCTCCTTTGTTTTTTGTCACAGCGGAAACACAATTTGTCCGCATGACCACACTTTATGCTGTGGTTACAGCCACCAAAAAACGTCTTTCCGGGCAAAAATCCTCCTACCCCTTTTGTTTGATTCCATTATAACCCAACTGTCCATCAAATGCAATCAACCGGTGGGAGGATCCCTCAAGCAGATCATGGCGAAGTCAACCGTGCGTTGACCTTGTTCTGTGTCGGAAAGGAGAGGAACAGGGACAAGCCATATTGTCCTCCCCGCAGGAATCCTTGGCGGTGCCGCCACGGAAGTCATCTTCACAGAACGTGCCGTAATCAGTTGTAACTTGTTATTCTGTACAACGTAAACATACGTTTTGTAGGAAGGGGTGCGGGTGTTTGATGGACACTTTCGCTGCAGGTGAAAGCAACCGACCGAGTCCCCATGTAATTGCCCTGACAAAATTGATTTCCGTGGCAACTGGCCAAACTTGATTTCCGTGCGGTACCGCAAAAGGGCTTGATTTTTCCGGTGCGATACGCTACAATAGGGGTAGAAAAGATAATGGAGAGGGTTTCACTATGAAGAAGTTCACCATTGCCTTGTTGTCGGGCGTTTTGGCGGTGCTGCTGTTCACTTTGAGCGGCTGTGCTGATTTTGCATTCAATCCCATTGGTCGCTGGACACTCACCGAACGGCGTGTCTACATTGGAGACCGTCTGGACGAGACGATGCCGAACGAATCATACCGACAAACGGCACTGGTATTCAAGAAATCCGGCACCGGCTATATTGACGGAGGCAATTCTACGCACATTGATTTCACCTACGAATACACCGATAATGAGGTGACGATCCGCCTTAATAAAAACGACGAGAGCGTCCCTCCCACCGTCTATCATCTTTCGGATGATGGAAAGGCTCTGGTGGTCGTTCTCGATGAATTTGATGAACCGGATGACAAAGGTATCACACAGCACGGACGGTTGGAGTCTGTCTTTGTGCGGTGAACACGAAAGTATACGGCTCACGAACAGATACCAACAACAGAGTAACCTATTCAATAACGGACAAAAGCCCGCTGATCTTCGTTTGGAGATCGGCGGGCTTTTATGATGGTAAACAAAAGAAAAGCGGTCGGGCAGTATCAGTGGAGCAGAAAAGCCAGCACGAGCAGTATCACACCAACAGCAGCGGAAACAATCGTCCCCACGAGCAGACGTTTCAGCTCCGTTTCTTGTCGGCGGATGACTTGTGCGTGATAGTCGGATGTGGGAGTATCCTGATCGGCCAACTGCTTTTGCAGTTGGGCGGTCACAGTTTCGAGAGAGGGGGCATCGCTTTCCTCTTCTCGCAGAGTGTAATCCTTTTTCAGTTGACGAAGCAGACGTTTGTTAAGCATTTCCTCCATGACCTGTGGATCATCGGGGAACACAAGGATACACTGCTGTTCTGCACGGATACAATAGGACAAGTGTTCGTCCCCGTCCACCAGTTTCTCGCAGTGCAGATGGTCTTCCTTGGCGGAAAGAATCATCGACAGGATACTATCCGTACTCTGACGGCCGCCATCCAATCCACCGATAATGATGACAATATCACACACCGTCAGAGAATGAGCAAGAGCTTCCGCCAACTCCTGCGGATCGACAGCCGCCGTAGAAGTGCGGCGGACAAGGTGCAGTTTCGACAGCTTCTTATCCAGCAGACGTTCCGTTTCGGAGGTTTTGCCCGAATGATAGAAAATGATCTCGTATTCCATACGATCGTCACCGTTTCCATAAGAGAGTGCTGACGTGCCCGCACCGGGTACGTCAGGTTTTTTTATTGCGGTTTTCCTTGGCTGTGATTTCCGCATCGGTCTGTATCTCGTCCAACAGCCGGACGGCATTTTCCTGCAGCAGTTCCACCGTCGCTTTGTCTTCGGCTGCATTGATCCGCTCGGTATAATTCTTCATCAGACGGTCGATCTTGACCTGCTGGTTCGGTCGATAGGTATTGCCGGCCGTTACTTTCTTCATGGCGGCCAGAGCCGTTTGTTTGGCTTTTGTCAAGGCACCTTTCTGGACAGCGATCTGCTGTTCGGTCAACTGCTTTGTCTGAACAGAGCGAATCACCGCCAAACACTGATAAGTCAGGGCGTTGACACGACCGGTATTGGTACACTCATTGATAAAACCCTCGTAGGCATCAACATACACTTTGATATAGTTCAGTGCATCGTCCTCGTAGTTAAGCGGTTCATAGGCGGTTTGCAGCTTCTTGATGGCATCTGCCTTCTTTTTGGCAAGCATCTTCGGCAGTTCATCGTCATCTTTCTGTGACCACTTTTTGGTGCCGTCATACCATGTGATCTTCTTCTTGTTCAGGGCATCCTGAAAAGAAGTGACCTCCGGTTTGGCACCACCATAGTAGTAATACCAGATGTCAGGGTACAGCGGATTGGGGTTGGCTTTCGCTTTCGCCACATTGACGGCGGCATCCTCGCCCTCACGTACTTTGCGAGCCACGATGAACATACGAAAGTCCTCGAAATCATAGGCACAAGTAGACATCGTGATGATCGTATCCTGCTCGTTGACGGTTACGGGAATGTCATAGATGGAACGCAGGCGTATCTGGTAGATATAGTTCAGGAAGTCATAGTCGCTGCCAAAATCACCCCGCATATAGTCGAAGTAAGGACCTTGTGACTCCAGCGTGTTAGTCTTGCAGACAGCGATGATCTTCCACTTGCTTTTCTCGTACAGCGAATTGAAGGTCACGACCGGCGACATCTTATAGAAGTCAAAGCTGTTATAACCGATGATGGTGGCAAACATACTGCCGTTGGCCATGTGATGACCATGCAGGATGAGGTTTTTGCTGTCAAGACTGCTGCGATAGTCGAGAAAGATCGAACCGCTGAGGATATTGTTGTGATAAAAGTCTCGACAGAGATAGTACGGGTCTTCCCCCTGTGTGATGAGATAGGCATCGTTAGGATAGTACATTACAGGATAATCCACGATGGAATTCGGGATATTGACCCAGCCGATGGTGTCAGGATTCTGTGCCAGCAGACTTGTGAAGTCACTGAGCACCTCGCGGGTACTGTCAACAAACTGGTCAGAAGGTTCCGCCGGCTTTTTAGAAACCTGAGAAATCTTGCTGCTCTCCTGTTTGGAGCTTTCTTCCCGGGAGCTTTCCTCTTCGGAACTTTCTTCTTCCACGGAGGTTTCCTCTTGACTGCTTTCCTGTGGAGGGTCTTGCGTCTTTTGGCAGGCGGGACACAGCAGCAGAACAACCGCCGCTAATCCTGCGGTCAAAAGTCTGTGGTACCATTTCATCGGCTGTTCTCTCCCTTCATCAATACTGTCAGCGGACAAAGACGTTAGTTGCCTGTGTCCTCACTTGGCACTTCTGTATTTTCGCTGTTTTCACCGGAATCATCCGGTGTGGAGTTGTCTTCGTCAGAACTTTCAGGTTCAGAACTGTCTTCTGAAGAACTTTTCGGTTCAGAGCTGTCTTCTACGGAACTTTGCGGCTCATAAGATGGCTTTGAACTATCTTCTGAAGGTTCGGGGGCGTCATAGATGGTGGGAATCTCGTCCAGCACTCGCTTGGCGTTGGCCACCTGCTCCCAGATTGCGTCATAGCTGTTGGCGTTGTTGATATGGTTCATATAGGTGCTGATCACACGGCGGATAACTTCCCGCTGTTCGCTGTCATAGTCATCTTCGTCCAGATAATACTGCAGCTCCGTCACGGCCTCGGCACGATAAGCCCGCAGGATACGACGCTGTTCTTCGCCGTCATCCGAAGACTCATCTGCCGAAGACTCATCTGCCGAAGACTCATCTGCCGAAGATTCGGGAGTCGACGAGGTGCGGCTGCTTTCTTCGGAGTTCAGTTGTTCGTTGGTTTTGATCTTTTGCAAAGCGGCCACAGCAGCATCCTTTTCTTTGCGGATCGTTGCCAGGTCTTTGGCATCGTTGATACGGTCAGTATAGTTCGCCATGATCTCCTGCACTTGCTCGTACTGTGCCACACGATACTCGTTGCCTTCGATGGAACGCTGTATCTCGGCGATGGCAGAGGTCTTTGCTTCTGCTAATGCCTGTTCACTGGCCTGACGTTTGCTTTCTTCCGCTTGCTTTTTGCTTTCCTGCGTTTCCCTGTCGACCTCTTGCTTGGTCTTGACCGTACTCAATTCTGCAATTGCTTGAGCGTACAGGTCGTTAACTTCTGAAGCTTTGGAAGCTTCGTTGATGCGGGTCATATACTTGCGGATGATCTCTTCAATTTCCGCCTGCTGCGGAGCGGCATAGTTTTCTTTCTTGAAGCTGTCCCGCATCATCTTTTCGGCCTTGTCTTTGCCTTCATTCAGAAGACGTACCAGTTCTTCGTCATCTTTTTCAGTCCATTTGGCGTTGCCGTCATACCAGTCGACCGCACCACGGTTATAGGCATCTTGGAACGATGTCACAATCGGCTTGCTGCCGCCGCGATAGGTGTACCATACATCAGGATACAGCGGGTTATCACTGTACTTCGCCTTGGACACATCCACCTTTTCGTCCTCGCCGTCACGCACTTTTCGTGCCACAACCACAAAACGGAAGTCATCAAAATCATAGCAGCAGGTCGACAGGGTCACGATCGTATCATGCTCGTTGACATCGACAGGGCAGTCAATAAACGAACGCATCCGCAGTTCGTACACAAAGTTCAGGAAGTCATAGTCACTGCTGAAACTGCCACGCAGATAGTTGAAGACTTCTCCCTGCCACTTCAAAGTATTCGTCTTGAAGATGGAGATGATTTTCCACTTGCTCTTCTCGTAGAGCGTATTGTAAGTAAAGACAGGCGACTGCTTGTAGAAATCCACATCATTGTAGTACATCAGGTTCGCAAACATTCTGCCGTCCTGCATGTGGTGTCCGTGCAGGATCATATTCTTGCTGTCCAGCCCACTGCGGTAGTCGAGGAAAATGGAACCGTACTTGGTGTAGTTGCCGTAAAAGTCACGGTACAAGTAGTACGGGTCTTCGCCGTTGGCAATATTCTGGGCGTCCTGTGGAGCCTGCACAACTACATAGTCGATGACGGTATTGGGGACGGTGATCCAGCCGACCGTATCGCCGTTAGCTTCCAGCAGTTTTGAAAAATCGGAAAGCACACCATCGGTGCCGTCTTTGTTCTTCTTCGTATCGGAAGTTTCTCCCTCATCAGTCGACACCAACAGCTCACGAATGGAAGCAGTGGTACGGTCGTTGATGGCCGGCTCGATGAGCAGGATGTTCAGCAGCATATAGGTCGACACAACGAAGGTACAGATAGCCAAGATCAGGATGATCTTGCGGATAACATCCACCGGACGATCACCCTTACAGGGAATGAACCTTTTCCAAAAGGCACGTTTCTTTTTCGTGGGAGCAACTACCTTTTTGGCGGCGGTATACAGCACTGTATTGAAATCGGTCTCCAACTCTTCGTGAGACGGCAGCAGCACGATCAGCTTATTGTG
This sequence comes from uncultured Ruminococcus sp., assembly GCA_902785765.1. Taxonomy (GTDB): domain Bacteria; phylum Bacillota; class Clostridia; order Oscillospirales; family Acutalibacteraceae; genus UBA1213. The sequence continues at coordinate 9,884 of CACZZU010000036.1, forward strand.
ATACTCTGCCGTAAAGGCATAGAACCGCTTCCGTTCGATTGAGACGGAACCGCCGCTGATGTCGATAAGTTCTTCTTCACTCTCCGGCACAGTCTGCGTCCGTTCCTTCTTCTTTTTCTTCTTGGTCTTGGAAGATTTTTCAGCGACATCGGTACTGCCCTGCTCCTGCATCGGGTCAAAGCAGGCCGACTCGACCCGCTTCACCTTGCCGATCACACCGATATTCTCAAAAAATTCCTGTGCCTGTTGAGAACTGTCCTTCATCATGGCATCCGCCACAAAGATCAGTCCGATTTTTTCATCGCCGGAATCACTGACCTTGAGAGCTTCCATCATGCTCTCTTCCGTCAGGTTGATCTCGGTTTTGTAGATGATATTGACGTTGATACCGTTCAGCTTCTTGATGGTTTCCTCAAAGCTCTTGTCGGCGGTCTGACCGAACGCCTTACCGTTTCGCGGAAAATAGATCTCTGCATTCATGCTATCAACTCCTCGTGGTAAGCGGAAACGCCGCCTGCGGCGGCTCAATGAATCGTAAATAATAAGTGATGGAAGCGGCGGCTTGTTCCTCTAAAGACAGCCACAGGCTAGGCAGGAAACAACCTCCCCTGCCGGGCAGCCGCACTCCGTCCTTATGAAATGTCACGGACGGTGACATTTTTGATGGCTTCCTCTATAAGGGAAGCACTGTCAATCTTGGCCTGTTCGAGCAGTACCTTCGCCAATTCCGGACGGGTCTTGGGATGCTTCGGTGTGAAGACAGTACAACAGTCTTCGTAGGGCTGGATAGACACGTCAAACGTATCAATACGGCGAGAAATCTCAATGATTTCCTCCTTGTCCATGCCCAACAACGGACGAAAGACCGGCATCGTACAAGCAGCATCCGTACAAGCAATGGCTCCAATCGTCTGACTGGCAACTTGTCCAAGGCTTTCGCCGGTAATAAGGGCTTGGGCACCCTTCTCCACGGCCAGACGCTCCGCAATTTCCATCATAACGCGCCGCATAATGATGGTGAAGTAGTCCTCCTTGCACTTCTCACGAATCTGCTCCTGTAGTTTGGTAAAAGGAACGGTGTACATCTTCAAGCGGCCGCTATAACGAGCCACACGGTGCAGCAGCTCCACGACCTTTTCTTCCGCACGTTCACTGGTATAGGGCGGACTGGCAAAATGCACCGCCATCAGTTCCAGCCCTCGTTTCGCCATCGTATATGCTGCGACAGGACTGTCGATCCCGCCGGAAATCAGTACACAGGCTTTGCCGCCGGTGCCTACCGGAATACCGCCGGCTCCCCGTTCCAGACCGGAACGGATATAAGCGCCGAAATCTCTGACTTCTACTGTCACGGTCACATCCGGTTCATGGACATTGACTGTCAAATGCGGGAACCGTTCCAACAGGTAGCCGCCAATCTCGGCACTAATCTCCGGAGACTTGTACGGAAATTTCTTGTCGGAGCGTTTGGCCTCCACCTTAAAGGTATGGCAGTCTTCCAGCGTATCCGCCAGATAAGCGGCAGCCGCTTCTTTCATCTTGTCGAGGTCTTTTTCTGCAACACACGCTCTGGCATACGCAGCTACACCAAAAATGCGTGAAACGCATTCAGCAGCCTCGTCCATATCTGCCTCTTCCTGCAGCGGCTCGACATAGATCGTCGACTG
>CACZZU010000037.1 GCA_902785765.1 uncultured Ruminococcus sp.
AATCCAGCGGTTTTAGGAAAGGGGTGCGGGGAATAACCCTTTTTCCGCCGGAAAAGGGTTTTCCCCGTGTGACTGCCCCGACAAAATTGATTTCCGTGCCCGATAAGTGATCGGGGTGCGTGTCTCCGGCAGAGACCTCTGACGAAGGCACTCTGCTCGACCAAACCGACAGAAGAAGCTGACAGCGATGTTGTCCCGTGCAGCGATGTAGGGGGAATCAGGAGATTTCCTGCTGTGAAAGACATTATCGTGCTGTTGACAGACAAATAAGGCACAATAGTGCTAACTATTTTGCCGCAGATGTGATACAATAAAAGACAAATCATCAAGAGAATGGCGGCATGAGAACGCATCCGCCGAAAGAGGAAGTGTTACGATGGAGATCATCATTGTTGGCTGCGGGAAGATCGGTGAAACGATTCTGGCCGATCTGGTACAGGAAGGGCACGATGTATTGGCGATCGACAACGATCAAGCGGTGCTTGACCAGATCAATAACATCTACGATGTGATGACCGTGTGCGGCAACGGAGCGGACTTTTACACCTTGAAGGAAGCCCGTGTGGAACGGGCGGAATTGTTTATTGCGGCTACTGCTTCGGACGAGTTGAATATGTTAAGCTGCTACATCGCCAAAAAGATGGGAGCCAAGCATACGATCGCCCGTATCCGCAATCCGGAGTACAACATGGAGAGCCTCGGCTTTCTGAAACAGCAGTTGGGCTTGTCGATGGCGATCAACCCCGATATGTTGGCGGCCCGTGAGATGTTCAATATTCTCAAGCTGCCCTTTGCTGTCAAGATCGAGACGTTTTCTTCCCGCAGCTTCGAGATCATCGAGCTGATCCTGCGGGAAGGTTCGGCTTTGACGGGCGTAAAGCTGATGGACTTGCGGAACAAATACAAGGCGAAGTTCCTCATCTGTGTGGTGCGGCGTGGGGAAGAGGTGTACATACCGGATGGTAATTTCGTCCTCCAACCGGGGGATAAGATCGGTTTGACCGCCGAACCCTCCGAAATACAAAAATTTATGCGGTCGGTCGGCATCGACAAAAAGCAGGCGAATAACGTGATGATACTGGGCGGCGGCCGCATCGCCTTCTATCTGGCGAAAACGCTCATCCAATCCGGCAACGGCGTGAAGATCATTGAGATCGACAATGATAAATGCCGAACGCTGTCGGATGCTCTGCCGAAAGCGGTTGTCATCAATGGTGACGGTGCCCAGCAGGAGCTGCTGCTGGAAGAGGGACTCGACTCGGTAGATGCGTTTGTGTCTCTGACAGGCATGGACGAAGAAAATATCCTGATCTCGATCTTCGCTTCGACCCATAACGTGCCGACCGTTATCACGAAGGTGAACCGCAACGAATTGGCGGGGATGGCGACCAAGTTGGGATTGGACTGCGTGATCTCGCCGAAGGATATTATGTCAGATGTGCTGGTGCAGTATGCCCGTGCACTGGAAAATTCCAAGGGCAGCAACGTGGAGACGCTCTATAACATCATGGACGGTAAGGCGGAGGTGCTGGAGTTCAATGTCAGCAGTGACTTCCCCTATCGGAATATCCCCATCAAAGATCTGCGTTTGCGGAGGGGCATTCTGATCGCCGGTATCATTCGTGACCGCAAACCGATCATTCCTATCGGCAACGATGTTATCCGTCCGGAAGACAAGGTCATTATCCTGACCGAGAACCAGCGGCTGAATGAGTTGAGCGACATTATCAAGTAAGGGAAAGGTACTCACATGAACCGAAAAATGATTTTCTACATGGTCGGCAATATCATCCTGTTGGAAGCCGCCCTGTTGATGCTGCCCACGCTGGTGGCGTTGAGCTATCACGAAATGAACGGCGTGTTTGCGTTTTCACTGACCATTATTATCAGTGCCCTCGTTGGTTTTGCGATGAAGTTCGTCTTCAAACCGCACAATCGGGTGATCTACGCCCGTGAAGGTTTTGTGATCGTGACTTTTGCATGGCTGCTTTTGTCTTTGTTAGGCTGTCTGCCGTTTCTTATCAGCGGAGAGATCCCCAACTTCTTTGATGCTTTCTTTGAAACGGTCAGCGGCTTCACCACCACGGGTGCTTCTATCTTGAGGGATGTGGAGAGTATGAGCCAAGGAATGTTGTTCTGGCGGAGCTTCACCCACTGGTTAGGCGGTATGGGGGTGCTGGTGCTGATCATGGCGATCATTCCTTCCGATTCCGGACGCACCATTCATATCATGCGGGCTGAAATGGCAGGTCCGGTGATTGGCAAGATCGTCCCCCGTATCAAAGAGACAGCTCGTATCCTGTACTTCCTGTACTTTGCCCTGACCTTGATAGAGTTTGTGTTCCTGCTGTTCGGGATGCCGGTATTTGATGCGGCGGTACACGCTCTGGGGACTGCCGGTACCGGCGGCTTTGGTATCAAAGCGGACTCTATTGCCAGTTACAGCCCCTATGTGCAGTGGGTCATCACCATCTTCATGGTGTTGTTTGGTGTGAACTTCAATCTGTTCTATTTCCTGCTGCTGCGGAAATTCAAGATGGTTTTCACCAATCGGGAACTGTGGTTCTACTTGAGCATCCTGTTGGTGTCTGCGGGTATCATTACTTACAGTATCTACCCGATCTACAACAACTTTTCCGACTCGGTGCGGCACTCCTGCTTTCAGGTGGCTTCCATCGTTTCCACGGCCGGTTTCTCGACCGCCGACTTCAACCTTTGGCCTGATCTGGCGAAGGGCGTGATCTTTATCCTGATGTTCTTGGGGGGCTGTGCCGGTTCGACAGCGGGCGGACTCAAACTGTCGCGTGTCATTATCATGCTGAAAGCCATCATCAAGGACGTGCGGCATTTGCTGCATCCCCGTTCGGTAGCCGCCGTCAAATTCGAGGGCAAAACATTGGATGACAGCACCCTGCATGGTGTGACCACTTACTTTGCCCTGTATATCGTACTGATCGCTGCCACTTTTCTCATCTTGTGCTTTGAACCATCCTTCGACTTGCAATCGAATCTGACAGCTTCTGTGACCTGCTGTAATAACGTAGGTCCCGGGCTGGGGCTGGTGGGACCCATGGAGGGGTTTGGAGGCTATTCCGCTTTCTCTAAACTGGTGCTGACCTTTGCGATGCTGTTCGGACGGTTGGAGATTTATCCGCTCCTGTTGGCGTTCTATCCCAGAACATGGACGAAGAAATAATGTGGCGGGGGAAACGAAACGATGAGTAAACTCACTGACATCAACTATGTCAAGGGCGTGTTGTCCAAACATGGCTTCACGTTCTCGAAAGCATTGGGACAGAACTTTCTGGTGAATCCGTCTGTTTGTCCTAAAATGGCCTCTTTCAGCGGTGCCGATGCCCAAACGGGTGTGATCGAGATCGGCCCCGGGGCAGGGGTACTGACTCATGAACTGGCACTGCTGTCCTATAAGGTCGTGGCAGTTGAGGTCGATAAACGTCTGCCTGCGGTCTTGGCTGAAACACTGTCAGAACACGATAATATCACCGTCATCAACGATGACGCCATGAAGATGGACTTCCACCGCCTGATACAAGAAGAGTTTCCCACCGGAGAGGTAGTCGTGTGTGCGAACCTTCCCTATTATATTACCTCACCGATCTTGATGCGGCTGTTGGAAGAGCGTTTGCCTGTCAAAGCCATCACCGTGATGGTGCAGAAGGAAGCCGCCGACCGTATTTGTGCCGAACCGGGTACACGGGCTTCGGGTGCCATTAGTGCCGCTGTGCACTATTACTGTGAGCCGGAGCATCTTTTCAAGGTGTCGGCAGGCAGCTTTTTGCCTGCTCCGAAAGTCGATTCATCGGTGATCCGCTTGAAGATACGAAAAGAGCCGCCCATTCAGGCGGCTGATGAACGGCTGTTCTTCAAGGTCGTGCGGGCGGCGTTCCTGCAGCGGAGAAAAACGCTGTCGAACTCATTGAGTGCGGGACTGTCTTTGCCGAAAGCGACCGTGACCGAACTGTTGGTTTCGGCAGGTATTCCCGACAAAGCACGAGCGGAAGAAATGACGATGCAGCAGTTTGCGGACATCACTGCCGCCGTGTATGCACTAGGCTGACAGGAGAACCGGAACATCGGTGATTTGTTTTTGTGACGGGAGTGTATCCTTTCACCTGCGGAAGTGTATCCGTTCAAGGTATGCCGCTTTGAGCTGATGCTGTGACAAACAAAGCGGTGGGACACCCCCGTTCAAAGAGGTATCCCACCGCCTCGAAGCAGCCGTCAGCGGCGTATGCGTGTTACGCCTTCGGCTGGCGTTTCGGCAAGTGAAACAGCGGTTTGTCCTTTTCCAGAAGCATATCTTCCAGTCGATAGGCGACAATGGCCAGGATCACGCCGAAGATGGCTCCCAAGAGAACATCGGTAGGGAAGTGGACGTACAGGTACATCCGTGAGAAGCCCATCACACAGGCGAACGCATAAGCTGCGAGTCCCCAGCCTTTGTGATAGATGAAAAGGATCGTAGCGGCACTAAAGGCGAATAGGGTGTGTCCCGAAGGAAATGAGGCATCGAACGGCACGCTGACAATTAAGTCGACGGTATTGTTCAGTACGCAGGGACGCAAACGGCTGACGATCGGCTTGATAATGCCGTTGCAGGCGATAAGGTCGAAGATCAGCATACAAGCCATACTGCGGCCCAGCGGACGCGTCTTTTTTACACATAGGCAGATCACCGCCAGCAGCACCCAGATGAGCGACAGCTTGCCCATAAACGAAACGATCGGCATGAGCTTGTCGAGCCAGTCACTCTGCCAGTGCTCTCTTATATAGTTCAGTATCATAAACTCCCAGTCCATACTTTATACCTCCCATAGTATCTTTATGACACCACTTATTATACCATACCCACACACACGAGTCAATGTATAATGTGGTGGGCAGAAACAATGTGCAGGACGGTTTCATGAAAAAGCCGGAACACGATTGTACGTTGTGCATTTGAAGGAAGGGTCGTGAACGATGATGAAGGAAAACATTTGCAGTATCCCGATCAATGACGTGTTTATGCCGAAGGACGGGTGTCCGATGTGTCGGATGCGGGATATGTTGGAACAGCGAAAAGCCGAGTATGTCACGGGTTCAGCCATGATGGAGCCGAACGTGCGTGTCAAGACAAACGAGCAGGGCTTTTGTTATCGTCACTTTGCCATGATGGTGCAGCAGGGCAAACGGCTCTCCAATGCCTTGATATTGGAAAGTCATCTGCAGCAGATTTCGGAAACGCTGGTGCCGCCCGAACCGCACAGCAAGCCCGACAAAAAACGCATGGCGGCGTTGGAAGCCTTGCTGAATGACTGCTTTATCTGTCGGGACATCAAGGACAACATGGAAAACATGGTGCGTATTGTTCATGCAATGTGGATCAGCGAACCGGAGTTCCGGCAGCTCTACCATGAACAGCCCTATATCTGTCTGGAACACTTCCACTTGTTGATGACGGTCGACCAAAAAGGATTGGGCAAGCAGCTGCAGGCATTCTATGAAGAAACGTCCAAGCTGACGGGCGGCTATCTCATCACCTTGAAGAATGACATCACGCACTTTTGTCGGATGTTTGACTATCGCAGTGCAAACCTGTCGTGGGGCAACTCCAAAAATGCCATTGAGCGTTCGGTGGCGTTCCTGACAGGCGACAAACTGGTGATGGAAGAAATACCCGACACGGACGAGGACGGGGCAGCGTCTGAATAAGTACATCATAAACTCACATATTGGGGGAACTGACATGAAGATCACACTTTTAGGCTGCGGCCGTTGGGGTTCATTTATCGGCTGGTATCTGGATAAGATCGGTCACAACGTCACGATCTGGGGCTTGCCGAATGCTCCCCAGCTTATGGAACTGCGGGATACCCGCCGGAACGATATGCTGACGTTTCGGGACAGTATCACGATCACCGATGACCTGTCACAGGCCGTTACCGATGCCGAGATACTGATTATCTCGATCAGTGCACAAGCACTGCGGTCATTTCTGCCGAGCTTACAGGCGTTTGATCTGAAGGACAAGAAGATCGTGCTGTGCATGAAAGGGATCGAAGTAAAGACCGGCAAGCGTCTCACGGAGATCGTAGAAGAATTTGTGCCGCAGGAGACACCGATTGCTGTGTGGGTAGGTCCCGGTCATCCGCAGGACTTCCGTCAGGGTATCCCTAACTGTATGGTACTCGACAGCAAGAATGAAGATCTGCGGTACTTCCTCATCAAGCAGTTCTCCAGCGAGCTGATACGCTTTTATGTCGGAAACGACCTCATCGGTACGGAGATCGGTGCGGCGGCCAAAAATACCATCGGGATTGCCGCTGGTATGCTGGACGGTCTGAATTTGTCTTCGCTCAAGGGAGCGTTAATGTCCCGAGGGACCCGTGAGATCGCTCGTCTTATCAAAGCTATGGGCGGCAACGAACTGTCGGCGTATGGTTTGTGCCATCTGGGCGACTACGAAGCGACCCTGTTCTCACAGCACAGCCACAACCGCCGTTTTGGAGAAATGTTAGTGAAGGGAGAACGCTTTGAGCTGCTGGCAGAGGGTGTCGATACGACCAAAGCCCTTGTCTATCTGGGCGAGAAGCATGAGGTCGATCTGCCTATCTGCAAGACCGTCAATCAGGTCATCAACGGCGACATCACCGCCAAACGCGGATTGTCCGATCTGTTCCTTCGCAGTATCAAGACAGAGTTTTGACGATGGAATAACAATTCGTTCCGGCAGAGGACAGTCGGTACGACCATCAAGCTGTTGGTCGATCCGGAAGACCCCATCGTCCTGCAAGAACCTAAACGGGCACGGCGTGCCCTGTATTTCGGCATTTTATGGAGTTCGCTGGTGATGGTGGGATGTTTCGCCTTACAAGCGGTCTTCGTTCTGACAGGTGTGGGAATCTTTGAGCACTGACGCCTATTATCTATATCACACGGCGTGTCCCGCCGACTCGTGAAAAAAGTCGGCGGGACGTTTTTTGTGTGTATCAGGCGGTCGGTCAGATGCCCCTTCGTGCGGCAAGGGCAGGACACTGTCGTGAGAGAGGGAAAGATGTATCCGACCTTGTGGAAAGTATCACATTGATGGCATGACGGAAAGAGAAGCAATTCGCCCCGAAAAATATCCCGCCGACTCGTGAAAAAAGTCGGCGGGACGTTTTTTGTGTATCACGCTGTCAGGCATCACACCGTGCGGATGAAGGGCGGAACCCCCCCGCACAAATCGGCAGTCAGATCCTTACGGAAACAGCGTCAAGGCTTTCGGGCAGGTCTTTGGCATCAGCCGATACGAGGAAGGTGAACTTTGTCTCGGACTTGGCGGCGAGTGTGTTGACTTTCTCAACGAAAGCAGCGAAAGCTGTCAGGTCAGAGCCGCCAATTTTCAGGGTGGAATCTACCAGAACGTCCGTGAGGTCATAGTTGCCTGCACACAGACCGCTCAAAAAGCCGAAGAAAGCGTCATAGCCGCTGATCGCATACTGTTCAGCATCAATCAATCTGGCTTTGTGGGTCACGTCATAAGTGAGTTTGGAACCCTTTTCGATGACAACGACATTACCGTTTGAAGCGTTAACGGCATCGTTTGCCAAGTTGATGAGCTTCTTTGTTTTGCCGGAGCCTTTTTTGCCAATAATCAGTGTAACCATTATTTTTGCCTCCTTAATACTTGTATCATAGACACAACGAGAATACTCTCTACCGTCAATTGTACAATAAATACACGGTTGTGTCAATGCACTTTGGGGATTTTGTCCCGATTATTTTAGTCTGGCCTCCAGATCGGCTTTCAGGTCGGCATAACCGTCCTTGCCGAGCAAGGCGAACATATTCTTCTTGTAGCTTTCCACACCGGGCTGGTTGAAGGGATTGAGACACATCGTGTAGCCGCTGATGGCACAAGCCTTCTCGAAGAAGTAGATCAGGTAGCCTAACTCTGCCTCGCTGACTTCGGGCATATTGAGGATGACGTTCGGGACCTGACCGTCCGTATGTGCCAGTACAGTACCCTCAAAAGCCTTCTTGTTCACGAAGTCTACTGTCTTTCCGGCGAGGAAATTCAAGCCGTCCACGTTTTCAGGGTCGGTGTCGATCGTCAGTTCATATTTCGGCTTGTCGATCTGAACGACGGTCTCGAAGAGGATACGTCTGCCGTCCTGAATGTACTGTCCCATGGAGTGCAGGTCGGTCGAGAAGACAACGGAAGCAGGGAACAGTCCCTTGTTGTCTTTGCCTTCGCTCTCACCGAAGAGCTGTTTCCACCACTCGTTCATCATGGTGAAAGCTGGTTCATAGCTGACCAGCAGTTCGATCTGTTTGCCCTTGCGATAGAGAATGTTGCGGATGGCGGCATACTTGTAGCAGTCATTCTTGTCGAGATCAGTTTCCATCAGGGCTTTACGGGCATCGGCGGCTCCCTGCATCAGGGCGTCAATATCCGCACCGGCTACGGCGATGGGCAGCAGACCGACAGCGGTCAGAACGGAATAACGTCCGCCGACATCATCCGGTACGACAAATGTCTCATATCCTTCATCGGTAGCTAACTTTTTGAGGGTACCTTTTGCCTTATCGGTGGTACAGAAGATTCTCTCACGAGCACCCTCTTTGCCGTACTTCTTTTCGAGCAGTTCGCGAAGGATACGGAAAGCGATAGCAGGTTCGGTCGTGGTGCCCGACTTGGAGATCATGTTGATCGAAACATCCTTGCCTTCGCAGATTTTCAGCAGTTCGACCAAAGCGGTGGAGCTGATGGAGTTACCCGTGAAATAGATGTCGGGCGTATCCTTCGGCAGGGCGTTGTAGTTCGGGGACTTCAAGAAGTCGATAGCCGCCTTCGCACCGAGATAGGAACCGCCGATACCGATGACGATGAACACATCGGTGTTGGATTTAATTTTCTCGGCTGCCTTTTTGATGCGGGCAAACTCCTCTTTGTCATAGTTCACCGGCAGATCGACCCAGCCTACGAAATCGTTGCCGAGACCGGTTTTGTCATGCAGCATGGTATGAGCCGCCTGAATCTGCGGTGCGATCGAAGCGTATTCCTCACTTGTCACAAAGTCCTTCAAATGCTTATCGTTAAGAGTTACAGCCATAAATTTTCCTCCTAGAAAGATTTATTATACCGTCTTCCGCCCCAAAGGGCGGAAGACATGAATAACAACAATAAACCATCGGTGAGGGAGTAACACCGTGGCAGCCACGCTGCGTCCCTTTTGGATGGGATGTTTCTTATCCTGAAAAAAGGATAGGAAACAGAAATGCCGCTGAAACATGAAGCGGTTCAGGGAATCGCGGCGGATGGAAAGGGACCTTTCCCTTGAAACTGCTGTTAATGTGACAGACAGCCCTTTAGTGAAACGGTTCCGCCAACCATCGCTTTTGAAAAACAAGCCCCCTGAATGGGACAACTTCCTTACAAGGTCTTGCAGAGTTCCTTGAGGTAGTCCTTGAAGGCACCGCCCAACTGTGGGTTTTGCAGAGCGATCTCAACAGTTGCCTGCAGGATCCCCAACTTGTCGCCCATGTCATAGCGTTTGCCGGTGAAGTCTACGCCCGTCATGCCAACGGTTCGTGCCAGTGTACACATGGCATCGGTCAATTGAATCTCACCGCCGGCACCGGGTTTGGTGTCGTCCAGCACTTTGAAAATGTCAGGCGTCAGCACACAACGTCCCAGAATGGAGAACAGCGACAACACTTTTTCCGGCGTATCCGGTTTCTCGATCATGTCGGTACAGCTGTAAATGTTGCCTTCTAACAGATCGACTTTCAGCGAGCTGTATTTGTGGATGGCTTCAGCGGGCACGGCCTTGATGCCTACCACCGCCTTGCCGTATTTTTCATAGGCACGGATGAGCTGACCGCACGCAGGATCGTCACCGATGATAACATCATCGCCGTACAGTACCGCAAACGGTTCGTTGCCCACAAAGGAACGGGCACAGCTCACCGCATGACCGAGTCCTTTTGTCTCTTTTTGGCGGACAAAATAGATGTTTGCCAGCTTGGAAATGGATACTACTTGTTCGTAAACGTCCTGTTTACCGGAGGCCAGCAAACGCTCTTCCAACTCCGGACTGCGGTCGAAGTGGTCTTCGATAATACCCTTGCCGCGGTTGGTGATGATGAGAATGTCGGTGATACCGGCGTTGACGGCTTCTTCCACAATATACTGAATAGCAGGTTTATCGACGATCGTCAGCATTTCTTTTGGCATCGACTTGGTAGCCGGCAAAACTCTGGTACCCAGTCCGGCGGCCGGGATCACGGCTTTTCTTACTTTCATCATTTTGATTCCTCCGTTTTTAGATTTTAATGAATAGGGGAGCAAAATACACGATCAGGTAACAAGCAAGATAGACCCACGCAATAGCGTTATTTGTACCGCCTGCTTCGGATATTTCTTTTGCAGTATCCGATGGCTCATCGTGTGGACGATCCTTGATCATTTTGATCTTGCGAACAGAATGCTTATAGTAGCCTTTGTTGGCACGGAGACCACAGATGATCTGTACCACCAGATACGATCCATAGAGAAGGGTAGGCAGCAGCATCAGAACAAGATCACCGAAGGATTTGTACTTCATCGCCCAAGACACATAGTCATTGAAGCTGACGTAAGTAGCACCGCTGTAAAACGCATTGGCTTCTTTGAGCAAAGGACTGGAAAAATGCAGGGAGATCAGCAAAGCCCCCAGTTCCTTCGCAAGATAAAGCAGCGACAACAGTGCTCCTTTGACATATTGCTTGCGGTAGAGATACCATCCTCCTGTGAATAGAAAGGCACAAAAGTTGAAGCGGCTGCGGTGTTCGTCTTTTTGACGCTTAAAGACCGGCAGATAGTAGGTCGTGTTGTTCTTGACATACTTCGATAACTCGGCACCGGTTACGCCGTCAAAGTCTTCCTCCTGCGACACGCCGCCCATCGGATCCCAAAAAACAGTGAACGGACTGTTCACACCAAACGGTGTACCGTCCGGCTGTTTGTTGGACGTATTGGGATTCACATACCCGCCCGGAGAGATTTCTCTTGACAGGAAACTGCCGCAGTCTTTGCACACGATCGCACCCAGTGGATTATGTGCTCCACAGCGGCGGCAGATGGAAACATCCTCGGCCGTTTCTTCGTTTTCACTCTTCACATAGCTGTCTTGCGGTTCCTGCCAGCTCTCATGGTTTTTGTGCAATTCTTTGAAAATGCAGGCTCCCTTTTCCTCGTAGCATTCTCTGTGATAAGGTGCTCCGCACTTCGGACACACGACAATATCGTCTTCTTCACGAAAGGTGCGTGAACACACAGGACAGGGCTTGCCCATATAATTCATATTTCAGCCTCCTTTGATACACGGCTCATCCCCATTATACTATATTCTTCCTCATTTAGCAAGGAAAAATCATCCTCATTTGCCCGGCATTTTATTTTATATGTCGCGTTTGCGGCGAACGGCACTCAAATCCATCCAAAACCACACAATACTTTACGCTCCACCGGCACGTTATTCTTGACGAATCAAGCAGTACAGAT
>CACZZU010000038.1 GCA_902785765.1 uncultured Ruminococcus sp.
ACTTCTCGCAAAGGGAGGGTGTGACAGCAGGTATCGGAAACGTCTCTGCTATACACACCGTTCCACCCAACACGTTAAGCGGAGCCTTCCACCAAAACCACCAAAAAAAGAAAAAAGCGGCACTTTTTTTCTCAACAATTACACGCCGGTTTTTCCATCAAAAACTTGATTTGTTTTTCCAATAATGTTACAATGAAAAGGTCAGAGTCTAAACATCAATGAAGTATCAATCTATCTGGGAGTGTTGCAAATGAAACTGCAAAGCCTGCTTTTTCCGCAGACGGGTATCTGCACGGAAGAAAAAATGTATTTTCGTCGGCAAGGAAATATTGATTTCACATGGGATAAGGACTACCTGAATATGTCTCCTAATTCCTCCATCGTGTTCGACACCTACTTTAATGGCTGCTCTGCAGAGAAATGGTTCAAATATACGAAGATCAAAAAAATCCGCATCTTCCTGCACGTCAAGGGACAGTTCCGTGTCACCTTAATGCGGAAAGAAAAGAGTCTGGACGGCACGATGACAAAGTTCCTCCACGAAGAAACTTTCGGTGAGCCGGACAAAGAGGGCGTATATGCCTTCCCCTTCGATACGGAATCCAACAGCGGAATGTTCTGTTTCCAACTGCTGTGTTTGAACGACATTGGCTCACTGTATGACGGCTGGTACGATGGCGAAGTCGATCCTAAAGATATTCGCAAGGTCAAAATTGCACTGGATATTTGCACCTTCAAGCGAGAGGTCTTCGTCACCAAAAACGTCCGTGAACTGTACGACTGTTTCCTGAATAATCCGAAGTCCGAGCTGCATGATGGATTGGAGATCTTCATCTCCGATAACGCCAAGACACTGAATCCTGATGATGTGCTGCTGTGCGATCAGGTGCATCTGTTCCTCAATAAGAATACCGGCGGAGCCGGCGGCTTCACCAGAGGTATGATCGAGATCATGAACTGCCGGGAAAAAAGAGGTATCACCCATGTTTTGGTCATGGATGATGACGTAATCATCAATCCCGATTCCATCTTCCGCACCTTTGTTATCCTCTCGCTGCTGAAAGATGAATACCAGGATGCGTTTGTGGGCGGTGCCATGCTACGGCTCGATAAGCAGTATATCCAGACAGAAGCCGGTGCCCGCTGGAATAAGGGCTACCTGATCTCGCACAAGTCCGGATTGAACCTGTTGGAAGTCGAGGCCTGTCTGTATAACGAGTTCGAGGAAAAAACCGAGTTCAACGCCTGGTGGTACTGTGCATTCCCAGTCTCCGTCATTTCCGAGAAAAACTTGCCGCTTCCGATCTTCATCCGCGGTGACGATGTCGAGTACGGTCTGCGTAACCTCAAGCACCTCATCCTCATGAATGGTATCTGCGTATGGCATGAGCCATTTGAGAACAAATATGCGTCCTCGATGTATTACTACATCTTCCGTAACCGCCTGATCGACAACTCGATCCATAACCTGCAGTACAAACGCCAGCACTTCATTCGTGACCTGTCCGAGCAGGTAAAACGGGAACTGGTATATTACCGTTACAAAAACGCCGAACTGCTGATGGACGGCGTGAACGATTTTTATAATGGTATCGACTGGCTCATGGCACAAGACGGTGAGGCTCTGCACAAGAGCATCATGGGACGCGGCTATAAACTGCAGGACATCAATGATCTGTCGGTTCCGTTCAGCTATCCGGCTTATGAACAAGCCTGCCGTATGCCAGAACCGAAGCGGCGTACACGTCTCTGGCGGAAATTTACCGCCAACGGTCTGATGCTGCCCAGTAAGAAACGTGCTGATACCGAACCGCCTGTCGTGGCACCAACTTTCACCGCACGTCCCGTGAACTTTTACCGTGTGCAGAAGGCACTGAACTATGACTATTGCAGCCGAAAAGCTTTTGTTACCGAAAAGAACCTCAAGGAGACCATGCGTCTGCTGTATAAGCTGTGGAAGATCAAGATCAAATCCCGCTGGAAATACCGCAAGACTGTCAAGACCTATTATGAACGCCGCAGCGAGCTGACCAATCTCCGCTTCTGGAAGAAGTATCTGGGGATTTAAGGGACAGCCGTAGCCGAAGGGAGTTGTATGTATGAGCCATCCTGAAACAGTAGAAAATACGGAGATCACCGTCAAGGCTGAAGATACCCATCACGATATCGGCATCGTAGGATTGTGGTTCGGACTGAATTACGGTTCCATCCTGACCTACTACGCCCTTTACGATGTTGTCCGGAGCATGGGGTACAGTGCTGTGATGGTTAACAAGCCGGAGGTGCTCTGGCGGCCAAGATATGCCGACCGGGATACCGTGGCCAACCGCTTCATTTACCGCTATTGTGAGAACAATGTCACACAATGCTACCATAGCTCAATGGATTACAAAGTATTGAACAAAAACTGTGACACCTTCATCGTCGGCTCGGACGTGGTCTGGCACTACCAGATCTGCGGTCGGGAGGCAGGTCAGTTCTTCTTCCTCGATTTCGTCAACGATGACAAGAAAAAAATCGCCATGGCCAGCTCCTTCGGTTCCGGCTATGATGCCCCCGAAGAGGATAGAGTGTGGTCGGAACACTTTATGAAAAAGTTCGACTACATCGGCGTGAGGGAAGACGAAGCGGTGTCTATTTGTCAAAATGTCTTCCACTGTGATGCCGACAAAATCATGGATCCTGTGTTCCTGTGTGATCGGCAGGTCTATCACGATCTGGCTTCCCATTCTGCCGTACAGGAAGACAAACGCTATATTTGCAGCTACTTCCTCGGTCCCGGTGAGCTGAAAGCCCGACTTTTCCTCAAGATCGCCGAGATCCTCGACTGCGAGTACCGCTGTCTCCCTAACCCCAACAACCCCGAAAACTTTACCAAGAAAACAGGATTGCCCGTTATTGAAAATCCCAGTGTCGAAGACTGGCTGAAATACTTCCAGAACACCGAGTGCTATGTCGGTGACTCTTTCCATGGTTTGTGCTTTTCCATCATCTTCGGCCGTCCGTTCGTGTGTATTGTCAACCAAGGGCAAAGTCTGGCACGTTTTCGTACCCTGCTGGCTACCGTGGGGCTGGAAAACCGCATGATCAACATTGATCAGGAGGATATGACGCCTGAAGTGGTCGAACAGCGTATCCGCGATATTCTTGCCCAGAAGATTGACTATGAGAAGGTATGGACGATCATCGATGCACAGGCCAAACTCTCTTATGATTGGCTGAAAAATGCCATTGCTTCCGAGAAAAAGGCTCCGGCACAGGATGTTGAAGTGCCCAAAATCTACAACAAAAAAATGGGTGACCTCCACCCCGATACGGTGGCCGGTGTGCCGGAAAGTGTCTGTACGGGCTGTTCAGCGTGTATGAACGTCTGCCCCAAGGATGCCATCACCATGCAGGAAAACCGCGATGGCTTTATCATGCCGCACATTGACGAAGAGAAGTGCATCCACTGCAAAAAGTGTATCCGCACCTGTCCGGCCGTCCACACAACATTGGGCAATACCCTCCAGCCGGAAATTTATGCTGCTATGGGCGACAATGCTATTCGCAGCCAAAGTTCTTCCGGCGGAATGTTTACCACCTTCGCCGAAAAAATCCTTGAAATGGGCGGTTATGTCTGCGGTGCCGCTTTTGACAGTGACGAACTGCAAGTCGTACATCGTATCGTCCATGAAAAAGACGAGCTGGCTCCTCTGCGGAAGGCCAAGTACGCCCAGAGCAACATCAACTTCCTCTACCGTGACGTGAAGCAATTGCTGAAAGACAACAACATCGTCCTCTTCACCGGCACGCCTTGTCAAGTAGCCGGCTTGAAAGCTTTCCTGAACAAACCATACGACAATCTATATACCGTCGATATCCTGTGTCACGGCGTACCTTCTCAAAAGTTGCTGCGGGATTATGTGGACGAGATCGCCGCTTCTCCTGACATCTGCGGCGATGATACCGAACCGCCGAAGCCGACCAATATCATCTTCCGTGATAAAGAACGGCACGGTTGGCGAAGCAGCACCTTTATCCGTATCGAGTTCGACAACGGAGCAGTCTATGAAGGCAGCCTGAACGATAACGATACTTTCGAGAAGGCTTTCCACGATAAGCTGGCTCTGAGGCTGTCCTGTGCAGACTGTCTGTTCTGTGCGTTCCCCCGTCAGGGCGATGTATCCATCGGCGATTTCTGGGGTATTCAGAGTCTCGAACCCGGTATGACGGATAAGCTTGGTACTTCAATCGTCTTCATCAACAATCCTAACGGACGGCAGCTCTATGATTCCATCAAACATCGTCTCTTCAGAGGGAAAGCGATGAAGATTGCCACCAAGGATATTAAGAAAAACCGAGTACGGGCACTGTATCCGGCGAATCCCTCCCGTCCTCGTTTTATGGAACTGCTGCGAACCCATAGCCTGTCCGAAAGTGTCCGTATGGTCGACAAAAAGCACTATGATGTTGGTCTGTGCGTGAACTACTACGCCATCAACTTTGGTGGAGCCATGACACACTATGCCCTCTATCATGTTCTGGAAGACCTCGGCTACTCGACCCTGATGATCGAACGCCCCCAAACTGCCAAAAACATCGACCGTGTGAAGGAGTCCTATCCAAACATCCATCTGGCTCCTTTGTATCCGTCTTATGCCACCGCACAAACCTACCGTGACAGAGAACAGATGCGGCAGATGCTTAACCCCAAGTGCGATATGTTCATGGTTGGATCCGACAAGCTGTTCAACTTCAACCTGTATACCGCTCTGGATAAATACACTTCCCTCGACTGGGTCAGCGACACCAAGAAAAAGATTGCCTACTCCGCTTCCTTCGGACGTACCCTCGGCAATCCCAAGATACACAGTGAACTGGCTTTCTACCTGAAACGTTTCGACCACTTCTCCTGCCGTGAAGACAGCGGCGTAACGACTGCCCAAGAAGTCTATGGTCTATCGAAACCGGAATGGGTGCTCGATCCCGTATTCCTCTGCGATCAGAAACACTATCAGGCACTGATTGATCGCTGTACCCGCACAACGCCTGAAAAGTACGTCAGCTCCTATATTCTCGACCCCACAGAAGACAAGACGGCTGTCCTGCGTCACTTCAAGGAACAGGTAGGCGGTGACTGCGAAGTTTTCTCGGAGTACCTTCGTCCCGACAGCTATTTTGCTCCGCTGGGTGATCTCTACAAAGAGCCGCTCAAAACAGAAGAGCGGTTGCAAAGCATCGCCAACTGCGATTTCTTCGTCACAGACTCCTTCCACGGTATGTGCTTTGCCATTCTGATGAAGAAGCCCTTTGTCGCTATCGTCAACGAAAAACGTGGTGCTGCTCGCTTCTATTCCATCGCCAAGATGCTGCATCTGGAAGACCGTCTGCTGAATGACGTGTCCGAACTGAATGATGAACGCTTGAACCGTCCGATTGATTACGATGCTGTCTATCAGACCTTGAACCAAGAGCGAACACGCTGTATGCAGTGGCTCAAAAACGCCTTGGCTGCTCCAAAGGTCGCTGCGATGACGGAATACGACCTGATGCGGGAACTGCTGGCCGAACAGGAGAAAAAGATCAGCCGCCTGAAAGATCTCATCCTGAACATCACTTCAAACCTATCCGATGATCTCTCGCAGAAAACCGATATTATCGATTATTTCGACCATCTGCGAAACAATATGAACGGCAATCTGATCGTGATTGCCGTCAAGGACACCCCCGGTCTGGCTCTTAACTCCTTTGTGGCAGCTGGTTTGCAGTCTCTCGGTCTGAAATCCAGTCTGGAGAGACAGCACGGTCACGCTTATGTGGCCGCTATCAACGGCGGCAAGGTGATTTTCGAGCAATTAGGAACGGACGAATCCCCCGTTATCTATGATGCCGCTTTCGGTAAGCATACCGTTCACGCCGAAAGCCGTGTGTACCATAACGGCAATCTGGCCATTATCAACATCAACGGAAAAGACTATGCTGTCAACAACCGTGGTCTAAACATTGTCGTCTATGACAAGGTTAATCGTAAGCCAGTCGACTCTGTCTGCTTCGACACGCATATCAGTGACTTTACCTGCTCACGTTAAACACGCTCTTCTCTTGCCCCACTGCCTTCGCAAGAAGGTCGTGGGGCGATCATTTTACCCTCCGCCCCGCCGCCAAAAGCCTTCTTCACCCCATGGTTTTCTGTTCCCTGCTCCTCCTATCCGTTCTCCATTCTCAAGACCCAAAAAAGGGGTTGCAAAGGCAAGGGCAGATGTGCTATAATAAAAGCCGTAACCAAACGCTGTGACAAAGAGAGTAGCGGTGTCAGGAAATTCTCCAGAGAAATTCGCCTTGGCTGAAAGCGAATGATGCTCCGCACCGTGAAGTTCACTTTCGAGCGGTGCCGCTGAAACAACAGTAGGCGGTAACGGGTGGTGTCGTTATGCACCAAAAGAGTGTCTGCCAATCGGCAGAAATCAGGGTGGTACCACGGAATTTTCGTCCCTGCGGGTAAAAACGCAGGGACGTTTTTGTTTGGTGTGTCCCCCGCACTTATACTATTGGAGGTACTTATGGACGAGCGAATTTTACAACTAAAAGCCGAACTGGAACGGAAGCTTTCAGAAACCGCCGATCTGATGGGTCTGGACAACATCCGCGTTGGCTATCTGGGCAAAAAGGGCAGCATCACCGCCCTGCTGAAAGGTATGAAGGATCTCGCTGCCGAACAGAAAAAGGCTTTCGGTGCCGATGTCAACAAACTCAAAGAGTTTGCCGCTGCCGAGATCGAGAAAAAGACCGCTGAACTGAAACAACATCAGATCGAGTTGGAACTGCGTACCATGCCAACCTTTGACGTTTCTACACCAGCCACCTGCCGGTGCGGTTCTTATCATCCCATCACACTGGTGCAAAGACAGTGTGAAACGATCTTCAAGTCCATGGGCTTCACCGTGGAAGATTATGCCGAAGTTGTCACCGACTACGAGTGCTTCGAGTCACTCAATATTCCCAAGCACCACCCCGCCCGTGATATGCAGGACACCTACTATCTCGAAAACGGTCAGCTCCTCAAGTCGCAGACCTCTGCGGCACAGAATGCCATTCTGCGTAAATATGGTCCCGCTCTCATCAAAGACGGTACACCGATCCGTGCGATTTTCCCGGGTCGCTGTTTCCGCAACGAGGCCACCGATGCCTGCCATGAGAATACCTTCTTCCAGATGGAAGGTGTCATGGTTGACAGGGACATCTCCATCTCCAACCTGATCTACTTCATGAAGACCATGCTGTCCGAAGTGTTTCGTAAGGATATCAAGGTACGTCTGCGTCCGGGCTTCTTTCCCTTTGTAGAACCGGGCTTTGAACTGGATATCAGTTGCTTGATCTGCGGCGGTACAGGCTGTCCTTCCTGCAAACACAGCGGTTGGCTGGAATTGTGCCCCTGTGGTATGATCCATCCGAATGTTCTGCGGGAGGGCGGCATTGATCCCGATGAATACACCGGCTTCGCCTTTGGCCTTGGCTTGACACGCCTCGCCATGATGAAGTACGGCATCAAGGATATCCGCGATCTGAACAGCGGCAGCCTCAAAGCCCTGTCACAGTTCACTGACGATGAATAAGGGAGGACAAATGCTATGCTGTTATCAATGAATTGGATCGAAGATTTCGTGGATCTCAGCGGACTGGATAAGCTCGACCTCATCCACCGCTTTTCACTGGCCACTGCCGAAGTCGAGAATGAGATCTTCTTTAAGGGTCGTGACATCTCCGGTATCGTGGTGGCCGAGATCAAATCGGTCGAAGAACATCCAAAATCCAAGAAACTCCACTTGCTTAAAGTCGACACCGGCAAGGGCGAACTGACTGACGTTGTTTGTGGTGCCCCGAATGTGCGTGTCGGTATGAAGACCGCTTTCGCTCAAATCGGTGCGGCCATTGGGGACATTACTATCATGCCCCGTGATTTGGCAGGATACACCTCCTATGGTATGTGCTGCAGCGAATCCGAAATTGGCATCAGTGATGACCACTCTGGTATCATGGACATTACCGATGACGTACCTCTGGGCACAGACATCAAAACCCTCTACGCCGTGGACGACATCATTTTCGAGGTCGACAACAAATCGCTGACGAACCGTCCCGACCTGTGGGGACACTATGGCATCGCCAGAGAGTTTGCCGTACTGTCTAACCGTCCACTCAAGGCACTGCCGACCGATGATCTGACCGTCTATGACAACCTGCCGGCAGTCGATATGAAGATCGAAGACACACTGTGTAAGCGTTACAGCACTATCAAAGTGGAGAACATCAGCCGCACCGTCAGTCCGGTCAATTTGCGTATCCGCCTGTATTACTGCGGTATGCGTGCCATTAACTATCTGGCCGACCTGACGAACTATCTCATGCTCGAAATGGGACAGCCCATGCACGCTTTTGATGCCCGCAAGGTTGAGAAAATTCGCATTAAGCGGTTTGACACGCCCTTCACCTTCCGTACACTGGACGGCGTTGACAGAAACATTGATGAAAACACCCTGATGATCTGCAATGAGAACACACCGGTCGCCATCGCCGGTATTATGGGCGGTCTGGATTCCGAAATTGTAGACGACACCACCACCCTTACACTGGAATCCGCTACTTTTGATGCTGCTTCTGTCCGCAAGTCGACCGTTCGCTTGTCACACCGGACTGATGCTTCTATGCGGTATGAAAAGAGTCTTGACCCCGAAATGACCGTACCCGCTATCGGTCGGTTCCTTTATCTGCTCAAGCAGTATGACAGCGGCGTACAGGTCGTTTCCCGCCTGACCGATGAATATGCCGTGAAATTCCCGCCGGTCACCCTCGATTTCGATCAAAAGTTTGTGGATCGCTACACCGGTATCCACATCGACAGTGATACCATCCTGCACACCTTGACCGGTCTTGGCTTTACTGTCAGCTACAATGAAGAACAAGAGACTTTCTCCGCCAAAGTTCCCTCTTGGCGTATCACCAAAGACGTCACCATGAAGGCAGACATCATCGAAGAGATTACCCGTATCTACGGTTACGATAACTTTGAGATCAACACGACCCGCTCTCCTTTGTACCCTGTCCGCATGACACCCGTGAAGACCAACGAAGAGAAAATCAAAGACCTGCTTGTGAAACAGTTCGCCCTGCACGAGGTACACTCTTATGTGTGGGCTTATAACGACGAGCTGAAAGCTCTCGGTATTGCCGTAGAGCCAAACGTCAAGCTGGCCAACGCCACCAATCCGAACATAGAAACGCTCCGTCGTTCGATGATCCCGACACAGTTGTGTCAGGTAAAGAGCAACGTAGGTTTTGCTCCCTCTTTCGGTATCTTCGAGATCGGGCGTACCGTCAGCGGCTTGGATGAGAACAACTTGTGTGTTGAGCACAAAAAGTTGGGGATCACACTATTCAGCAAGACGGAAAACGTCCGTACGCTGTACTTCCGTCTGCGAGATATGCTCGCCGCATTGACACTGGATATCAAGCACAGCGAGTTGACCTTTGCTGCCGCGAAAGCAACCCATGACTATGAACACCCCGTCAACTTCAACAATGTGCTCCTGAACGGTACCATCATCGGTTCTATGGGTATCGTGCACCCTGTCGTGGGCAAAGTCATCGACAAGAAAGCTGCCATCGTCTTCGCTGAAATTGATGTGGAACAGTTCGCAGCAGAACCCGCTCAGAGCATTGTTTATGATGAACCATCGAAGTATCCGTCCATCGAATACGACTTAAGCTTGGATATACCCGAAGGCATTTCCTACGCCGACCTCAAAGAGTGTTGGCAGACAGAAGGCAGCGGCCTGCTGAAGAATGTCAGCATTGTCGACACCTATGATACCGATACCATCCACCGTATCACGGTACGGTTTGTCTTCTCTTCGGCGGAAAGAACACTGTCTTCCGCCGAAGTACAGACCATCATCGACCATATCACCGCAAGTCTGGCCAATAAGAATGTCAGCATCAAGATGCAGTGAGGTTCTTCTGCCTTCCTTTCCGACAAAAAACACTGCGATCCAGCTGTTCAAAATAACGGCTGGATCGCCCGCTCAAGCCCTCTGCTGCCCCAAAGGAAATCCCATTCCGGGCACTCTGACCACGTCCCCCCATAAAAACACGCTTTTCCCCATAAAAATCGTCCAAATTCTATTGTAATCCCCCGAGAAATATGGTACAATATATCATGTGGAGGTGGTATAGATGCATGACAAGACCATGATATTTTCGCTTGGTGACAACCGCGATGAAAGTATCCGCACGATCTTGATAACCGTTTATAAGGCGTTGGAGGAAAAGGGCTACAACCCCATTAGCCAGATCGTTGGTTATATTCTGTCAGAGGATCCGACGTATATCACCACTCATAACAACGCAAGAAGTCTGATCCGCAAGATCGACAGAGATGACTTGTTGGAGGTACTGCTCCAAAGCTACCTCAAATCATAACCGCATCATTTGCTCAAAGGAGGTACACTATGGCTGACACACCCTTTTTGATGTACAAAGGCAAGCCGCTGGTACGCTGCGGCGATACCATTTACTACGGCAGTATGGCCGATCCGTTTGTCATTCGTATGTTGGTACAGTCCAAACAACCCAACGGCGAGTTGGAAGTGGCTGACAAGGTCACCGTCCAGTTGTTGAATACGGAAGTTCGTCTGGGTTCCAGAAGATCGGTCATTAAGACCAGTGAAAAGCCCAGCTTGGGCTTGGCAATGGACATCGGCGTTGTATGGCTGCAAAAAGCCCTGCGTGAAGCCGCTAAAAACGCCTGAAAAAAACGTCCTCGATGTTTTGCTGATGCAAAGAACATCGGGGACGTTTTTCAGCGTACAGAAAACAGGAAACCAACAGCGGCAGCAAGAACAGCACATCTCTTCCAAAAGTCAGAAAATATTCTGACGGAACTTGTACTGCCTCCGAAGGCACTTGCTTTTCGTTGTGCCCGCCGCGATCTCCGTGCCTTGCAGTGATTCCGTATCCATCCTTAAGGAGCCATTCGTTCGCCTGGCGGGACTGCTCGGAGATATGAGGCATGACATATCTTGTATACACCGAAGGTCTGAACCTGACGGCAATGACATAGACTGCGATCATTATGGAGAACACGATCAGGATCTTTAGAGCCAGAGGCATCTCCGTCCGCCTGATGTCTCCGATCAGCGCAACTACGGCGCTCAGCACATTACTCATCACAAATGTAATGCTGGAAGCGTCCATTTTCCCGATCAGTATCAGCACCGTCAGATTCATCGAGAGGATCAGATACAGCACTTTCATCCTCGTAAAGCGTATATTGCTGTTCCTGAAGATCATATAGATCAGGGTCACATACATGAGAACTGCGTATCCGAGGATCATTCTGATCCCGAAATCGTCGTACACAAAGAACGTTATTGTAAACAACAATAACGTCGTGAACAGCGGTATTCTGGGATAATCGTCAAAAAATCTTGAATTCATTTAATCCTTCTGCCCTGAAACCATATCCAGAGCTTTGGTCAGCGCCTTTTTCG
>CACZZU010000039.1 GCA_902785765.1 uncultured Ruminococcus sp.
CAGAAGATTATTACGAACTACATTGGTACGGATGAACAAAAAGGCACCATGCCTTATGCCAAGAAGGATGTGGAACGCAAGGGAAAACTGGTGGTAGCCACGAACGCCGAGTTCCCGCCGTATGAATATGTGGAGAACGGCAGGATCGTGGGTATCGACATGGACATCATGCAGGCAATCTGTGATGAGTTGGGGATGGAACTGTCCATCGAGAACATGAAGTTCGACTCCATCATTGCAGCGGTCAATGCCGGTAAAGCCGATGTTGGTGCCGCCGGTATGACGGTGACGGAGGACAGAAAGAAGAACGTTGATTTCTCCGACAGCTACACGACCTCCAAGCAGGTCATCATCGTATATAATAAGGATGCCCAAAGCGGTGGGTTGTCCTTCGGTGCGAAAGTGAAGCAGAACTTTATCGAGGAAGACAGATGGCATTATCTGGTGGACGGTCTGGGCACAACCTTGCTGATTACAGTGCTGTCCATTCTGGTGGGACTGTTCCTCGGTACGCTGATCGCAGTGGTGCGTACTATCCACGACCAGAACGGCAAACTCAAGTTCTTGAACTTCCTTTGTAAGGTGTACCTGACGATCATCCGCGGTACACCGGCTGTGCTGCAGCTGCTGATTATCTACTATGGTATTTTCAATGCCGTGAACGTGAGCAAAGTGCTTGTCGCAGTCATTGCCTTCGGTCTGAACTCGGCGGCCTATGTGGCGGAAGTCATCCGTTCCGGTATCAATGCCGTGGACAAAGGACAGTTTGAAGCTGGTCGCTGCCTGGGTCTCAGCTACAAGCAGACGATGTCCAGCATCATCATGCCGCAGGCCTTCAAAAATATGCTGCCTGCCCTGCTCAACGAATTTATCAGCCTGCTGAAAGAGACGGCTGTCTGCGGTTATATCGCCCTGCAAGACCTCACCATGGGTGGTGACATCATCCGTTCGCAGACCTTCGACGCCTTCCTCCCGCTGATTGCAGTGGCAATTGTCTATCTGATTATCGTGATGATCCTGACCCGTGTGGTAACGATTTTGGAAAGGAGACTGAAGAACCATGAAAGCAAATGAGCCTTCCTCCGCAGCCGCTGTAACGCTGGCGAAAGAAACCGATAATAAGCGGCAGAAAATCGCTGCATCCCCCGATCGGGAGAATGTCTTGATCGAGGTACAGAACCTCTGCAAGAATTTTGGCGATCATGAGGTGCTCCGAGGCATCACGACTACCGTTCGTAAGGGAGAAGTGGTGGCGATTATCGGTCCCTCTGGATGCGGTAAATCTACGTTTTTGCGGTCACTGAATTTGTTGGAAGTCCCCACTTCCGGTACGATCTTGTTTGAGGGAACGGACATCACCGATAAGAGTGTAAACATCAACAAGATGCGGGAAAAGATGGGCATGGTGTTCCAACAGTTCAATCTGTTTCCGAATATGTCCATCCGACAGAACATCATGTTGGCTCCCGTCAAGTTAGGCAAGATGACCAAAGAGGAAGCCTCCCGCAGAGCGGACGAATTACTGACCCGTATCGGCTTGGCCGATAAAGCGGAGTCGTATTCGTCCAGCTTATCCGGCGGACAAAAACAGCGTGTCGCCATTGTCCGTGCACTGGCGATGAATCCGGACGTGATGCTGTTCGATGAGCCGACCTCCGCTCTTGATCCCGAAATGGTTGGGGAGGTACTGTCCCTGATGAAAGACCTTGCCAAGAGTGGCATGACGATGGTCATTGTCACCCATGAAATGGGCTTTGCCCGTGAAGTAGCCGACCGTGTTGTTTTCATTCACGAAGGTGTGATCGCTGAAGAAAATGCTCCCGAAGAATTTTTCGCTCATCCGCAAAACTCCCGTCTCCAAGACTTTCTCTCCAAAGTGTTGTAAGGGGCGGGTGATTCGCCGGTCAGTCCGATCGGCAAAGGTTGTCACTCTGGTCTTGTCTTTCGTCACTTCTGTGCCGCAGGGGAGCATCTCTCATGGCGTGTGCCGAGAGGGAAAGCTGGACAAAACACGGGACATATTCTGCCCCACGGCTTTTTGGCAAAGCCGTGGGGCAGTTTTTCGTGTCGCGGAAGAAGCAAACTGTTCAGACACATTCTGCTGTGAATATTAGCGGTGAGGGAAATGGTGCAGCAGGAACGGATCAGCGACCGGACATAAAAAATACCGGAGCGGTTGTCCCTTTCAAAAGGAATGACCGCTCCGGCTGTTTTTTGAACTGTGTTTGCTGGAAGATCGTGTGCAATTACCTTGTCACAAGACGGGACAACCAAAAAGCCGCCCTATGGTACACGACCGGATGATATTTACTTGCTGCTTTCAACGGTGGTGCTGACAGTGTTACTGCTTTCAGTATGGCTGTTGCCTCCGTTGAGGGTATTTTTGAGTTGAGCGACTGCATCATCGATCTGTTTCTTCATGTTTTCATCGGTCTTGGTAGCTTCTGCAATGACACCGCTCTGACCATCGCTGTTGATATATTCGGTAATCATTGACATTGTACCAATGCCCAAAGAGGCCAACAGAGTGATAACAATGGCGATGATACCGATGATCATACCGGCCTTTCTGGGACCACGCTTGTCAGCGTCCTTTTTAGACATGGCGGCAAACACGACAGCAGCAATCGCACAAACAAAGGCGACACCCAACAGGATCATATTCAGGAAACCGTAAAACGACAGATGACCGTCAAAGCCCATACCGGTCAGCGGTACCAGCGGCACCCATGAAATGCCGATGCAGCACAAGGAAACCAGTGACAAAATGAGACCGACCACGCCTTTGACATTCGTTCCAGGAGTTCTTTCCATAGTAGAATACCTTCTTCCGTTAATTAGTTATTATGTAAAGGAGACAACCAAATGTGTCCCACTTGGTAGTATTGTAGTCTAAAAGGGTCGTAAAGTCAAGAGGAAATCACGTTTTTTGGGCAGAATTTTTTGCAGCAGGAGGAGCGAGAGCTGGATCGAAGCGAATCCACACAAGCACCGAACCAAGACTATAACCGATGGTAATGACGAACATCACAATACTGTCCATCGTCAAAGCGATGTTGCCCTGATGGAAAAGCGAGCCGGAGAAGATTGCCGGCAGTGCGGTGAGGAAAAACAGCAGAACGCCGGCGATAAAGCCCCAACGCACAGAACGCTCACTGGGTTGGTTCCATACCCGATAGCCGATGATGCCAATGGCGATGTGCAGGGCGGCATAGATGAGATAGAAGCCGATAAACATATAGCGGTCGAGGGCATCGTTGAGCTGTTCGGTGTAGCCGTTCAAGGAGACGACCTCCGCTGTTGTCAAGACCGCATGAAGTGTCAGGACGAAGCCGGAGGAAAGCATCAGCCGACGTCCTATCCGAAACGGCTGATTGCCCTTTCGGATCTTGTGTTTTCCATCAGTGAAATTTTCCACCGCAAAGCGGATGAGAATGAAGGTGGGGATGGCGATGTACAGGAATAGCCGCAGCACAATGTAGTTGTTCTGGTCGGCCAACAGAGCACGAATGATCTCCGAATTCATGGGACGGAACATTTCCTGAAACAGCGGTGCATCGTAGAAGTGTTGTCCGGCAGCGGTATCAAAGGCCAGCATCGGACCGTTGATGGGTCTGCCGCCAATGAAGGAGGATGGCAGCAGAAGGCCCAATACGATGACGACAAACAGGATCGCACCTAGTGCAAAGGCACGGTACCTGTTGAAAGGAATGCACATCGAGAACACCACGACCAGACCGGCGATAGAGGTCAGTACGGTCATCATCGCCTGTACGTTGCCATCTGTGACAAAGGGCGGCATACCAAAGAATTTTGGGACGGTGTTCAGCATGATCGGCAGAACGATAGCACAGACTGTCAGGGTACCCGCCGAGATAGATTTCAGGGCGATGTTTCGCAGGAACGAGCCTTTGAAGGGCTTGCGGATCGGTTCCAGCGAGAGCAGGAAACCGCCCGTACCAATGACGGCCGCTTCCAGCATATACATATTCTCGATGGAGAACCACATCTGTCCTTTAGCGAAGGGAATCAGCACGAAGACGAACAGGAACAGGGCGATGGATTTCATCAGGTACAGAACGGTGGTCTTTTCAATGTTGCCGATGACACGGCGGCCTTCGCCGACTACTTCTTTCAGGTGACTGAAATCGTTGTCCAGCAGCACAACGTCCGAACAGGATTTAGCAGCTTCGGTCGCCTTGGCGAAGGTGATGGACGAATCCGAACGCCGCAGGGCGAGAATATCGTTGACACCGTCACCGGTCATGGCAACTTTGTGACCTTTGCTTTGCAGAGCCATGACGAGAGCTTCTTTCTGTTCGGGAGACACACGGGCAAAGATGGTGTATTTCTCCGCCAAGGCAGGAATCTGTTCCAACGGCACATCGGCCAGAGAAATGTATTTGTCAGCATTTTCAATGCCGCATTTTTGAGCGATCCTGCTGACAGTCAGAGGGTTGTCGCCGGAGATGACCTTGACAGTCACACCGTTTTCACGGAAGAATTTCAGCGTGTCGGGAGCCGTATCACGGATATGATCTTCGATAGCGATGAGAGCGATCAATACTCCGTCCAGCGTGACCGCCACGACACGATGTCCTTGTGCGGCGTGATCGGTTACATACGACAGATGTTCGTCCTCGGCGGGCAGTAAGTATTCCGGTGCTCCCATGAGCAATTTTTTGCTATCGTGGTATACCAGACCGGAATATTTGTTGGCACTGGAAAAGGGGATGACTTCGCGGTAATAAGGGTGAGTTTCTGTGCCGAAGTATTGGAAGATGGCTTCAGCAGTGGCGTTGCGGTCTTCGGAAGCGGCGACTAATTGTCGGACGTGCCGCCGGACTTCTTCTTCCGGTAAGAAAAATTTCACATCACACACGGACATGGAACCATCCGTCAGGGTGCCGGTCTTGTCCAGACAGATAATATCCACACGGGATAGGTTTTCCAGCGAGTACAATTCCTGCACAAGTGTCTGCTTTTTGGTGAGCTGGGCGATAGAGACCATTAAGGCTACCGAGGTGGTCAGCACCAAGCCGGAGGGGATGATGCCGGATCCAAACATACCGTCCGTCAGGATAATCAATGCCCAAGTGACGGGATCGGTCAGGGAAAGTGTCAGACCGCCCCATACGGTTGGGTCGCTGCCGTGTACGATGACTTTGTAGACCATCGTGGCAGTGATAACGGCAGTTGAGATGACTAACCCTACGGTCAGGATCTTGATGATCTTCATGATGGAGGTCATCAGTTCGGACTTGTGATTGGCACCGCTTTTGACCTTGCGGGTCAGTTCTGCGGCGTAAGTTTCGTTACCGATCTTTTCGGCACGCCCGCGGGCGTTGCCCACGATGATGGACGAACCGGACAAGATGGTGTCGCCGGCCTTTTTCCTGATGTAATCGGACTCACCGGTCAGCATGGACTCGTCTACATCGACTTCGCCGGATAACACGATCATATCGGCGGTGGCTTGTTCACCGGCGGACAGCACGATGACGTCATCCAGAACGATCTGGTTGGCTTCAATGGTGGTGACACTGCCGTCCCGTACCACTTTGCTTTTGGTACTCGTGACGATCCGCAGCCGTTTGATGACCTTCAGACTCTTGATCTCCTGAAACGATCCCATTCCCACGTTCATGACGGCCGGTAACAGAAAAAGGAACCTCGAAAAGCCAAAGTAGGTGTCAACAATATCCGACCGGCCGATGGAGGTCAAGTAGATCATGAACCCAATGAAGAGGAGAGCGATCGAGAACAGCACCGTGTTGAAGAACGTGAACAGGTTAGAAGCGATAATGTGTAGGGTGCTCTTTTCGTTGGGGTCTGCGGCGATATTGACGTATCCTTTGTCGATACGTTCCTGCACGTTGGCGGCGGTCAGACCACGGTCGGGATCGGTTTGTATCCGCTGAATAGGCGGGCGTTGAGTTCTTTTCTGACGCATGAAGCTCCCCTCGATTTCACGATAGTGTTGATACACGAGGACAGCACAAACGGTCTGCTGTTCCTCTTTGCTTTCTATGGTAACATACCCTGCCGTTTTTTGCAACAATATTGTAGAGAATTGACAATTGACAAGGGTTTTGGTGCGTCATCTTATGGTTCATCAGCGGGTCTGCCGCTTCGCTGTATTCACTCGGCACCGTCCTGTGTTGTGTGTCGGGATATTTGGTTCATGGGGCTTGGAGAACCTTCTGTTGCGTCTATGAGGGAAGGAATTTCCTGTTGCTGTGATCAATGCTCTGCACATTGACTTGACATCTGGAGAGGGGGAAGGTATAATTATCTTGGATAAACAGCGTAAGCTGTAAGAATCAGGAGGAAAATGCGATGAAAAACTACAACATCACGTTGCTCAGGGGCGATGGCATCGGTCCTGAGATCGTTAACGAAGCTGTGAAGGTATTGGACAAGACGGCCGGAAAATTCGGCTTTACCGTAACATACACAGATGCTCTGCTGGGTGGCTGTGCCATTGATGCGACCGGTGTGCCGCTGCCGCAGGAGACGATCGACAAGTGTCTGGCCTCTGACTCCGTACTGCTTGGTGCGGTAGGCGGTCCCAAGTGGGACACACAGCCTGGCTCAAACCGTCCCGAAGCCGGTTTGCTGGGTATCCGAGGAGCACTTGGCTTGTTTGCGAATCTGCGTCCGGCAGTGATCTTCGAGCCGCTGCGGGATGCGTCTCCGCTGAGAAGTGATATTATCGGCGATGCGATGGATATTATGATCGTTCGTGAGCTGACAGGCGGTATTTACTTTGGCAAGAGAGGGACATTGGAAGAAGACGGTGTGAAGGCCGCTTATGATACGGAGAAGTATAACGTCAATGAGATCGAGAGAATCGGTCGTGTGGCGTTTGATATGGCAATGAAACGCAGCAAGAAACTGACCAGCGTCGACAAAGCGAACGTGTTGGATTCCTCCCGCCTGTGGAGAGAGACGATGAACCGTTTGTCAAAGGAGTATCCCGAAGTGGAACTGAACCATCTGTATGTTGACAACTGTGCGATGCAGTTAGTCAGAAATCCGAAGCAGTTTGACGTGATCGTGACCTCCAATATCTTCGGCGACATTCTGTCTGATGAAGCCTCGATGATCAGCGGCTCTATCGGTATGCTGGCATCGGCTAGCCTCAACAGCTCGAAGCTCGGTATGTATGAGCCGATTCATGGATCGGCTCCGGATATTGCCGGTCAGGGAATCGCCAACCCTCTGGCAACCATTCTTTCCGTTGCCATGATGCTGCGGTATTCACTGGACGAAGCGGCAGCCGCCGATGCCATTGAAAAAGCTGTGGCCGAGGTATTGAAGACCACCAGAACTCCCGACATCTACACCGAGGGTACCAGGAAGGTATCAACCGTTGAGATGGGTGACGCAGTTTGTGCGTTGATCTGACAGACATACCAGACTGCGTGAAAGGGTGGTAACGCTATGGATAACTTAATGCTCGCACTGACGCTGCTCATCGCCGGTTTTGTCGTGGTGTTTGTCGTACTGATCTTGCTCATCCTGATTATTACGCTCTACGGTAGGCTGATTCAGAAGGCACAAAAGTCTTCCCAGAACCGCAGGGAAAGAAAGCGTCAGCAAAAGCAGCAACAGACAACACAGCCAACGGCGGTTTTACCGCCTGTAAAAGCAGCCGCACCTGTGGAGACTTCTTCAGAAGAGGAGATCCCCGGCGAGATTATTGCAGTGATTGCGGCGGCAGTCGATGCCCTGTACGGTCAGCAGCCGCACCGCATCCGTTCGGTCAAACGTTCCCGTCAGACTCGTTCGGCATGGGGCAACGCCGGTGTCGTACAAAATACCGGCGTATTCTGATGCGAACGCTGTCAAGAAAGGATGTGCACCTATGGATATCTTCAACCAGCTCGGCAATGTCATTGTCGGACTGTATCAGTCATCGGGACTTTGTAACCTCAGTTGGGAAAACTATGTGATGATCCTCATCTCCTTCCTGCTGATGTTCCTCGCCATCAAAAAGCAGTATGAACCGCTGCTGCTGCTGCCGATCGCTTTCGGTATGATGCTCGTCAATATTTTTCCGGAGATCATGGCGAACCCGACCACACAACTGCTGACCTTCGATCAGGTCGCTGCCAAAGGGCTTGACCCGTCTTCTTATCCGACCACTTCTCAACTGCTGACACAAGCACAGGCGGCTGCCGCCGGTTTTGACCCGCTGCATTTGGAACAGGTGATCGTCAACGATACAACGCTCTATAAAGCCGTCTATTATAATGTCACTGAAAACGGTGGCTTGTTCTACTACCTCTATCAGGGTGTCCACCTTGGTATCTTTCCTCCGTTGATTTTCCTCGGCATCGGTGCGATGACCGATTTTGGTCCGCTGATTGCCAATCCCAAGAGTTTTATTCTGGGTGCGGCTGCACAGATCGGTATCTTTATCACCTTTATCGGTGCGATTCTGCTGGGCTTCCAGACGAATGAGGCCGGTTCCATCGCCATTATCGGAGGTGCCGATGGTCCCACCGCGATTTTCGTGACCTCCAAACTGTCGCCGGAATTATTGGGACCTATCGCAGTCGCTGCTTATTCTTACATGGCACTTGTGCCTATCATTCAGCCGCCGATCATGCGGCTGCTGACCACTAAAAAGGAACGTTCCATTGTCATGGGACAGCTTCGTCCGGTTTCCAAGTTGGAGAAGATCATTTTCCCGATCGTGGTTGTCGTTTTGGTGGCGATTTTGCTGCCGGATGCTGCTCCGCTGGTCGGTATGCTGATGCTCGGCAACCTCTTCAAAGAAAGCGGCGTAGTGGATCGTATCGCCAAAACCGCCCAGAATGAGTTGATGAACATCGTTACGATCTTCCTTGGCGTTACAGTCGGAGCAACAGCCAGCGGTACGCTGTTCCTTACGCCTAAAACACTCGGTATTATTGCCCTTGGTCTGATCGCTTTCTGTCTTGGCACCGCCTGCGGTGTGCTGTTCGGCAAGATCATGTGTTGGGCTACGAAGGGCAAGATCAATCCGCTCATCGGTTCTGCGGGTGTATCGGCGGTACCGATGGCAGCTCGTATCTCGCAGAAGGTCGGTCAGGAAGAAAATCCGGCTAACTTCCTGCTCATGCACGCTATGGGTCCCAACGTGGCCGGCGTGATCGGTTCTGCTGTGGCTGCCGGTGTGCTCATCTCCGTTTTGAAGTAAAATATCAGGGTGCGTGAGTCTGTCATCAGAATCCCACCGTTTTATCCTGCCCCACCGCTTTCCACTCTGAAAGCGGTGGGGTAATTTTCCTTCCTTAAAGGCAGTGTCATCTATCAGACACTTCGTATCCTACACCCTTCGTTTCGCTATTCGGAAACGAAGGGTTTCCTTTTGCCGTTCGCCGATTGCCTTCGGATAGAACCGTGGACAGCATCACTCTGCGATGTGCCAGCTTTTTGTTCTCCCTCATTTTTGTGAAGGTTCATGGGTAACATACCTCAATGCTCCATTAGATGAAGATGCCCTCCGTTCTGAAAAAATTCGTGAACGGAGGGTGCTTTTTGTGTCCGAACGAAAGTGTTGTGAAAAAAGCTGCCGCACAGAGTGGTGAGCCTCTGTGCGACGTGATTGGGGGTAATAGGGGATGCTTGCAACCGATCTGCCGTCTGATGTAACACAAAAGTGAGACAAGACGGACGGTTTTTTGCTTCCCTATTTGTGTGATTTCACACACACCTATTATATAACCTTCGGGTTAAAAAGTAAATATATCCTCACGGATATATTATAAAATTGTGGAAATGAATAATATGAAGGGTGGATTTTTGTGTATTATTTACCACGATTGAGAGAAGTGAGGATACTCCGCAACCTTCGGCAAAAGGACGTTTGCGAACGTCTCAACATGAAGCAGTCACAGTACAGCCGCTATGAATCGGGCGAGGACGAGATGAAGATCGGCACCTTCATCGAGATTTGTCAGGCACTCAACATCTCTTCCGACTACCTGCTGGGCTTTTCGGATCATGCGGGAATGCTGTCTTCCGGTTATCGTGATAGACCGCCCCTCGACAAATGATCCCGCTATGACAGCGGAGGGACAAAATAAAACCGGTGCCTCGTGAGATCTTACGAGGCACCGGTTGGATCAACAAGTGAAGATAACACAGCAGTGATACGCCGCTGTCCCGTCAGACAACGGCATGGAGCACTTGACCGATGGGGTCACGGATGACGAGGTCGGCTCTGCTGTCGTAGGAGGTGGCAGACTTGTTGATGAGCACGATGGTGCGGCCACTGAAATAATTCAGGAAGCCGGCGGCAGGATACACCGCTAACGAGGTGCCCCCGATGATCAGCACATCTGCTTGGGCGATGGCACGCACGGCTCCGTCTACTGTGGCTTCGTCCAGTCCTTCTTCATAGAGAACGACATCAGGCTTGATGATGCCGCCGCAGGTACAGCGGGGGGTACCGGTGCTTTCGGTGACGGCGGATAGAGGGTAAAATTTGCGGCACTTCATGCAGTGATTCCGCAGGATGGATCCATGCAGTTCGTAGACTGTCTTACTGCCGGCGGCTTGGTGCAGACCGTCAATGTTCTGTGTGACGATAGCCTTGAGTTTGCCTTGCTGTTCCAACTTGGCCAGAGCCAGATGTGCCTTATTCGGCTGGGCGGTCGTGCAGATCATCTTCGCACGATAGAAGTCGAAGAACTCTTCGGGGTTCGTCATAAAGAAGCTGTGGCTCAAGATGGTTTCGGGCGGATAGCGGTATTTCTGATGATACAGA
The DNA here is from genome assembly GCA_902785765.1 of uncultured Ruminococcus sp. Taxonomy (GTDB): domain Bacteria; phylum Bacillota; class Clostridia; order Oscillospirales; family Acutalibacteraceae; genus UBA1213. The sequence goes on from CACZZU010000039.1 coordinate 10,763, forward strand.
CCATCTACACTGCGGAAATCAGGGATACCGCTTTCGGTCGATACGCCCGCACCGCCGAAAAATACGATGTTATCGCTGTCGTCAATGATGCGTTTCAATTCCTCATACATAGGGGACACACTCCTTTCCGGTACCGCACAGGAATCAGGCAACGGTGGTGATTCTGACGGTGACCAAGACGTAGCCGTTCAGTTTCCACTCTTTGCCGTTTATGCCCAGACTGTAACCGACTGTGGTAGAGGGCGGATTTTTCTTGATAATGGCAAAAATCTCCGAGAGAGATTTGTCGGTGCGGCACACGATGGTAGTGGTTTGTGAAATATCGCCGTTGACTTGAGACAGGACATCGGGAAGGTTTGTGTCGTTGTCACAGAACAGGAAGGGAGCACTTGCTTTCTCTTCTTCTGCTAACAAGAGAGGCAGGAGCTGATCGACAGGCTGTTCGGCTGTACAGGGGTTGGCGGGTGCAGCGGCAAAATGAGTGGCTGCGATGGCACTGTCCGGTACCATGAAGTATGTATAACAGCGATTGTCGCCATAATTCTCCGATACAACCGGATCTCCATGCGTGACTCTCACGATTGCCGTAAGGGCTGATAGCCTGACCGGTCACACGATTGGCTTCCAGTCCCGCACGTTGTGCCATAGACAGGAAGGTCTTTGCGTAGCCGTCACATACGGCGATACCGGTATCCAGCAGACCTTCGACTGTATAGGAGGTTTTGGCGGCACCGGCGGAGGTGTAGACGTTTTCGTCATAGGCAACGTTATTCAGCAGCCAATCATGGATGGCTTTCACTTTGTCGAAGTCCGACATATTGGGAGTGATAATCTTCGCCAAAACGGCGTCCACTTTGGCATCTGCGGCACTTTCGGAGACAGTCACGGTGACGGTCTTCGAGGCGATACTGCCAGTGCTGTCCTTGATCTTGATGAGGATCTGTATCTGACCGACCGGATTCATCGTGATGGTGCAGTGGTCAGCCGTGGTATAGCCGGAGAGCGGCTGCCACTTGGTGTCGGTGCTTTTTTTGTAGGAATACGAGTAGGTGTAGTGACCGGAACCACCCTTCGGGTTCGCCTTGATCTCAATGGTGCTGCCCTTCTCTACCTGAAGCGGAGTGACGCTGGCTTGGTTCACCAGCTTCGGAAAGACCTTCAGCGAGAAGGTCTTTTTTTCGATGACACCGTGGCTGTCCTTGACTTTTACCATGAGATCATAATCGACTGCCGCTGCCGGTTTGAAGTCGGCCGTGGTGTCACTGCTATAGTTCTTGATCGTGCCCCACGAGGAAGACGAAGTTCTCTTCCAGAAATAGGCGTAAGTATAGGTACCGCTGCCGCCCTTGGCAATTCCCCGGAGAGTGACAGTGTCACCGAGCGAGATTTCGCTTTTGCTCACTTTGCTGTTATTTACCACAGCAGGAGATACCTTGAGGGTCAGCAGCTTGGTGGTATCTGTGCCTGAACCGTCCCGAGCGATGACCTTGATGTCATATATGACCGCAGCAGACGGTGTGACTTTGACTGAAGCAGCGGTGCTGAACGGCTTGATAGTGCTCCACTTTTCGGAAGTGGACTTTTTGTAGTAATAAGCGTAACGGCAAGTGCCGCTGCCGCCGGTCATTTGGCTGCGGATGGTGACGCTTTGCCCCTTCGTGATCTCGCCGGCACTCAACGAGACGCTGACAGAGCCTGCTTTAGCGGAAATGGAAGCAGAAGCAGCGTTCGCATTCTGAGTCACGGGAGCGGCAGCTCCCACGCTGACGAGCAGCAGAGCCGACAACAACAGTGCCGTCATACGCTGGCGGCGATGGATCGTTTTCATCGAAAAAACCTCCTTGTTTAGATGGTCGTGAGCCGGATGTACACTACTATCATAAACAAAACCGCCCGAATATGCAAGGGGCTTTCGGAAGAATTTTCGTGTCTGGAGGGCATTTCCAGAGAAATTCGTGGAAAACGATCCAAGAGATTTGTGGTCAGACAGGGCGAACGTTTCTAGGTATGACCGGACAAATGTCTCGTATACAGACGAACACACTGTTCTTTTCAATGTCAGAAGCACACAGAAGAACGTCCGGACGACAATATCCCTACCCGCCTGCACGGAAAGACATATCTCTGTCGTATAGAGAACAAGAGGATGGAAAACCACAAGGCGAGGTGTCTTATTTCAAGGAAAACCTCTCAAACAGACCGCAGAGGGAGATTGAAACACACAATGTGAATAAAATGGTGGATGCACAGGAGCGAAAAATGTCGTATAATGGGGGAGGAAACAATCATGACCGATAAACACTTTGATGGGAGGGAGCGGCATGAAATCCTCCTTTGGCTTGAAATATCTTGTGAGCTTGGTGCTGACGGTTCTGACCGTGTGGCAATCTCCGTCATCGTTCTCGCTCGGTTACGAAGAAGGTTCGTTTCACGATACCCTCTACGCTGATGGCTGCGGCGGCTTTTATGCGTTGTCTGTCAACGGTCAGCGGGCATCCGTGTATCAGGCGAACGGTGACAAACTGGTACCGGTGGGAACCACTGAGACAATGACTGTCAGTGATGTGGTTTGTGTGAGCGGACAAGTCTTCTTGCTCCTGCCGTTTGACGGCCTGACGGGTGTGTACTCGCCGAGCGGTTCGCTGACAGCTTTTCTGGACAACTGTGTGGCGAAGAAAGGATGCACGGTCATTACTGCCGACCATACCCTCTATACGGTGGATGAACGTACCCCGCAAATAATCGGAGTCTATACCCATTTACAGGAACGCAAAAAGATGGTGAAAGCCCCATCCGCCGTGCGGCGTTTGTTTACGGCTTTTGGCAGTCAAACAGTCTGTGCCTTGACAGAGACAGGCGTCTTCCTGCCAGAAAGCGGACGGCTGCTGTCCTGTGAACTGCCCCGCGAACCGTTTTCGCTGAACGAAGGCATTGCCTGTGACGCAGACGGTACGGTCTACACCTTTGACGAAGTATACGGTTTTCGGCGGCGTTTAACGACCCACTGCACGCCGCTGGGCTATGCCGGCGGAGCCTTCTACACCTATACCGAAGCCACTATCTGGCAATTAGACGACACCGGCGAACGGGTGGCCTCCTATGTGCCCACGGCACAGCCGATTACAGCTTTGGCTGTCAGCGGTTCACAGATCGCTGTCTTGAGCGGGGAGACGTTCGTGATGTGTCATGCAAATCACTTTCAGCCGATACCGAAAGAGGTATCTTCGGGGGATATGTCCATTCCTGAACCGTCTTCGGCAACGGTTTCACAAGTCTCACAGCAAGAAGTGCCTGCGGTATCGGTGGTATCCGTGGTACCGCCGCAGCCGTCACAAGTGTCTGTGCCGATGAGTGTGCCCGCCTCGGAAGTATCGTCCGACAGCAAGCCATCCGACTTGTCATCGAACGTGTCAAATACTGTGTCCCGTCCGTCGGTGGTGAAGGTGACGAGCGATGTTTATACCATCGGAGAAGATACGATCACCGACATCCCACTCGGCACGACACTGGCTGTTCTGAAAAAACACCTGGTGTATCCGTCTTGTACGCTGACAGTCTATAACCATCATGGCAAGCTGTGCACAAGCGGAACAGTTGGCACGGGTTTTTGTCTGCAATTTTCCCTTGACGGACAGACGGTTCGTACATATTACACCGTTCTGCGGGGCGACATCAGCGGCGAAGGTAACAGCAACAACAACGACCTGACCACCTATGCACAGTTCTTGGTCGGGAAAACGTCTCTGAACCGTTATCAGCAGTTGGGCGGTGATATGGACGGGGATGGCCGATGCACAGTGGCCGACCTTTATTTACTGCAACGCCGTGTCAAAGGGATGTGAGCCTATCGTTGACAGGGTCTTTCGGCAGAACATAAGGCAGAGCACAAGGGGTGGCTGACCACCCCTTTTTACGTTAGTGACTTTTCCTTGACTGATGTGTCATACAGCGAACAGAACCTTCGGTGTTGTCAATGCAGGAGTGAAAGTGAGTAAGACAGGCGAAACACGCCGAACAGTGTGAGTCCGAAGGAAACAGCCAGACAAGCGTCCAAAAAACTGTGTATTAAACGGGGATGTCTGGGCGGAAAGCAGTATAGCCGCAGCCGATACGCCAGCAGCAGCGGCAGAGACAGCCCTTCTGCCCATAACCATACAACGGCAGGGAATTGCACGGAGCACACCAGTGTCAGCAGGATATTGCCGAGCAGCGACCAATATAGGGCAGCGAGGAGCGTATCATAGTGGGTGCGGACGGTAAAAAAGGTGAACAAGCTTTTCATAGTGACCTCCCTAGTGGGGAAATTTGCCTTCCGGCTTGATAAAACATTGACAATCCGGTGCTGAATGCGGTACAATAGAAGCATATTTTTGAAATTCAAGGAGGGACGGTTATGGCAAAGGTACCGTTTTTAACAAAGGAAAAGGCAGAGGACATCATCAAGGCATTCCCCACCCCCTTTCACATCTATGATGAGAAGGGCATTCGGGAGAACGCAAGACGTCTGAAACAGGCGTTCGCTTGGAATAAGGGTTTCAAGGAGTATTTTGCGGTGAAGGCTACACCGACTCCCGCCATCCTACAAATTCTCAAGGAAGAGGGCTGCGGCACAGACTGCTCGTCCTATGCGGAACTGTTGATGAGCCAGAGGTGTGGCTTTGGTCATCCCGACATCATGTTCTCTTCCAACGATACGCCGGAGGAGGAGTTCCGCTTTGCGAAAGAGGTCGGTGCGATCATCAATCTCGATGACATCACCCATATTGATATGCTGCAGAAAGCCTGCGGCATTCCCGAGACGATCTGTTGCCGGTATAATCCGGGCGGTACCTTCTCCATCTCGACCACCATCATGGATAACCCCGGCGATGCCAAATACGGTATGACCCGTGAGCAGATCAGGGATGCCTTCTTACAGTTGAAAGCCCTTGGTGCCAAGCACTTCGGGATTCATTCTTTCCTGGCGAGCAATACGGTGTCGAACGAATACTATCCGACACTGGCGAAGATCCTGTTCCGTCTGGCAGTAGAACTCCAGCAGGAGACCGGCGTACATATCAGCTTTATCAACCTGTCCGGCGGCGTGGGCGTGCCCTATACCCCTGACAAGGAGCCGAACGATATTATGGTCATCGGTCAGGGCGTGAAGGAAGCCTTCGAGGAAATTTTAGTACCGGCTGGCATGGGGGATGTCAGCATCTATACCGAACTGGGACGTTTTATGCTGGCTCCCTATGGTCATTTGGTGACAACGGCGATCCATGAGAAGCACATCTACAAGGAATACATCGGCGTAGATGCTTGTGCTGCGAACCTGATGCGTCCGGCAATGTACGGTGCGTACCATCACATCACGGTACTGGGAAAGGAAAACGCTCCCTGCGATCATGTGTACGATGTGACGGGCTCCCTGTGCGAGAACAACGACAAGTTTGCTATCGACCGTGCCCTGCCGCAGATCGATAAGGGCGACATCCTCGTGATCCACGATACCGGTGCCCACGGTTTTGCGATGGGTTACAATTACAATGGTCGCCTGCATTCAGCGGAATTGCTGCTGCGGGAAGACGGTTCGGTGATCGAGATTCGTCGTGCCGAGACCGTAGAGGACTATTTCGCTACATTGGAAGGCTTTTGGCACTGTCTGGGGTAAGTTCCGTTTCATGGGACAGCCGCCGCAAAGGGATGGCTGCGTTCAGACATCATAGTACCTGTGTGATGACAGATACCGCAGCGGACGAATTGCCCTTCCGAGTGACAGCCGGGCTTCATACGATCTTTCACAGGACACTCCCTTG
>CACZZU010000040.1 GCA_902785765.1 uncultured Ruminococcus sp.
CCCATGTCGTTGGCGTATGCCATGGAACACGCAGCGACACTGTATTATCATGCTGCTGTAAGACTTTTCCGCACACTCAAAATGGGTATGCTCTTGAAAAAATGGCAACCTTAACCCACCGGCTTTAGACGGTCACGGAAATCAATTTTCAAAAAACGAAAAGTATGGTATAATAAAAAGCATGAAAAATGGAATAACAGAATACTTCGAGGAAGTAGAAATCACAAAAGAATATGATGGATATTACTACAGTGTTTCGGAGGCAATAACAGTAGTAATACTTGGAAGTATCTGCGGACTGAAAAACGTCAGTCAGATACACCAGTGGGCGGAAGACGATAGAGTAAAAGAATTTTTGAAGGAGAAATTCGCAATAAATCGTATACCGAGCTACTATTGGTTACTGTGCTTGCTAAAACTCATAAAGCCGGATTCGCTCAATCGCAGTTTTGTCGAATGGGCCTATAGCTTTATGCCCCAAATGGCAGAAAAACAGACTATATCATTAGACGGAAAAACCGTTTGTTCAACCGTACAGATGGACAAATACGAAAGTCCGCTTCATATAATCAGTGCTCAACTGTCAGAAATGGGAATAACACTTGCACAAAGGAGCGTAGCAGGCAAAAGCAATGAACTTGTTGCCGTACAGGAGCTGCTAAAGGAACTGAACATAAAAGGCACAATGGTAGTAGCTGATGCATTGAATTGTCAAAAGGATACAGCCGAGATAATTGTAGATGGGAAAGCAGATTATTTGCTTTGCGTAAAAGACAATCATCCGAATCTGAAACGAGATATATCGGATTATGTTCAGGATGAATCCTTGCTGAAAACGATGGAAAAGCTCAGTAAAACTGAGAAAAACCGAGGAAGAATCGAAACAAGGACTGCTTTTGTTACAACGGATATCGAATGGTTGGAACAAAGAAAAGACTGGAAAAAGCTTTGCTGTATTGGTGCGATACACACAGAATTTGAAACAAAAAAGGGCAAATCGAGTGAATGGCATTACTATATATCAAGCTGCCCTCTTACACCCGAACAGCTTCTCCATCACGCGAGGATGGAATGGTCTGTTGAATCCATGCACTGGCTTCTTGACGTTCATTTTGAAGAGGATTGGTGTAGAGTGGAAGATAAAGATATTCAGCAAAATCTGAATATGCTCCGTAAAATTGCTTTGAATCTGATAAAGCTGTATAAATCCGAAACCGGCTCCAAGAAAGCATTATCAAAAATAATGTTCGATTGTCTGCTTAATCCCCGAAATATTCTTAGAATTTTAGATCATTAATTTTCTTTTTAAGAAACTTGATTTCCGTGGAACAGAAGAAGGAAATGTTGACAGGTTTCGTCATCAAGATGAAAAAAATGTCATAAAAATATGGTGGGAAATGGCTTGACAAACGTGAGCTGGCGTGCTATATTTAATGCACAACAGGTTTACGACTGTTGTAGATAACTAAACTGGATAGTACGATCGTAACAACGATCAGATCACTAAACATTGAGAGGAGTTTTTACTATGAAAATCATATCCAATAAACTGATTGCCCTTTTCCTTTCGGCTGCGGTAGCCGTATCGGCCGGTGCAGCGGTAGCAATCTGTGCCAGTGCTTCTGCAGCACAGCAAACCGTATCCGCCTCCACACAGGACGACACCATCGACAGTTCTGTCTTCACAAATCGTTCGTTGAACCTTCAAACGGTCACCGATATCGAGGGTCGGGAAGTAAATCCCTACGTTTTGTTTGGCAGTTCCCTCCGTCTGGCTCACGAGATGCAGTTGAAGGAAGATGGTACCTTTGTGATTTATCTTGGGGCGACCAACGGTAACGATCTCCGCGGCACCTTTGCTTACAATAGAGTGTCCGGCAAAGTGATCCTGACTTATGACAATGGTTTTCGGGCGGCAGCTTACCTTGCCTGCACAGAGAGGGGCAATCTGGTGCTGAAGGTGCCTGTAAGAATTGGCGATACGATCTTCATTGTAGACTTCGGCATCTGATCGGGCGGCGTACACCGCAAGGGTGCGTCTTGCCTCGCTCGCAGATTGTGTGACAGGCTGTCTGGTATTGATCGCTACCGTTCAATTCTCGGTCATTCGGATGCTCTGTCAGACACCGATATCCTCCTTTCCCTCCGCAGTCGGGTACTGTCGGAGGGATTTTTGCTGACCTTAACGATGATTGTGAAAAATCGCCTTCTGCTTTTTAGCTGATTGTGTCAGGGGCTTTTTGTGCAATCCTACGAAAATATCAAAAATAGCCGACTGGCGGCTATTTCATTGAACATTCATGGGTCAAGAGATGGTATAATGAAAAACAGGCATTTAGGTGGCAGGAATGTTTTGCTTACCGAATATCCGATGTCAACGAGGAGGAACGATCATGTACCAACTCACAGGAAGAATCGACTCGACCAATGCTCCGCAGTGGGAGGAAAGGATTATGTCAGCCTTGCCGACAGATTTGGATGCCACTGAACTGGCATATATCTCCAGTGCTGGTTTGCGGGTGCTGCTCAAGCTGAAAAAAATCGTAGGCGATGTGACGATCCACAATGTCAGCAGTGAGGTCTACGACATCTTCGATGTCACCGGCTTCATCGAATTGATGAACGTCAAGGAAGCTGTTTGTGAGAGAAACCTTACTGCATCAGAGACTTGTTCCCATCTCACAAACGTCGATCCGATATGACGCAAACTTGTTCGGCAATATCGGGGCAGCATACTGACACGGGGACAGAAGAGGGCGGCTGTCCTGTTTTCCTGCTCAAGAAACAAACATTTTTAAGGAGTGAAGCAAACCATGAAACGAACTATACTGTCGGTCATCGTGACCCTGACGCTGATTTGCAGCGTTCTGCTGGCGGGCTGTACCAAGAGTGAACCCGCAGCCGCTAAAAAGACGGAACCCATCGGTATCATTGGTGCCATGGATGTAGAGGTGACCTCGTTGAAGGAGGCAGCCAACATCACCAAAACCACGACCATCGCAGACATGGAATTCTGTGAAGGGACGCTTGGCAGCAAGGATGTGGTCATCGTCAAGTGTGGCATGGGCAAGGTCAACGCCGGTATCTGTGCCAACACCCTCATCAACGATTTTGGCTGTACCAAAGTCATCAATACCGGTGTAGCGGGTTCTTTGGACGAACAGATCGACATCGGAGATATTGTGGTATCAGTGGATGCGGTACAGCATGATTTTGACGTAGAAGTGCTCGGCTTTGCCAGAGGAGAGATCCCCTACACAGAGAAGTATGCCTTTCCGGCGGATGAAAACCTCCGTGCGGCGGCGGTAGCGGCGGTGAAAAAATCCGCTCCGGATATTCATGTGTTTGAAGGCAGAGTATGCTCCGGAGACCAGTTCATCTCTACCAAGGAGCAGAAGGACAAAATCACCGCCAACTTTGCGGGTATGTGCTGTGAGATGGAGGGCGGTGCCATCGCACAGGCATGCTATCTGAACCACACCCCCTTTGTTGTGATCCGTGCGATTTCCGATAAACCGAACGAAACGGAGATCGTGGACTACAAAGTCTTTGAGGCTCAAGCGGCTGCACGGTGTGCGGACATTGTGCAGGATATGGTGCAGCGGCTATCGTGACCATGTATGCAGCAGGGTGCTTACCTGCTTGTGAGAGAAAAATATTCTGACAGATACCTGTCACAGAAAGGAAGGTTTCAGCATGAAGAAAAGACAAGTCTTGTGTGGGGTACTGGCACTGGTGCCCGCTATCGACGAGGTGCTGAAGTCTCAACCCAAGGCATGAGCCGTGAAGGAACGCTCCAGCCGGTCGTGCCGTTTGATCGTGCCGATCATGAGCGAAATTCGCTGATACCTTTCACCAAAACAAGAGCATTCGTCTGGTGCGGATGACCTTGCAAAAAACACCGGCATCAAAGTAGTTTTGATGCCGGTGTTTTTGTGTCTTCATGGTATGAGTGGTTCTGGCTTGCCGTTTCAGGCCATGCACGGCGGTTCTGCAACACATCTGCGGAGCCGTTCTGCCGACCGAAGAAGAAGTTCCGGTGTGTTCTCTACTTCGATAGGATACGGCGGCAAAAGGCGATAAGCTCCTCTTCTCGTGCGGGAACATCTTCCTTGCCTGCTACCGAACAAAGCCGCAGATGACCGCTGCATTCGATGGCCAGATGACCGTAAAAATGTTCGAGACTCTGGACGAGCCGGTCACATTCTTTCATGCCCGAGCCTGTCCGCAGGACGATAGCATAACCTTTTTTGCCCTTGCGGAGAGAGGCGTGTGGTTCATGGGTATCACACCAAGGGGTGCATCGATCGATGAAAGCTTTGAACTGACCGGGCAGCTCCGCCCAGTAAGATGGTGCTACCGATATGATGATGTCTGCCTGTTCCCATTCGTCCATGATAGCGGTCACGTCATCTTCGATGACACATTTTGCCGTATGGTGGCACGTCCGGCAGCCTTGGCAGAACCGGAAGGTATAGTCGTCGATGCAGATGCTTTTGGTTGGATAGTGTGCGGACAACTGTTCGGTCACAAGATGGACAATGGCGGCGGTCGCACCTGTTTTGACCGGACTGCAGTTAATGACTAACACGCATGCTCCCTTCAGCGGTGGATGCTCACCATTATACACCGCCGCACGCTAAAAAGAAACCCCCTCACGTTTTTTTTGTGGAAAAGTTTCCGACAGGATGTTGACTTGGAACGGTCGGCACACCGATTGCTCTTCATGCGGAGAGACGGAGGGGCATTTCACTGATTTTCCTGCGGAAAATCACACGCGTAATAGGGGGAAAAAGCGGTCAATATCCATCGGAAGGTGACAAAATGTGTTGAAAATTGTCATGATCTGGCGTATAATGAGAGAAAACAAAGGGGACGATGCCCGAACATGGCACACCATATTATCATAAAAGGAGAATGGCGATGAAGTTTTTTCACATCAGCGACCTGCATTTCGGCAAGATGTTCTTCAACATTTCACTGACCGAGACAGACCAACGTTTCTGGACGGAACGCTTTTTGGAGGCGGTAGATGCGTATCAACCGGATGCGGTTGTCATGGCAGGTGATATTTATGACCGGAAATTACCATCGGCAGAGGCGATGCAGTTGTTTGACAGGCTGTTGACGGGATTATCTGAACGAGGAAAGTATGTGTTTGTCATCCCGGGCAACCACGATTCTGCGATACGGCTGTCGCACGTCAGTGAACTGCTCAAGACGCACCATATCTACATTGCCGGTGACATCAGCCGTGAAATGATGCACATTGATGTAGGGGACGTTACGTTTTGGCTGATGCCTTATCTTTTCCCGAAGGCGGTCGCTGACCCGTCTGTGCTGGACAGGCAGGACATCAGTTCCTATGAAGAAGCAGCACAAGCCCTGATACAGGCACAGAACATAGACCGGAGCCGATGCAATATTCTGGCGGCACATCAGAATGTACTGGCTTCCGGAACAGCTCCCGAACACAGTGACTCCGAAACGATCATCGGCGGGCTTGGCGAAATCGACTACTCCGTCTTTGAGCCGTTCGATTATGTTGCCCTGGGGCATATCCACAATGCCCAGCACATGGGCAGAGAAACGGTGCGGTATGCAGGCTGTCCGCTGTACTATGACTTCTCGGAGATCAATCGCAGCAAGGCACTGACGCTGGTGACAGTCAACGATAAGACCGATATCAGGATCGAGAAGATCGACATTGAATTGCTGCATACGCTCAAACAGTTCACCGGAACACTGGAGGAACTGCTCGAACAAGGACGGCGGATGACGGACATGGACAGGTATTACATCCAGTGCGTGCTCAAGGATAGTTATCGGCCGCCGCATATCATGGAACGCCTGCGGGATGTTTTCGGTGACAGTCTGGTCAATGTCAAAATATTCCGGGAGGATGCCCGGTCAGTCTCTTACCCCGCAGCCGATGGCGGCAGCAGGAAAGAGGCAGCTCAACGGTCACTCGACGAGTCGTTCCTGCAGTTCTATCATGCGATGACGGAGGAAGTAGCTGACAGTGAACAGGAGAAACTGCTCGGCCTGCTGCTCGAACAGCAGGAACGCCGCAGCGGGGAATATTATGACGAGGACAAACAGGTGCCGGAAAGTGACTCGCAGGAGCTGATAGAGTTCCTTTTGAAGGAGGATGGACAATGAGACCGCACAAACTGACCATGAAAGCCTTCGGCCCCTTTGCGGAAGAAACGGTCGTGGACTTTGACAAGATGGGAAACAGCGTCTTTTTGATTGCCGGTGATACCGGTATCGGCAAGACAACGATCTTTGACGGCATGATCTATGCCCTTTACGGCAAAGCCAGCGGTGCCGGCCGCAGCAGTCTCGGAACAGAGGCACTCCACAGCGATTTCTGCAAGGATGGGAGCCACAAGGAGAAGATGGAGGTGACGCTCACCTTTTCCAATGCCGGCAGAACATATACTGTCCATCGTGAAATGAGCTGGGGCAAAAGCGGCACCAGCCAGACGACAACAAAGGAAGCAACACTGGCGGAAAACGGTGCGGTGGTATGCTATGCCAAGGGACGGGAAGACAGAGATAGTGTGACCGACAAGATAAAGGAGATCTTGGGACTGGATGCCGACCAATTCCGACGCATCATTATGCTGGCTCAGGGGGAGTTTCAGAAGTTCCTGACCACAGGCAGTCAGGAAAGAGGGGAGATCCTCGGCAAACTGTATGATAACCGCCGTCACAAGGATCTGAAATTACGCCTGAAAGCGGCCTACAAAGTGGTCGATCACAAGCTGGCCGATGTCAACAGGGACATCGCAGCCCAGATCGAGACGTTTGCCGTTCCACAGGCGGAAGGGGAGGGTGTTCGTCTGACAGCAGACACGCCCGATCTTCTTGCGGTTATGGAAAGAAGCATCACGGAGCTTGAACGCCAAAGTCAGGAACTGGTGATGAAGATGCAGGAAACGGATGAGGTACTGACTGCGTTGAACAGTGAGAAGACCCGTGCCGAAAGAAGCAACGCACAGTTGGAGGAACTGACTCAAAAGAGAGCAGGGCTTGCCCGCTTGAAACAGCAGGACGAGATGATCAACACCCTGAAGAAAAAAGCTGAATTGGCCAAAGCAGCCAAGGAATTGATGCCGCTTGAAAGATCGGCCGAGCAGGCGGCGGAGGAATTTGGTCGGCTCAACCAAAGCATCCGTCAATTGACGTCGGAAAAGGGACAGCTGACGGAAGAACTTCAGCAGCGTCAGTCAGAGGCTTTGCAAGCGGAAGAAACGAACCGTCCGCAGATAGAGACTTGTCAAAAGAAACGCAATCGTCTGGAAGGGATGTTAGCGGCGTATGATGCTCTCGAAGAAGTGGAAACGCTTCTTCTGCAAAAGGAGCGGGAAGTGACAGCGGCTTGGGCACAAGTATCCGACCTGCAGTGTCAGTGGGAGGAGAAAAAGACCCGTCTCGAGCAGACGCTCGATTTGCTGATGCGGCTGGAAAACGCCGGCGAAATGGCTGTGAACGAAGCAAAGCGTTTGTTGGATGACCAGCAGAAAAGACAGCGGCTGTTGTCGGAACTGGAAGAGAAAACAGCAGAGTTGTCGAAGAAGGAAGCCGACCTTACGGACTTGGAACACCGAACTTCACAAGCAAAATGGGCGGCACATCATGCGGAAGGAGAACATCATCGGCTGAACGGTGCCTTTCTCAGTGGTCAGGCCGGTTTATTGGCACAGGAGATGAGGAAGGAACTGCAGTCACATAAGGAGGTGACCTGCCCCGTATGCCGTACCAGACATACGGCAGCGGATGCGGCTTCCTTCGCCGTTGACTGCCAGGATGTGCCGACCAGAGAACAGGTAGACGCAGCATTTTCTGACTGGAACGAGGCAAAGAACCGTGCCGATGCTCTTGAAAAACAGTACTCCGCTGACGAGGCGGTTTATCAGAGCACCCTGAAAGTCCTTCTCGCCCAAGCAGAGGAATTGATCGGCGTTACGGAACAAGAGGAACTGCGGCAGGGCAGCAAACTTTCCGCAGCCAAACAGCAGTGCGGTGAGGCGATCGCTGTCAGAGAAGCTGATTATCATCAAGCACTGACCGATAAGAACGAGAAAGAGCGTGCCGCTCGTGAAAAACGCACCCTCGAGGAAGAAACAGAGCGTCTTGCGGCTCAATTGACCGTTGCTCGGGAACAGTGGCAAAAGGTCAGTGAGGAGCGGTCGGCTGTCCATGCCAGAGCACAGGAAAAACGCAGCGGTTTGACTGGCTGTCCGAAAACGAAGCAGATGGCTGTGCAGCAGGTCAATGACCTGACCCGTCAGGCTGCTGCTTTACAGCAGGACATGGAAGCTGCACAGTCCTCCTGTACGGCGTGCCGGAATCGACTGGAAAATGTCGAAGGCAGACTGTCTCATGCGGTGAGCGAAAAAGCGGCAGCGGAAGAAAGGACAAAGGAAGCAAGGCTTGCTTTTGAAGCCGGACTGGTAAGGTTGGGATTCGATGACAAGATGGCCTATCAAACGGCCAGAAGTCCGGAGGGAAAATTGCTGGATGCGGACAGACTGGGGGGTTGGCTCAAACAGACCGACACCCGTATCAGTCAGTACAATATCGCTTGTCGGGAACAGGAAGCGGCAATCCGCCAGTTGGAGGACGTTACCAAAGATTGTGCCGCAGTAGATCTGTCTGCTCTGCATGAAAAGATCCGTGCGGTCAGACAGCAGTTGGAGTGTATGAGGGAACAGGACAAGTCGCTTGGCTCGCAGCTCCATATCAAAAGAATGGCTCACGAAAAAACGGCGTCGTGCCTGACTGTGCGGCGAAAATATCTTGCGGCGGCCAAAAAGCTCAAGCCGCTGGCGGATACGGCCAACGGCAGCTACCCGTTTGACCGATATGTGTTAGGAGACTTTTTCCAACGGATACTGGAGCAGGCTACAGTACACTTTGACAGACTTACGGATGGTGAGTACGCCATTGTGCGGAAAACGGACGGAGACGGTCGCAGAAACACCGGTCTTGACCTGAAGATCTACAATACCATCACTTGTATCGAACGGGAGACAGGTTCGTTGTCCGGCGGACAGCTTTTCGAGGCTTCGTTGTCACTGGCACTGGGATTGTCTGACATCGTACAGATGGAGAACAGCGGTACCATACAGATCGACAGTATGTTTATTGACGAGGGCTTTGGCTCGCTTGACAGTCGTACACTGGATAAGGCTATCATATCTCTGCAAAATCTGTCGGCCGACAAGAGGCAGATCGGTATTATCTCTCATGTGGCACGTCTGGAGGAGTGTCTGCCGAAAAAAATATACGTCATCAAGCGATCGGATGGCCGTGGCAGCGAGGTACGAATCGAAACGGATCAGTGACCCGCAGGAAACAGTCGAAGATGACAGGTACCTGATGGGAATTGGTGCAGCAGATGCTTTTGCCAGAACAAAGGCAGGCCAGAACAAAGACAGGAATGTGCTTTGTTCTCATAGGGCGTCTATGAACCGCAGAACGTGATCCGCTGTATGGAGTGAATCATCCCATGCGGGATACCGTTGGGTTCGATACAGACAGGTCAGCGGAGAAAAGAGAAAGGACGCCCTATGGGTGTCCTTTCGTGTTTTGGGCGGCGGGTATGTCACTGCGGAAGTGATCGAACAAAAACAGCACATCCGGTGGTTAACGTGTCGCCGGAGGTGCTGTGCCGTTGCCTGTTTGTCCTGCACGGAGATGAATTTTCAAAATCTGATAGCTGAAAGAACAGTGACCCCATTGGGGGGCGGTATTTTTTGCAAATATTTCTTGCGAAAACACAGCGGTTTTAGGAAAGGGGCATGGGGAAAACCCTTTTTCCGCTAGAAAAGGGTTTTCCCCATGTAACTGCCCGACCAAACTTGATTTCCGTGGCCTGTCCCGCCGTTTACGTTGACAACAGCCTTGTGAGGAAGGAAACTTCGTGATTATCGCTAAATCTGCTCCCTTTTCTTTGGTGACAAAGTAGATTTTAGAGGAAAGTCCCCCGTTTGCTGCACATTTGGCGGACGGAACGTGTTATGATAAAAAATGCCGAAGCGGAGAGAACAGGGAAGGGGATGTTCTCTGCGGCAAGGGTCAAGTGCCGGTCAGGAAGTTTGCCTTTCTGATTGAGCACAGGCCGCATGACCGTCCTGTGTACAGGCGGCGAAATGTCACTGCCTGAAGTCTGTATGAAATCCATAAAAAGTATGGTGAGCGGGAGAGGTTCAGGCGGTGGCACAAAAACAATGGAGGGCGTGTGATGCTGTGAGCGGCAAGGAAAAGAAGAAATTCAGGGGCAGCGTGGTTGTCAAGAGTGTGGCGGGAATCGTGCTGCTGCTGACTGTGTTTTCGCTGATTATCAGTGCCATCGGCTACAACGGGTTCACCAAAGCATTGTTGGAGCAGTATGCGACGGATGCCTTCTATACGGCCGATACGGCTTTGACGGGTTTAGATGCGAACCGCATGGACGCTTATGCACAAAGCGGCGGAGCAACAGATGAGTATCAAGAGGTCTGGCACCGCATGGAAACGCTGTGCAACTCGTCCGGCGTCACGTTTATCTATGTCATCCGTCCCGACCGGACGGATTACGGGCATATCACGTTCCTATTCTCGACCATCAACAAAAACAGCAGCTATACTTGCTTTGACTTTGGATACGTGCGCGAAACGACCAATGACGAGTACCGTGAAAAGTATCGCAGGCTGTACGAAGGAAAGTCGGAACAGGAACTGGTCATTCGTGACAAAGGCTACATCGAGACGGATCCGCATATCACCGTGATGGTGCCCGTGAAGGACAGCAGCGGTCGGACGACCGCCATTCTGTGCGTACAGCGGCAGATGGATACACTGGTCGAGGTACGCAATAACTACTTGTACAAGGTGCTGGCGGTGTTGGCGGCAGCAGCGGTGTTTGTTATCATCGGGCAGTCCGTCTATTTGCATCTCGTGCTGTTGAAGCCGGTCAAAACCATCACCGAAGAAGCCAGCCGCTTTGCACAGGAA
This sequence comes from uncultured Ruminococcus sp., assembly GCA_902785765.1. Lineage (GTDB taxonomy): Bacteria > Bacillota > Clostridia > Oscillospirales > Acutalibacteraceae > UBA1213. The sequence continues at coordinate 11,008 of CACZZU010000040.1, forward strand.
AATACGGCCGCCGAAACGAAACTCTGTACCTCTATCAAAAACAACGATGAGATCGGAGTGCTGGCCGCTTCTCTTGACCAAATGGAGGAACGCATCGTCCATTATGTGGATGATCTGACGAAGATCACCGCCGAGAAGGAACGCATC
>CACZZU010000041.1 GCA_902785765.1 uncultured Ruminococcus sp.
AACAGCACGCCAGCCAGCAGAACGATGGCAGTACCGCCGAAGGTGAATACATAAGTACCAATACCACCGGTAGCAGGCAGGGTGTCAGCCGGAGGATCTGTCACAGTGACAACAGCTACCGCACTGCTCTCAGTGAGTGTCAGGTCAACGCCTTCCACCTCCACCGGAACCATGCTGGTGTTGACATTTTTCATTTCAGGAGCCACTGCGAAAGTATCAAACTCACTGCCGCCGGCATTGTTGTTGGTAACAGTGAACTTGTAGTTGCTGCCAATGGTCTTGTAACCAGAAGGAGCTTTTGTTTCGGTGAGCGTATACTCGCCGGCCGGCAGATAACCGAAGTCGATCACGCCGTTAGCATTCGTAGCCAGACCCCTCTTGGTGCCGTAAGCGGCGGGTCCTGTCAGCGTAAATTCAGCACCCTCCAGCGTTTCCATCTGCTGATCGCCGTCTTTATCGCCCTGCTTCAGCAGCGTGACCTTACCGGCATAAGTGGTAACGGTATCCTTCTTTTCTACCTGCGGCTCTTCGGGAACATCCGGCTCATTCGGCTCCGGCGTATGATCGGTCGGATAAGCGTATTCGCCGGTTGCATAGTTGTTACCCCATGTCAGCTTCACGGTGTTGGGGTTACCGGTCTGACCGGCATGGTTGGCATCTGCATCACTGCACTTCTGGCTGCCCATGACAGCATCGGTGTCGATCGTAGCCTTGAAGGTCACTTCAATGCTCTCGCCCTTATGGGCTACTACGGTAGCGGAAGGAACGGTCACGGTAAAACCATCGTTTGCTTTGGCAACGGTTGCCGTAGTATCTGTGGTGCCGTTGATCTTCACAACCACGTTGCTGCCGGCTGCGGTGAAGTCATCGTTGTTGATCTTGATACCTTCAGAAGGATCATCCGTCAGGACATACGGCTTCACGTTGGTGACATCAGCAGCGTAATCCGGCAGATAAGAGGTGATCTTGTACTCCACGGTAGAACCAACGATACCTACACTGGTGTCACCAGTAGAAGAAACTTGACCGGCCGTAGTAGCGGTGATCTTCTTTTCCAGCGGCAGGGGGTTTGCTTTGGCCTGAAGCTGGGTCTTTGCGGTGCCTGTTGCATCAATCAGCACCAGAGAAGGCTGTATAGCAATGCTGTTATCAGCAACAGCCGGAATAACCAGATAGTAACCCTTGCCCTGAATGTCCAGAGCATATTCCAGAGCGTCAGCATTGTTAGCGGGTGTCGCACCGACCGGATCGGCATTCGCTGCCTTCTTCTTCAGTTGACGGGCAAACGCGTTCAGTTCAGCGGCATCCATTTGATTCAGGGCAGTCACCTGCATCTTGTTGGTGAACTCGCCTACCCATGCCCATGCACCGGTATTCGCATCCTGCTGTGCTACCAGATACACACTCGCATCGGTCACATCGACCTTCTCGGTACCACAGGTAACGGGAGGGATCAGCAGTGTTTTAGCATCTCCGGCGGCTGCGTTGACAGGCATTGCCATCGCACCCATGGACAGGAGCAGTGCCATCGACAGAACGGCTACGCCCGTTTTCTTCAAGGTTGTTTTTTTCATCGTAAATACCTCCAATGTTGTTAGAAAATGGCCGTGCGGGTCGGTAGAAATATGGCAGGCGATCCGCACGACTATCGTACTGCCATATTGATTCCGGAATGATGTGTGCCTTCTTATACCTCCTTTTCGTCAGTATAAGCGGCTTCGGTCTGCAGCTTTCTGCGGTAGAGGATGAGTGCGAGAGCAGCAATACCGATGACGGACAATCCGATCACGGTCATGTTCAGCGGGGACGGCAGAACGCCGGTCTCCGGCATCACAATCTCGATGACGGGATTGATAACATCCTGTGTCACTTCTGTGTTTGCCTCGCCGGTTGTGATGGTCAGCGGTTCTGTCAAACCGGTATGCCCTTTCGGCGTGGTGGTTTCAGCAATATAGTAAGTGGTGTTGGGCTTCAACTTGCCGAAAGTGAAGACCGTTCCCTCGTTGTTTTTGCTATAAGTGGCGTAATCCACCCTGTTGTTGTTCTTGGCAACGGCATCGGTACGGTTGGCGTAGATAGCAAATTCTGCTCCGCTGATGGCTGTGCTTCTGTCATTTTTCTTTGTGAGAACGATACGGGCAGCGTCCTTACGGTTGGTGATCGTGACCGTATCCGGACGGTCACCGGCTGCGGCTGCGGGCACATCGTCAATCACCTTGCCGGGATCGTTGTAGTCGATGGTCTGCTCATAGCCATTCGCCTGTTCCCGTACCGCATAGGTGGTACCGTAGGGAATGTTGTTGATCGTAACGGTCGCATTGTGTGTGATCTGGAAGGTGATGGTGGGCAGATTCGCAAGAGACAGGTTCGTCACTGTACCGCTCACCGAAACGGTGTTGGCGGTGATGAAGTCCGCCAGATCAATACCGGCATCGTTGGGAGCACTCAAGATCACTGTCACCGGGAAGCTGTCACTCGTATCGGCTCCTTCTCCCTCCACTTGCTTGGTGATAACCAGTTTGCCAACCTTGCGGCGGTTTACGGCCGAAGCCGTCACCGCACTGGCACCCTCATTACTGACAATGGTACCTGTCACATCACCGGCAGGGTTATAGGTATAGCTGCCCTCGGTGATGGTGCCGCTGGCATTGGTCAGGCTGGTCTGCTCATAATCGGCATCCGCACGCTCACGGACCTCATAACTCGTCATCACGGGAATGCCCTTGATGACGGCAAGCTGGTCTTCAGTGATGGTCACGCCGTTGACAACATAACCGGAACCGGAAGGACGGGTACCGTAGTAATCCGTCGTGCCCTTCGGGAAAATCTCATACTGGAGGTTGCCGATGTTGACGCTCTCGCCGCTGTCATCTCCGAACAGGTCATTCAGGGCAACGTCAAAAGTGAATGTCTTGGGGGAGCTGTCCTCTCCTGTGACCTCCTTACTGATAACCAAATCACCGACCTTGACGGTATTGATGTACGTTTCCGTCAAGTGAACGATCTTCGAGGTACTGCCGGCGGCATTTGCGAAGGAATAGGTGCCGTTGCTGCTGTTATAATTGTCGAAGCTATTGACATCACGGGACAATATCTCCGTGTTGTCAATGTCCTTGACGTTGACAGAAGTATAATAGTAGTCCGCCACATTACGGGTACCGTTTTGGCTGCCCATGTTCTCCGCACGGTTATCCAGCGGCTTGAGCAGCGTGGTCTGCTGTTTCACCCGCATGGTGCTGTCCTTCTGGAACTGATACTGGAAGAACGCCTCTTCGCCGTACATCAGACCGAACGTACCGTTCTGGGTCGTGTCACGGTTGAGGGTTGTCTGCGTGTCACCGAAAGGATCGGTGAGCTGGTAGGTGACCGTACCCACGGGATTATAGTCTGTGCCATTTGGCTTGAAGTTGTTGGTAGTCTGGTCGAGAACACTCTTTGTATTGGAAACTGTCACAGTGCTTTGAACCGTACTGCTTGACCAATAACCGCTGTTGTTCCAATCTGTCAGTTTGAATACATTCTTGTCGGACGGAATGGTAATGCTGTCGTTGTAGGAATTCCACAGTTCCTTATCGTTCTGGTCGTCAAAGTTGCTGGAGCCATAGTTCGGGTAGCTGCCGCCCTTGAAGCGGTACAGCTGCATACCCGTAGCACCATTTCTTTCTATACGATACCTGCCGGTGTTGCTGTCATAGGCAAAATGGGCATAACGGCCATTGCCATAACTGCCGCCCCAGACCCATGCCATCATACAGGCACCAGCATCAGCCCAGTTGATCTGACTGAGATCCAGATATAAGAATTCATCATCGAATCCTGTCGTTTCTGTAAAGCTCTTTTGGCTGACATAGGAGGGTGTCTGACCGCTCAGTCTATTGATCAGGTCGGTATTGCCTTCATCTGTATTGTTTCGGTTGATGTAGTCATAGGTGGGTGTCAAGAAGCCGGAGTCCTGCACAACCGCCGCAGAAGTACCTTTGTTTTCGATGCTGTAGTTGAAGATGTCTCTGTCGGCTACCGCAACGGTCTGCTTCAGCAGGGCGGGGTTGATGTTATTGAACTTTGTTTCTTCCTTGACGGTCAGCAAATGCGGATTGACCGGTGCAAAGTTGAAGGAGATACTCAAGTTCGACTCGAACATACCACGCTCCATATAGAAAACGGTCAAGGTATGCTCTGTTCTGGGATTATAGAAGGTATTGGCATCAAAGTTAACGCCTGCCGCCTGATACATGGCGGAAATGGTCGTATTTTGCGGGCTGGCTGATGTTGCCCGATAGGTCTTATGTGCCATATTGTCGGCAATTTTGGTGGCATTGCTGACCCATACATTCTGTTTGTTTCTGTTGAAGTTGATTTTGCCGCTCACTTTAGCATGGTCACCGCCAAGGTCAAGCACCAGTGTATTGTCCACAAAGACCCATACATCATCGTCTCCGGAGAACTCAAACACCACATCAACTTCATTACCGTCCTTGTCAAGGATGGTTCCGTTCTCACTCAAGTTAAAGGGAATGTTGACCTTCATACCGAAGCCGTAGTTAACGGACGAACGACCTATTTCTGTTTCAGTGATACGAGACTGGTTGAACGGGAAGAAGCCATAGCCGCCGGTGGTGACAGGATTACCGTCACTACGCCAGTTAGCCACACCGTTGCTGTTCTGTGTGCCAATGACAAACTGACCGTTGCTGTAGTAGCGGGTCGCATCAAAGGCAGAGTCGAACTTGTAACTTTTGGTACCATCGGGATTATTGATGATATTGAAAGGGAAACCGTTGCTGGTGGGGTATTTTTGCATCATGCTGGAGTGGCTGCTGATAAAGCTGTCAGAAAACAGCGGCAGTTCAAAAGCACCGTTGTTCTGTGTCAGCATACCGTTCTTCAAGGTCTTGTCCACCAGACCTTGGGTAGCCACATTACCGTTATCGACCTGCGGTGCATTGTTGGCACTCTGCCAGTAATTGGTGTACACATTCCTGTACGAATCCTGACCGCTGCTGCCGTAGGTATATTGATACGGTGTTTGACCGGGGCCATTACCACGCTCGTCCGTCAGATTGCTCGCCGTTCCGAGGAAGTTACCCAAATACAGTGCCGGTATATTGCTGGCACCCTGTTGGCTGTAGTATGCTGAAATTTCACGGTTCAGCAGCTCATACGGCACCTGTAAGCCTGTCATCCAACGGTCGCCGTTGACGAGCTCCTCACACTGACCTTTTGTCATTTCCCTCTGGTCGCCGCCTTGGAGCTTATAGGCGATCTGGTTGTCTTGTGTGTAGTTATAGCCACTGTTGATCTCCTTATCATACTTGTAGTCATACAGCGTTGCTTCGGCATAGAAGAGCGTCCCGTCTTCATTTTCGCCGTAGGCTTCAACCTTCTGGGAAGTCTTGAGCGGACTGCCGGGCAGCATACTGAACAGCATCATCAGCACCACAGCACAGGCGGCACCCACCCGCAGACCTTTTTGTTTCATTCCTATCATATTGATCGACCTCCGCAACATTGTGTAATCCATTCGGTCTATGCACACACCGACAGGCTCCCCATCGGTCTTTTCTCCGTTTTTTACAACACTTTGCTACGAGTATAACACCATTTCGTCTAAAAGTCAACCGCTTTTCTGTTAATTTTCCATAATTCCACCGAATAATGTTTCGACAAAAGTAGACACAATTCCTACCCAAGCGTCTCAAACACCGCTGTTTATGCCTGTTTTGGGGGCATTGTTCGTTAGTCACACTTCCAACAGCCGCACCATCCGGATGAGCTCCCCACACCTATCACGCCTCTGCCGCATCCGGCTTTTTTCACTGCCCCATACCGTTGGAAACGGCATGGCACGATCTTCCAAAGTTGGTTGACCGACTTTTTTCGGCAAACCCCCTTTACATTATATAGGGAAAATAGTAGAATAAAGGGGAACCAATTACTACGGGAAGTGATCACCTTGAAGAAATATCTCCGCACCTTTTTTTTGCTGACAGCCGCCCTGTTCACCGTGCTGCTGCTCACCTCTTGCCGGAACGAACCGCCCGAAAAAGCGGACATCCAGACGACTCTTTCGGTGGACAATTCTTTTGCGGGCAAACGGACGATCGTCCTGACATTCCCCCAAAGCGTGATACAAGCCGGTTCCGAAGCCGAAACCAATCTGGAGAAGGTCATTCAAAAACACTGCCCGAACACCCTGACCCCTTCCAAAGGTTACTATGACGGCAAGATACAGTACAGCTTCGAGATGTCGTTTGAATCCGCCCACGAATACCTGACCAAAACCTCCGAGATCATCGGGATGCAGACCGTTGTCACTTTCTCGAACCCACACAATGTGATGACGCAGGGCTGGAAACTCGAAGAGAATTTCCAAAGCTCCCAACTGCTCCTGAACTGGATCAGCAGCGGAACCAAGAGCGAAGGCTTTGCCGGACTCGACTTTGAAGCCGAAGAAACGAAGACAACTGTTTCGCTGAATGACGAGGTACGCAACACCACACCGATGATCGCCGTGAACTGTCTGGACGGTCATCCCATCCAGCGGATCAAGCTGATAACCGTGAAGGAAAAGGGCGTGTACGACCGCAGCATCATCTTCACCATCTCACAGAGCACTTTCGAGAGCATCGAAAAGGAGATCAAGGACTATTTCAGCAGTGTAACAGACAAAGCCGCCATCTCTGCCCAGTGGCAGCTCAACACCAACAGCTCCTATGACTACACCGTGAAGTTCAACGATGTCACTCTGCAGGAACTGACCGGCTACACCAATAAGCTGCTGAACACCGTCTACGGCGATATTGAGTACACCGACAAAGGTACGGGCAGTACGGTTCTGGCGGAACAAAACGCTTACAGCGAGACACTGGACTTCTCCAACTACATCGGCAACAACAGCACCAACGTCCCGGTCGAATACACCTACTCCGTCTCGGGCACGACCGAACTGAGCGAGTGTCAGCTTTATGAGAACGGCGAATGGCGTATCGCTTCCGATTTTCTGGAGGATAACCAATACAGCAAGGTGTCATCCTTCAAGTATAACGGCTCACTGATGAAGCTGCGGATCAATGACGGCAAACAGTACACCGCTTCTTCCATCGAGATCGAATCCGTTCCGCTGGAAGACGACAAGCTCCAGAAGACCCTCACCATCAAGTATGATCGGGGAGCCGGCGGTGACGAAGCCGCCAAATACGCCAAGGACTACATTGATGGGCTGGGTTACGGTGCGGTGTTGTCAGTCATCGACAATGACTGCATCTGTACCTATACCACCAGCGGCACGCCGGAGACCCTCAACGATATTTTCACCCGCCTGCTCAGCAGCAAGAACACCGCCAAGTACAGCAGCGAAGGACAGTTCATGTCCCTTCGTACCATGCGTCACTACCAGGATCACCTCGACCTGTCGGCACTGCTGATCGGTACCAACGCCGAAACACCTGTGTATTACCGTGTTGCCACACAGGGCGGTGACCTCATCAAGGAGTTTGGCTATCACTCCGATGACCGGAGCGAACAATCCGGACTTCAGACCGTGCGGGACGGCTTTGTTCTGCTCCAGCTTCACGGCACTGATGTGGACGTGAAATTCAATGTCACCTCGCCGAACATCGGCGACATTGTCTTTTTCTCGGTGATCTCCGGTATCTTGGTGCTGATCGCAGTCATCACCATCTTTATTCTCCGTTCCCGCCAGCCTGCTCCCCCTTCACTGGGCGGCGGTTCCTCTTCCAAAGCTTCTCTCGGCGGCGGCTCCGGCGACACGATGACTGTCCGCAGGAAACCCACCACCAACCTCAAGAAAAAATAGTGCGGAACAGCACACGTTCCTCCTGCTCTGACCATTAGAGCCGCCTCGACATACTTTCCCACATACTTTGACATTCTGCGGCACGAGGCACACTCTCGTGCCGACATTTCATCCCATCGTAAGGAGACTTTCCCATGACATTTTCCCAAACACGCCTGTGCATTTTCGATCTGGACGGCACCCTGCTGAACTCCCTCCAAGACCTTGCCAACGCCATGAACTACGCCATCACACAACATGGCTTTCCCCCACACCCCACCGAACGCTATCGTCAATTGGTGGGTGACGGTGTTGCGGTACTGGCTGACCGTGCCGTAGGCGGTGCGGATCGCTGCACCCCCGACACCAAAGACAGCATCCTCCGGACGTTCAGCACCTACTACGCCGAACACTGCATGGACAACACCCATCCCTATGACGGTATCGTCCCCCTCCTGCAGCATCTTCGTGCACAAGGCATCTTGTGTGCCGTCAATTCCAACAAACCGGATGCCTTCACCAAAAAATTAGTTGCCGCCCTGCTGCCGGCGGATATTTTCTCTGTGATTCGCGGAAAAGTAGACGGCTGTGAACGCAAACCCTCGCCGATGGGAGCCAACGCCATCATGCAGGCTGTCGGCTGTACCCCCGCACAGACTCTCTATATTGGTGACAGTAATGTCGATGCCCGCACCGCCCAAAACGCCGGAATCCGTTTTTGCGGCGTGACATGGGGCTTCCGTTCCGAAGAAGAACTCCGTGCCGAAGGAGCCGACTATATCGTCCACACACCGGACGAGATCCTTCTCACGATCCACACCGATAAGTGAGGACACTTTTACGGACTGCCGGCAAAAAAATGTCCCCACCGGATCATCGCTCTTTGCTCCGCACATTTTCCTCCTGTTCTCGCCTCGTTGTCCTGTTCGGGACGACCCATCGCTGAATCATGCACAATGAAAGGCCGGTGTGACCATGACACAGACCCCCAAAGTAAACTACCAGCTCGTGCTGGACAAAACACTCCGTGAACTGACACAACACCAGCGGCATCCCCGCCTGCTGCTGCACGCCTGCTGTGCCCCTTGCAGCAGCTATGTACTGGAGTACCTCACACAGTACTTTGACATCACGGTGTTCTTCTACAACCCGAACATCTCTCCCGAAGCAGAATACCGTCATCGGGTCGATGAGATACAGCGATTGATCCGTGAGATGTGTCCCTCCGTGCACTTTTTAGAAGGCCGCTACGAACCGCAGCGGTTCTTTGAGATGGCCAAAGGACTGGAACACCTCCCTGAACGGGGTGAACGCTGTCACAAATGCTACCGGCTGCGGCTGGAAGAAAGTGCTCTTGCCGCCAAAAGCGGCGGTTTTGACTACTTCACCACGACCCTTTCCATCAGTCCGCAAAAGGACAGTGCCGTGCTGAACCGTATCGGAGCAGAAGTCAGTGAGCTTGCCGGTGTCCCCTACCTGTACTCCGACTTCAAGAAACGCGGCGGCTACAAGCGTTCTATCGAGCTGTCCGCCCAATTCTCACTCTACCGCCAGAATTTCTGCGGCTGTCCGTTCAGCAAGCGGGACTGTCTGCCGAACGCCTCACAAGAGCCTCAGTGAAGTATCCCGCAGCCACAACTGATCGCCATATCCCACACGGCCACGGGGACACGCCTGTACTAACAAGCGTGTCCCCGTGTATTTTATTGCCCCCAAAGCATCATACTCACACCACTGTTCCGTGACTTTTACTTGCGGAAGAGCTGCTCTTGATCAATATACTTGTCATCGGCCAAAATTTCCAGATGCAGGTGCGGATCATCGTACTGCTCACAAGGCACCATACCGACATAGCCGATCGGCTGACCGGCCTGTACATGGTCGCCCTCTTTGACAAGGGATTTTTCCGTCAATCCGCAGTACCGTGCTGTGCAGCCGTCATGCCCGATACAAACAACCTCACCATACAGGGCATCCCGATAGACGGACTGCACCACACCATCTGCCATGGCTAACACAGCCGTTCCCTGTTTGGCGGCATAATCGGTGCCCCGATGGGCACGCCAATCGTTTGTCGTGCGGGCAAACAACAGCGTTGTCATGCTGAACGGCTTGAGGACACTCCCGTTTTCAATCGGGCACACCCATGTTGGCACACTTTCATCATCTTCCGAAACGTCACTCTCCGTCTTATCCTCGGAAGGTTCCGACACTTCAGACGGTTCCGGCACTTCTTCCGGCTGTGACACCACCGGCACTTCAGACGCAGAAACCTGTGCCGGTTCCGATACAGACACCTCCGGCACAGAAGCTTCCGGCACCGACCACTCCGACCGTTCAGCGGGCTGTGACGTTTCATAGGGTTCACCGCTCACCTCGTTGCCGGTATGCGTATCCTCCGGACGGTAATACTCGATGACACTTCCATAGGTAGTCCATGCCGCCGCTGCAATCGTCACAATGCAGATCGCCAGAGCGATATAGAATCCTGTGTTCTTCACTTTGTTCTGAGATTTGTACATATACGGCACCTCCGCTGTTATTATGACCCTGCCGAAGTGCCTTTATACCGGTCGTCTACAAAAATAAGCGTGTCACGCCACACCTGCTGGCTGTTCACAGCAGACTGCACCGCTGTACTGTCCCACTGTCCGCCGTTTGACGCATCTCTCCCACACACAACAAAGAAAAAGGCACGACCGAAGCCGTGCCTTTGTCCGTTATATTTTATGTAACAATTTTATGACGATAGGCGACCAGCCGAAACCATCGTCCGATCACTTCTCTACCAGCACATAATTTCTGCCGTCTTTCTCAACGCCATAAGTCTTGTCGCCGTTGAGGGTGCCTTCTTCGCTCTGCACCATCTTTCCGGCATCGGTCGTTCCCAAGAAAATGAAACGGGGGTTCTCAAACGCAACACCGTTCTGGGCATTCTTCGATACCACAGCACTATACAGCCCATCGCTGTCAGCCGTCATCAACTGACCCTTGTCACCATTGTTGTTGGAGTTATCGTCATACACTCTCAGATAAAGTGCACTGCCGTCCCAATCCTCCGGCTTCTCAAACTTGATGACCGCCAAGGTGTCGCCATCTGTCTGGTCAGCACTCTCTGCCGGTGTTTCTGCCTCGGAAGGTTCTTCCGGTGTTTCGGAAGGAGTCTCTTCCGGTGTTTCGGAAGGAGTCTCTTCCGGTGTTTCGGAAGGAGTCTCTTCCGGTGTTTCGGAAGGAGCCTCTGAGTTTCTGCCGTAGAAGCGGTGCTTTCCGTAGTGGTAGAAGCCGTACCCTCCACGGCACTGACGATCTCACCGACCAGTTCATAGCTGACGGTACCGTCCGGCTGTTCCACAGCCTTATACCAATAGGACTTACCGGCACAACCGGTCAACAGGGCAGAGGAACCCACTGCCAGAGCCAAAGCTGCGAAAATAGACACGATCTTTCTGCGTTTCATATCATTACCTCCGTTATGTTAACGATTATACGACCTCTCTCGGTTCTTTGTGTACTACCTATAATTATACACTCCCCGAAAAATTTTGCAATATCTTTTTTGAAATTATTTGCAAATTGTGCAAAATAACGATAATCGGTCATCAGGTTTTCCGAATACAACAAAAAAAACGCGATTCCACCGCCGAAGATACACCACAAATACTATTGACGCGGCGGATTTTATTTCTTACAATAGAAATGTATACCTGCGTGCAGGTGCTGGAGCTTTATTGTGAACCAAAAGTTCTCGCGTTTTGCACAAAGGCAAACACCTGACCGACATTTTTTCCGAAGAAGTACCGCTTGTTCGGCAGTGTGTTGTCTTGTCTGTGCCACGTTGTCCCGAACGGCTGCTGACCGTCTTGTGACAGCATGGTGAACGATCAGGAAAAGGCAAAGCACACCGTTCGCTGTTTATGGCAGCGGTCGTGTGCCAACGGCACAGCAGCCCCTGACCGAACATCGTGTGAGAACCTATCTCACTTCTGTGACGTATAGATGCTGCACACCCCTAGGACAGACTCCTCCTGTCAGCCACGCTGTGAGAAAGACTTTGGACAGTTCATATCCCCCAACCACCCTCTCCGGAGAAAACAACACGTCTCTGACGTACCGGAGGGCGTGAAGTCCGTATCACCTCAAGACGCTAAACCAGCTTTGAGCCGGACACATCTCCCCCTGCGGGATCACCGTCCAAACCAGACCGCCAAACGGTCTGGAGGCATCAGCCCCCCGACCGTGTTTCATCCGCAGCGGGTACTGGACAAAAGCATCACTGCACCGGCACTTCTTCCCACCACATTATCCTTTGAGAAAGAGGCTGTAACTGTATGTTATTTCGATTGATCTCGTTGGACATTGACGGTACCCTGACCGACTCTCACAAGCGTATCACCTCCTATACCCGCAGCCGGCTCATCAAGTTCCAAAAGAACGGCGGCGTTGTCGTATTGGCTTCAGGCCGTCCGACCGAGGGGATTCTTCCTTACGCCCGCATCCTGCGTCTGCGGGAATTTGGCGGCTACATTCTTGCCTATAACGGCGGGGCGGTGATCGACTGCCGTACCGGTGACGTGCTGTTCCGCAATCGTTTCCCGCTGTCTCTGATTCCTGCCATCTGCGACATCATCAAAGACTACCCTGTCGGTATCAACACCTATCAAGACGGTACCATACTGGTGGGCAACCAGATCAATGACTATACCAAACTGGAAGCCCGTATCAACGGGCTGCCGCTGCAATTCACAGAAGACTTCCCCGCTGCGGTGAATTTCCCCATCGTGAAATGTCTCCTGCAAGGCGAACCCACGGTGATTCGTGAACTGGAGGAACTGCTTTCCGCTCGTTTTGGCGACCGGATCGGCGTATTCAAGTCCGAGCCGTATTTTCTGGAGATGGTTCCCAAAGGGATTGATAAAGCCGCTTCTCTGGACAAACTGCTGCACCACATCGGCATCACGACCGATGAATGTATCGCTTTCGGCGACGGCTTCAACGACATTTCCATGATCCGCTACGCAGGTCTGGGCATTGCGATGTCCAACGCCGCTCCGCCTGTGAAACAGGCCGCTGACTATATCACCGCATCCAATGATGAAGATGGCATCGGTCGTCTTCTCACAAAAATGGGACGTTCCGTCTTCCCTTCTCTTGCGATGCTGTGACCTTCGTAAAACGAACTCCGCCCTCCAAGGCGTTTGGGAAAGGCAGGTACAAAGATGATGGACACAACCACACTAACCATCGAACATGGTCGACCGACCGGCGGCGAACGTCTGCCGATCGAATGGGCGTCTTACGACTTGCTGGACAGGCTGTCGATCCGCTACGACCGCATAGACCATCCGGTCGCCCCCTCTATGGAGGCGTGTATCGACATCGGGAACCGTCTTGGTGTCGCGATCTGCAAGAACCTCTTCCTCTGCAATCGCCAGAAGACGAAGTTCTACCTCCTGCTGATGCCCGGCGATAAAGAATTTCGCACCAAAGACCTGTCGGCACAGATCAATAGTGCCCGCCTGTCCTTTGCCGATGCCGATACCATGAAGGCTATGCTGGGTGTCACACCCGGTTCGGCCAGTATTTTGGGACTCATGCAGGATACCGCCCGACAGGTGACCCTGCTCATCGACAAAGACGTGCTGGACAAGCCGTTTTTCGGCTGTCACCCCTGTGCCAATACAAGCAGTCTGAAACTGTCTGTCGCAGACGTGACCGATAAGCTTCTGCCGGCACTGGGACATACGCCTGTCATCGTGCAGCTGTAAGAGGACACTACCATGACACCACCCACCAATGATTTTGACCGGCTGCTCCAAAAAGTACAGGCACAAGCCCGTCAAGCGGGTATCCCTATTTCGCCGAACATCGACCCGCATATCGCGGTCAATACCCGTGCCCGACACCGTTTCGGACAGTGCATCAGCCGCGGCGGTCACTACACCATTGAACTCTCCGCCCAACTGCTGACAGCTCCGGAGGAAGCCTGCTGTCAAACCATCGCCCATGAACTGATACACACCTGTCCGGGCTGCGGCAATCACGGTCCGCTGTTCCGGCAGTACGCCGAGATAATGAACCGCCGCTGCGGTTATCACATCAGCCGTGTGAATACCCGTGAAGAAATGGGACTGCCCACGGAAGGAGCGTCTGCTCCAGCGGCAAAATACCTCCTGCGGTGCCAACGCTGCGGAAAAGAATTTCCCCGCAGCCGCCGTTCGGCCGCTGTCGACCATCCGTCCCGCTATACTTGTCCCTGCGGCGGTCCACTCGAATTGGTCGGACAGCACCAAAAAACAGAACCGTCCCCCGCAGATTCATCCCCCACAACAGCAAAATACCTCCTGCGGTGCCAACGCTGCGGAAAAGAATTTCCCCGCAGCCGCCGTTCGGCCTCTGTCGACTATCCGTCCCGCTATACTTGTCCCTGCGGCGGTTCGCTCAAGCGAATCCGCTGATACCGCCGCCATGATAAAGGATCCACCACCATGAAAGACACCATTCACCTGATTTGTCCCCTCTGCGGACAGCCTTTACAGCAAGACACGAAACGCCTGTTTTGTCCGCAGCACCACAGCTTCGATACCGCCCGTCAGGGATACAGCAATCTGCTGCCCGTGCAGCAAAAGCACTCCCTGAACCCCGGAGACACCAAAGAAATGCTGCTGGCTCGCCGCCGTTTTCTTGACAAAGGCTTCTACGAACCTATCAGCCGCCATGTGGCAGAAGCCTTCCGGAGATATTTGCCGCCCCCATCGACCCAACCGCCCATAATCGCAGACATTGGCTGCGGCGAAGGTTACTACACCGCCTTTTTACAGCAAGCCTGTCAGGCAGATATGATCGGTCTGGATATTGCCAAGGACGGCGTCCGCATGGCCTGCTCACGAAACAAAAACATCGTATGGCTGGTGGCCACTGCGTCTAAACTGCCGATTGCCGCTGCCTCTTTGGATGGTGTTTGTGCGATGTTCTCGCTGTTCCTGCCCGAAGAGTACGCCCGTGTCCTGAAAAAAGACGGCTGTGCCGTGGAAGTAACGGTCGGCAGTGACCACCTGCGGGAACTGAAGGCTATCATCTACGAAGAAGTCTTCGAGCAGCATAAGCACCCTGCCCCGTGCGGCGATCTCTTCACGGAAGTACTCTGCACCGAGCAGCGTTTTTCGTTGACACTGCCACAGGAGGATTTGCAGTCCCTCCTGCAAATGACACCGCACTTCTGGCGTATCCGTCAGGATCGCCGCCAGCAGCTTGCCCGCATCGGCTCCCTGACACTCACCGCTCATTACTGGCTCCGTGTCCTGCGAAAACGATGAGCAAAGCACCATGGTGTGGCAGACAAATCTCCCCCGAAGAGAAAACCTTCAGGAAGGAAAAATAGCCTATGCAGGCGTCCGTCCCAAGGGAAACAAACAAGTAAAGGAGCAGAAACTTCCTGCGGTTCGTGAAGACCCGCAAGGCACATCATGACAAGCGGAATGTTCCTGTCATCCTCAACATAGAAGGAGGTACATGAGATGAGAAAAAACCTACTGGCGGCAGTGTGCGTATTGGCCTGCCTGTCACTGGTCGGATGTAACAATGGAAAGACCGGCAGCACTTCGTCCGGTTCTTCCCCCGACCAAAGCAGCAACACAATTTACATCACCGACACCAGCTTGCCCCCCATGGGCGATAAGGTCGTGGAAAAGCCGAAAGAAACCGCCGTATCTGCCCCAGAAGGCAGCATCAGCTTTGAACAGGCGTGTGCCGTGCTGGATACCTGCGGGAAGCAGAACTTTTACCTTCCCGAAAGCATGAACACCTACCAGAAGTATTACTTCGCCACTGTTGACTATCAAGGCGAACAATACTACTCCATCTACCCGTATATAGAAGCCAACGGCAAGCGGCTGTATACCGGCACGAACTGCCTTGTATCTCTAAACGGAGAAGTGGTGCGGGCACAGAATTGGATGGGCAGCTACGATGTCATCGAACAAAACACAGCCGAACACGACAAGGACATCCAAACCATGTATCCCGATGCCAAAATGACGCCCAACCAGGCGTTGACGGCACTGGCGGAGAAGGAAAAAGCTCTGGGACTGTCCCGTCCAATCGAGGACTATGTATTTGAAACAGACGAAAAACTGATCGAAGTCAGCGGCGTGCCGTGCTACTGCTTCACCCCGAAGTTAGAATACACCGACCACATTGACCTGCTGAAAGTCTACTACGTCACCTCGGACGGCACCAATACCGTGCTGTCAGCCGTAACCGGTTCCCCCGGTGAATTTGTCGAACTGAAAGTCTGACCTGCGGCGTTGCCACAGGAACGCCGTTCACTATTATCACATACAAAGGAGCGATTCCCCATGGTCATTCAACCCAAAGTAAGAGGCTTCATCTGCACCACAGCTCACCCTGTCGGCTGTCAGGCCATCGTCAAAGAGCAAATCGACTATGTGAAGGCACAGCCCCATGCCAACGGTCCCCAAAAGGTACTGGTCATCGGTGCATCTATGGGCTACGGTCTGGCGTCCCGCATCACAGCGGCATATTCTTTCGGGGCAGCCACCATCGGCGTGATCTTTGACAAACCGGCCTCCGGCAACCGGACAGCTTCTTCCGGCTGGTACAACACAGCCGCTTTTGAAACCTTCGCCCATGCGGACGGCCTTTACGCCAAAACCATCAACGGCGATGCCTACTCGCAGGCGATCAAAGAGCAGACGATCGCACTCATCCAACAAGACCTCGGTCAAGTGGATCTGGTGATATACAGTCTGGCAGCCCCTCGCCGCACTACCGAAGACGGCACCACTTATTCGTCTGTCCTGAAAACGGTGGGTGCTCCCTACACCAACAAGACCATTGACCTGAAAAAGCGTGTCGTCAGTGACATCACTGTCGAACCTGCCACGGAAGACGAGGTAGCCGCTACGGTCAAAGTCATGGGCGGCGAAGATTGGAAGGCATGGATCGATGCCCTCAAAGCAGCCGGTGTTCTTGCTGATAACGCCGTGACTGTCGCCTACTCCTATATTGGTCCCGACCTCACACATCCCATGTATGCCGACGGTTCCATCGGCAAGGCCAAAGACCACCTTTTCGCTACCTCTCAACAGATCACCGCTGAAGGGGTGTCGGCCTATATTTCCGTGAATAAAGCCCTCGTCACACAATCGAGTGCCGCCATCCCGATCGTACCGCTGTACATTTCCATCCTGTACAAGGTCATGAAAGCTCACGGCACCCACGAAGGCTGCATCGAGCAGATGTACCGCCTGTTGAATCAAAAACTCTATCAGGGTGCCCCTGTCACGGATGACGCCAACCGTATTCGTCTGGATGATCTTGAGATGCAGCCGGACATTCAGGAGGAGGTACAGTCTCTCTGGTCAACGATCACCACCGAGAACCTCGACACCCACGCCGATCTTGACGGCTATTACAAGGACTTTTACAGACTTTTCGGCTACGAAATCACCTGCTTTTGCTGCAATAGCCTGTATCTGAGCTTTGGCAGCTTCAATTTTCTGCTGTACCTCTGCAATCGCCTGTGCAGCCGTTCCCTTGAACTGTGCTTTGATACTTTCAAGCTGTGCATTTGCGTCCGCAAGGAGTGCGTCAGACTGTGCCTGAGCCTCTGCCATTATCTGAGCAGACTGTGCTTCTGCTTCTTTCGTGACAGCATTCGCCTGTTCTTCCGCCTGACTGATTATCTGAGCTATCTGTTCCTCATCTTCCAATCCCTCAACAGCCTCGGCAGCCTCTGCCATGATTTCGGCAGCTTTGGTAGATGCATCGCTCTGTATTGCAGCAACCTGACTTGCAGCCTCTATCATGATTTTCTGTGACATTTTGGCTTCCTGTGCAATTTTGATAAGCTGTGCGGCAGTAGTGTTTGAAAGCTTTGCATACGCCCCCTGTGCAATCTGACTTAACATTGCTTTTATGGAATCCAGCTTTGAAACATAATCCTGAGTTTCCTCATCGGGTGCCACTACAACAGTATCTCCCTCAAAATCGGCATTTTCAGCAGCAGCCGCACAAACTCCCGTGCCTGCAAGCATTGAGATTGCGAGTGCACCCGTAAGCACTCTCATAAGAAATTTTTTTGAAGATTTCAATTGAAAGACCTCCTTTTAATAATCAGGAAAACACACAAAAAAATTCATGTTTTCCAATAATTTTTACATCATTTTAACATCAAAAAAATTTTCCGTC
>CACZZU010000042.1 GCA_902785765.1 uncultured Ruminococcus sp.
CGCATATAAAGGGCCATCAGAATACTGGTCATATTGGCAATGCCGACACTCGACAGGTCAATTCCGCCGGTGATCATGCAAAGCATGGCGCCGAGTGACATGAGACCGAATTCCGGAAATTTGCCTGCGATGGTCTGGAAGTTTGCTATCGCATAGAACTTGTCGAACTTTGTGATGGCCATAAATACCATCCAGACGACCATCATGATGAGAAGTCTGGTGATGTGCCGGTCCTTCCGGTAGATCTTCTGAAGTGTGTTCATCTCGATGCCCCCTTCCGCAGTCTGCTGTGCGCGCCGGGCTGGTACGGGGAAAACCTGGACGCGCTGTACGATGTGCTGACGGAGATCGCACAGCCCACGTGCCTGTGCTTCCGCCTGTAACAAAGCATCGGAACAACTCACATCCAAGGCGGCCAATTCGCTGCCCAGTGTACGGTCATAGCAAAAGCTTCCCTTTTTCACAGCCAGACGCAGATATAACTGCTGCTGCCGTTCTTCCTGTCCGTCTACAAGATAAGGCCGTTCATTGACATCTACCGCCCAATCACCGGTCTGACTGATGGCTGTGTCCATGTTAGCTTCCCTCCCATTCATGGTCATTGATATAGATCGTACCGTTCAGGTGAATACTGCCGTCATTTTTGAGTATCACGCTGGCACCGCCGCGTGAGAACAGCACGATCTCTCCCGGTTCGATCCGGTAGGGGTTGTCCATCATTTTGATACCCAGACACAACGATTCCGTATCGCCTGCAGCGACCACCGCTTCATCCTGTGCCGCAGGCAGGTACATCATACCGCCCGGCGACACAATCGCACACTGTCCCGTACCGTGAACCACACTGGCCGCAATACGCCGATCGGCACTGTTTACGATCCGTCCCGAAACGCCGAAGGTCTCTGCGGAATGTCCCCTCATCATTTTCTCCGAAAGTTTCATGTTCCTATCCTTTCTGCGTAGAGAACGGTACGTTCTCCCGTCTTGTCCAACGCATAGTGCAGTTCCCGTATGCGATACTGCTCCGGATGTCCTACTAACTGTAATCCCGTATCCGGTTCTGCCCGCAGAAACCCGCTGTACGTCACAACCAACCGCTCATAAGCTGCTTCGGTCGCTGTCAGCATTTCCTGTACAGACAATGGTGTCTGTTCCCGAGTGCCTGCCGTATTGACATATCGCCGCCGCTGAACGCCCAATGCCTTGGCCTTCTCGCCTGCAAACGGCATTTCGTAGCCACCTCCGATGCGTGTCCTCGCCCATATTTCCGAAAACAAGACTCTCGGACGATATTCATGGCGGCACATCAACAGTTTTTCCTGTGGCAGCACCAGCATTTCCTGCGGTGCGGTTCCGCTGATGTCGATCACACCATCACGGCGTATTTTCGGTTTTGTGCGGGTAAAATACCGACAAAACTGCTGCAGCACCGACCATTCGCTCATCCCCTTGGTAACGACCAATTCGCCGCTGTATGCCTGTGCATTTCCGACAAATGCCGTGAATCCCAGCGGTCTGAAATGCCGCTGCATCAGCAGCGGCATGGACGGCATACAATAGGTCTGGGGAGCCGCCTCGTTATCCAAGAGCACCGCTGCCAGACTTCTGGCCGTAACAGATAAGAACCGTCCCCCGTCACCTTCTTCCTCGATCTGTTCGTCCACATAGCCGAAAAAGACCCGCTCATCGCCGTCGCATACTTCCACAGAGGTCAACAGCGGCACTGTTCCGCTGACGGCAAACACGACCGCTAACCGGTCAGCCGGTGCTTCTTCGGACACCGACAAGCTGACCTTGATCGGATGATGGCACGCCACCGTGCGTCCCTGTCGATCCCTGAGGTTCACATTCAGCAAAACGACACCCTCCTTCCGATCGGGATCGGCATATCCGGCCGCATCACGGCTGGATTAAGCACTTGCAGCGTGCCGATCGGCAGCCCGCTCTCATAAGCATAATCCCACAGGGAATGTTGTCCATCGGCGATCCTCTGTGTCAGCCGACCGGCGGCACCGGCGGCAGGTGATTCCAGCACCGTAAACCGATAACCGATCACGCCGGCGGCATCTCTGCCGGTCAGTTCCAATGACACCGGCACCACCAACATCGGCGGTTGGGACGGCACATATAAAATGGCACTGCCGCCGCTTTCAAACCGCTGCCGCAGAGCCGCAAACTGCTGTTCACAGTCCTCTCCATAAAATTCCCCTTCACCGGTAATACGCCGTCCGCCGCCGTTCATATCCGTCACCTGTCTGGGAGCATAAGGTGCGGCAGCTTCTGCGGCAGTGCGGGTATAGGTGATCCGCAGGATCTGCGGATTCACCCGAAAGAGGAACGTCCCGAGACTCATTTTTCCGTCACAGTTCATGTACTTCCTCCTCCGCCTTCAAGACTCTCTCATATCGCAGCCCGTCTGCCTGTATCAGATCGGACAGCCGCCTCAATTCCTCCGGTCCATCTGCGGACAGCAAAGGGCTGTCCGTCACCGAACCGTCATACACCGTCTCCTTCATTTTCCTCCTCCTTTGTCAGCCGCAGGGCAGTAATGCTGATGTGTTCCCGAAACTGCTCGGGATGTACGACCGCCAGAAAATCATCCCAGCGGCAATTGTCCAGCCGAAAAGCCGTTTCTGCGAAACACACACGTACCGTGAAATGATCGAGATCATAGAAGTTGCAGTTCTCGAACGGGTGCAGCATCCGTATCCCCGTGAGGTGGAGCTGGTAGTGACGCCGTTCCACGATATGTGCCATATCCTCGCTGTGAAAGCAGCAGCGGATGGGGTGCAGCGTAACCTTCTGGTGCAGTTCAGCAGTTTGTGCCTGCAGCAGCGGCCGTCCGTTGATGTCGATCCGCACATCTCTTCCGCATAATGTTCTTGCTTCCTCCAAAGCCTCTCCTCCCTTACTGCTTAACGATATGTTCCCGCAGGGTAAAGTGCATCATTACTTTATATGCGAAATTCGCCTTGTCGTACATGCATTTCTCGACCGCAACGGCGATGATTTGTTTGTCGCTGTCTGCCTGAAGTACCGTCTGACAGACGGTTTGTGCCAAGTGTTCGCAGCGGGCACCGCCCTGCTGCTGTTCACACAGAACACTGACCCGCAGCTTTTCCGCTCCCAACAGCACTTCATCATACCCCAGCAGGTAATCCATACGATCCGCCGGTTCCCGCCCGAAGCAGATAATCGGATGCTTCACCGGAAACGGCAGCATCTCGGCCTGATCCGCCCAGACACACCGACACGCTGACAGGTCGTCAGACTGCTGTACTGCCTCCATCATTTTCTGTGCAAAGTCACTGTTCATCTTCATCCTCCCCGGTCACTTTTCGCAAACACGCCTTCACATAGCCGCCCCAGCGGGAAACAAAATCATCCTTCCAGATCATCACGAACCGTTCACTGTCCTGTACGATTTCGCTGCCATAGCCACAACCCTCCAACAGTTCATGCGGACAGTACAGCAGGTACCGCAGGGATTGTGCGATGCCTTCCGTTTGAACGGATAAGCTGCCCCATTGTGTTTGCTCCCACCGCAGAGGATATAACACGCCGCGACCCTCTCGCCAACCATTTTCTGTCCGGACACGCAGCGGCAGTCCAATCTTCCGGATACTCGTCACGATATGTCTTTCATTAGATCCTCTCAAATGCAAACTCCTCTCCGGCATAGCCTTTCAAGTTGGCCATTGCTTCTTTATAGAGCCTTTCGGCATAGCGGATCCGTTCCTCTCCCTGACGCAGACTGACCTCTCCGACCTTGACCGCCGTTCCGCCATCGGTCATCGACAGCAGTACATAGCGATAATAGGCAAGGGCGGCAGCAGCCAGCTCCTGCTGTCTGCTGCTTTCCGCCTGTTCAGCCGCCAAACGGACGGTCTCTATGGCCGCTTCACACAAAAAACGGTACTCTCTGCCCTCGTCCTCCGAAAGACCCGACAGCTTTTCAAAATAGGCGAATACGCTTGCTTTCTCCAACTGTCACGCCTCCGTTTCTTACGCCAGTACCTTCGATGCGTCCTTAAAGATCTTGGCAAAGCCCGCAATACAGCTAATGGACGCTCTCTCCAACTGGCGGTCGATAAGTTTGTCGCTGTCGAGAAGGATGTCACCGGACTGTACCATCTCCAACGCACACTGCTTATCCAGACCGATGATCTTCCCCGACACCATCGAAGGAATGTGCAGCAGCTTCGCCCCCATAGGCGTGATCATCTTGCCGGTGCCCTGGAAAGTCAGACCGGCTTGGGCATCCTTCATTTCGTCCAGAGCCAACAGCTTCTGCATCATATCGGTAGGAGCGAGCATGGTGTTCAGCTCATAGGGTGCCAGATTGCCCCACAATTTGATGAGATCGTCATACGTCAGTGTGTTAGCGGTACCCAACGAAACGACTGCGGCCGCATTGTTGTTGCCGTCACCGTTGATAATCACATTGACCGCATCTTTGAGCTGTTCATGAGCGATATGGGCACCGATCTGACGCAGTGTGACCGTAAAGAGATCGAGACGCTGGTACTTGATCGCTTCATACGAAGCCACCAGCATACGCCCACGTTTGATGAGCTTCACCAGATTTTCACTGGTACGGATGTTGGTCTGCGGCAGCACAGCTCCTTCCATTACAGGCTTGAGCGCTTTTTCGTCATCGGTAGGGGTGGATACAACCGAACGGTAGTCCATACCGTCAATGACCGTTTTGGTCGCAACAATATCCTGAAGGCAATCGCTGCCCTCAATCCCCTGACGCACCGCTCTGGCGACATATTCGGGGAACAGTGCCGCCGAATTGGACGTTTCAAAGAACTTCTGCACGCTGTCGGAGTGAGCACCGCCAACACGGATATCGTAACGCTTGAGCTGTCTCTGGAAGGCATCCAAGCCCTCCAGCGGCGTACCCTTGTAATGTTCGGAGGGATCGAGTTCCTCCAATACGGCGGTCAGAGAACGGCCGCCGCTGTACATACCTTTTTCCAGTTTGATCGAATCATAAAATGCCATCGTCAGTTACCTCCTTGATTGATGTATTAAAGCATGAAGCCAATGGTACCGGCGGTACTGTTGACTTCAACGACCAGATATTCCCTGCCGTTGTTCGTATCCACCGTTACCTTGCCGCCCGATGCCGCCACCAGCTTCTGATAGCCGACCGACACCGAACCGGTGTAAGCCACGGTAACAAAGCCCTTGAGCTGAACACCCGCATAACCCTGTCGGACGTTGGTGCAGATACCGCAGAAGGTTCCGCTGGTCACCGCCTGTACTTTGTTGTTGGCAGACATCGTCACCGGCTTGCCGGGTGTCACGCCTGTTGTGGCTTCAAAGGTCGCCACATTTTCGTTAAATCCATTGAATGCTACGCTCATGTTGTTTGTTCCTCCTTAAATGTTCTGATAGAAATCGTTGCTGCCGTTAGCAGCCGTGGACGGGCGGAAAAGCTGCGGATGCAGCGGCAGGTTTTCCGCCGCTTTGCTTTCAAAAGCACTTTTCATCTCGTCCAACTGACCCACCGTCAGCCCTTCTGTCATTTTCATCACCGTCTCACTGCCAAGCTTCGGCAGGACCACTGACGACAGACCGCTGATGTCTTTGATCAGCTTGTCACGCACCATTTCGCCGTCAGCCGCCTTCTTCTGCAAGGCACGGTATGCGTTCGCCAATTCCTGCAGTTCTGCGGCGGTAAAATGCTGTTCACCGCCCGTGAACAGTTTCTTTTCGATATCCATGGATACTCCTCCTTCTTGCTGTTGCTTGTCCGCTGTGCCATAGCGGAAATTTTTGATGACACCCGCTTCTTTTTGAGCCGGCACCGCCACAAACGACCATTCATAGGCATCGGTGGGGTCGGTCAGGGTGACATAGCACAAGCGTCCGCCGTATTGCTGCCCCTTTCGATGTTCACAATGCGTTATATCTTCGCCGCAGATCGAGCAGATACGGCTTTTGACAGCACATCCCACACTGACTTCTTTCTTGATCCCGCTGTCGAGTGCGAGTATCATCTCCTTGGTTTGTTCACTGCGGGGCAGATACGCTCTGGCACACAAGCGGCGATAAGCTCGGCCGTCCGAAGTTTTCTGCCCTGCGGGAGCTTCTACCCGACACGCAAAAATTCTTGCGGTCTGGTTGCTGCTTCTGGGGTCGTGATCTGCGATGCCTGTCACACCCACAAACAGCTTGGAAAGGCTTTCCAGTGCCTCATCGGAGAAACGCTCATAGTCACGGTCGATGTCGTTATCACACAGCACCACCGAAAACACATACACGTCTTCCTCCGAAAGTTCCTTTCTGGTAAAGCGGTTGATCGCCTTCATTTCTTCTTCCATCTCATTCTCCTTCCCCTTGACGGTTGTCTCCTCGCTGGAGTTTCTGTGCCTGGGCACGATATAAAGCCGCTCTGGCCTGTTCGACTTCATCCTGCAAATTGATGTCGTCCCACTCGATATGGTAGTCACAGCGGTACCCATGCAGCTTGAGCCAGCAGTCACAAATCTTTCGCAGCACGGTGTCGAGCTGGTCACGGTAGTATTCCAGTTCGCTGGTAAGCATATCTGCCTGCTGTGCCGACATCCGCTCTGTCGAAGACCACGACAGTCCCAAAAGGAACGGTGGGATCGACAGCTTCGACAAGAGCTGTTCCACCAACATCCTTACCGGCACTTGAGCGTCAGGCATAGACATATCTGCCCCGATACCCTTCACACTCACCTCCCCAATGCTGACAAAGTCATGGGGTTCACTGCTTCTCATGGCCTTGCTCCATTCCGAGGCGATCTGTGCTGCCCGTTCCTTCGTAAACCCACGGTCGTTGTCATTGGGGTGGTAGGACACTACGAACCGCATATTGCCCACCCGTTCCCAGTTCATACCGATCGCCTGCCAGATCTTCCTCAATACCTCTCCGATAAACGGCATACCTCTCAAAACAGATGTGCCGTACACCTGACCGTCCTCTGTCAACAAGGTACTAATGAGCAGCAGATCGGGATAGGGCACCGGCACCTGTTCGCCGCTGGGCTGTACCACACAGCAAACCACATGGAAAGGGTCGTCTTCTGCCGACAGCACCACATCATCCAGTGAGGCGTTATACAAAGCGGCGATCTCTCGTCCGCTGCCGGACAGTACCATCTCTCCAACAGCCGTACCGTCCGTCAGCAGCCTGTCCAAATGGTTCTCCAGAAAACGCCGCACCCCTCGCTGACAGCCATTGACACGCACCTGCTGCAAAAAGTCTGTCAATTCCCGCTGAACTGCCGTGTCCATACAGATAACACGATAGCCGCCGACCAAACGGATGATCTTACCAATCGCCGCATCCACAATAGGGACGTTTTTCCGCAATTCGCGATACAATTTTCTTTCGCAGCGACTGATGGTGCTGTGTCCCCACAGTGACAGTCCGCCGACATGATAGCCGTCACTCGCCGCTGTCTGTACAGCGGCTTCTTCCTTCTTGTTTCGCTTAAACAGCTTCAATGTTCTTCACCTCCCTTACTTGCTTCCCACCCGTCAGGGACAACGGCTCGACAAAAGGGCTGTCCCTGCCCGCCCACCGACATATTACGCTGGTTCAATCGAAGAACTCTTCTCCCTCACGTGATAAGGCACCCACAAAGAATCCGTCCTCGTCTGCATTCAGGATACTCGTCACAAAGTACCGCACATCGTCCATCGCATGGTCGTTTTCTTTGAGCGGAGCATCCCGTCCGCTGCTGTCCCAACGATACTGCCCAAACTCGCGGATACAATCCGTACAGTTCCTGCAGATACGCACCCGCCCCTCTTTCAAGGCGGTACCTGTCCGCCGGATGCCATCCAGCACCCGATTGTCCGCTGCCTGTACCGCATACTGTCCGTGCCGCTTGATGACTTCGATAAAACTGGCCGCCGACGGGTCAACAATGATCGTGCGAACCGTGCGTCCGCCGATCAGTTCGCACAGACCTTCGTAGTGTTCCTCATCGGTACGGGACACCCCTTCCCGTCTGGCACTGTAATAGTACTCATCCACACGGTACCAGCTATCGTCATATCGTCCCCATAACCCGAAGGACGCCGGATTGACGGTGCCGTAGTCGCACGACACCACATATTCTTCGGCCTCTCCTGCCGGTTTGTCACAGAGCATCCGCTCCTCTGACATGAACGGATAGACCAGCCCTTCACCCGCACACCATTTACCGAGAATGAAGCGGTCATAGAACACGCCCGAATACAGCGTTCGGTACCGCTGCCGAATTTTCTCGGACAACGAAGGATTGTCGTCCATCGTGAAGTGCAGGTAGTACATATTCTTGTCGTCCACTTTCCGGATCCACTCCCGGCAGAACCAATGCTGCGGATACTCCGGATTGCAGTTGAACCAAAGCTTGGAGTGCTCCTTGGAACATCTTGCCAACGCTTGTTCCACAAATGAACGGGGCATCAGCACCACTTCATCGAACAGCACCCCACACAAGGTCATGCCCTGTATTAAAGCCGCCGACCCTTCATCACGTCCCCCAAACAGATAGAACAGATTGGTATGTCCTTCAAACGTCACCTCAAACAGGTTGGCCGACAGTTTTTCCTCCACGGTAAAACCAAGCGACCGCATCACCGTCAGCAGCGGCACCACCACATTCCGTTTGACGGAACGAATCGTCTTGCCGCAAATGGCAAAAGCGGACTGGTGGAACGACAGCATCGCCCACGACACAAACGACACACTCATGCACAATGTCTTGCCGCTGCGGACAGCTCCATCACAGATAATACCGTCCTTATCGGCCGTTGTCCGGTCTGGCAGCCACCACCGCATGACCTCCAGCTGCTTGGGGGAAAACGGCACATAACTCATGGGGCACTCTCCTCACGCTTGTCGGCTAGTTTTTGCATCCCACCGACCAACGCCTGATAAAAATCGGCGGGACCTTTTTCTGCCTCCTGCCCATATTGTTCCAGCTTTTCGAGAGCTTTGAGCCGGTCGAAAAACTTAATCTCCAACGCTCCTTCCTTGGGCCGTTTGATCTCTGCTACATTAAACAGGTCATAGCCTTCAGCAGCCGTTCCGAAGGCATCCCCTTCAAACAGCAGCCGCACGGCATCATTAACACTTCCGAAGGCGATTCGCTCATAACCGGCATACGCCTTTTGGCGGGCATTTTTCAGCCGCTTGTCATACAGGCGGCTGATTTCGGCGTTGACTTCATCCCGTGTCAGCAACGCCAGCCCCACTTTTTCAGGCTGCTCATAACCCACCGACTGTGCGGCCTGTACTGCATCGCCTGTGGCTGCATACGCCTCGCAGAAGCGTTTTTCTCTTGCCGTCATCGTTCCTTGTTTTTTACTCAGCTTGAAAACCTCCTTTCACCCATCCCTCCCAAACGCAAAAAATTCGACCTCTGGAGGTCGAATTTTCACAAAGTTGTGGAAACTTTTTTTATCTCACAATGTTCATGCACATTTCACACAAATAAGTTGTCGTTTTCCTGTCGATTTTGTGAAAAGAGTGTATAATTCTCCAAAAGAAATAAGCACCGTTTGCTATGTATTATACTAATAAGTGATAGTGGGGCAGTATCGTTTGCCATCCGCCAACGCCTGTTGAGAGCACCGTGAACAACGCCGCACCGTACCCAAACGGCACACGCAGGTATCTCATACGGTTTGGTATTCTCCGAAGGGAGGGGGCTCCGGAGAAACAACCGTCACAGTCCGTCTGCCGTTTCACCCATCCTGTACGTCCGCCTGCCGAATGGAAACGGATGCTTTCCCCACCCTGTCCTGTTAATATCCAAAAGAAAGAAGGTCTGAACACATGACAACACGACGCACACCTTTCCGCAAAGCCACAGCACTTGCGATGTCAGCTCTGTTATCGCTGTCGGTCTTTTCGATGGCCGCCACGGTACAGGCACAAGCCGTGACCTACTCCGAAATGTCGGCACTGGATGCCTATGCGTACAGCGGCAGCGACCTCGGAGCCACCTACACCAAAACCTCGACCACTTTTAAGGTTTGGGCACCCACCGCCAGCAAGGTACAGATCAAACGCTATACCACCGGCAGCGACACCGAAACAGGTGCCGCCGTCATCGAGACAAAAGATATGACCAAAGGCAGCCAGGGCGTTTGGTCGATCACCATCAGCGGCGACCTGAACGGCACCTACTACACCTATCTGGTCACCTGTGACGGCAAAACCAAAGAAACAGTGGACATCTACGCCCGCACCACCGGTGTCAACGGTATGCGTGGCATGGTACTCGATCTGGACAGCACCGACCCTGTCGGTTGGGAAAATGACCAGCGTGTTTCCTGCCCGAACCAGACCGATGCCGTCATCTGGGAAGTCCATGTCCGTGACTTCTCCGCCTCCTCCGATTCCGGCATGACAAACAAGGGCAAATACCTTGCCTTCACCGAAACCGGCACGACCGTTAACAATGACGGTGTTCACCCCACCGGCATCGACTATCTGGCGGATCTGGGCGTGACCCACGTTCATCTGCTGCCTGTCTACGACTACGCCAGCGTAGACGAAACAAAGCTGAACACCGACCAGTTCAACTGGGGCTATGACCCGATGAATTACAACACCCCCGAAGGCTCCTACTCCACCGACCCCTACCATGGTGAAGTGCGTGTCAGCGAATTCAAACAAATGGTGCAGTCCCTTCATAGCAAGGGCATCGGCGTTGTGATGGACGTTGTCTATAACCACACCAACTACGGCGGTTCCGGCATCAACGACTGGTTTGACTTCACCGTACCCGGTTATTACTACCGTCAGGACGCCAAAGGCGGCTACAATAACGGTTCCGGCTGCGGCAACGAAACGGCCAGTGACCGTGCGATGTACCAGAAGTTCATGATCGACTCCCTGACCTATTGGGCAACGGAATATCACCTGGACGGCTTCCGCTTTGACTTGATGGGTATCCACGATGTAGACACGATGAATGCCATCCGTACCGCCCTCGATAAGATCAACCCCGAGATCCTGATGTACGGCGAACCGTGGACAGCCCCGTACAGGGCAACATGAAGCTGGTTTCCGCCGAGATCGCTGCCTTCAATGATAAAAGCCGTGACGCCATCAAGGGAAGCTGTTTCAATGCCTCCGACCCCGGTTTTATTCAGGGTGCCGGTTATGAAGAAGCCCTCAAGGGCAGTATTCAGGCGAATGCCACTTCCATGTCCGGCGACAGCAAATGGTCGAAACAGCCCTCGCAGACCGTCACCTATACGTCTGCCCACGACAACTACACCCTCTACGATAAGCTGGTCAAATCTTGTAAGGGCGGTGTCGGCTACGGCAACCGCTACGATGATCTGGTTGCCATGAACAAACTGGCAGGCGGCATCATCCTGACTTCACAGGGTATGTCCTTCTTCCAGGCGGGCGAAGAATTTGCCCGCACCAAGTTTGGTGACGAAAACAGCTACAAGTCCCCGACCGCCACCAACCAACTGGTATGGTCGAACACCAAGACCTACGCCGATCTGTACGCTTACTACAAAGGTCTGATCCAGATCCGCAAAGCCTATTCTCCCTTCCGTGATCCGACCAATAACACCAACAGCACCCTCTATTTCTCGTGGGGCACCAATTGCCCGTCGAACGTCGTGGCCTTCACGATGTACAACACCATCAATCCCGGCACCGAGTGGGACTATGTTGCTGTCATCCATAACGCTAGCTACACCGCCCAGCCCGTGACCCTGATGACCTACGACACCAAGACCCTGCCCAGCCAGTGGGTCATTATTGCCGATGGTTCTACCGCCGGTGTCACCTCTCTGGGTACCTGCGGCAGCACCGTGAACGTACCGGCTCGTTCCACCATGGTTCTGGTCGACAAGACCAGCTTCGACAAGACTGTCATCTCGACCGGCGGCAAAGTTACCGTCAACCATGTGCTGAAGTCCAACAGCTCCACCTACAAGACCGAGACACTGCAAGGGAAAGAGGGCACCAACTACACGACTGCTCCCCTGACCGAACTGCTGAACCAAGGCTACACCGTCAGTTCCGTCTCCGGTGAGACCACCGGCACCTTCACCAAGGCCGGTACCACCGTGACTTACTACTACGAACTGGACAGCACTCAATACAGCACCATCACCGTCAAGTATCAGGACGCAGAATCCGGTGCTTCTCTGGCCGCCGATGATGTCAAGTCCGGCAAGATCGGTTCCTCCTACAGCGTCAGCCCGAAGACCATCAAAGGCTATGAGTGCGACCCTTCCCTGACGGCCAACGCCACCGGTACGGTTGCCAAGGGCGGTGTCACCGTCATCTTCACGTCTCGTGAATCCGAAGCGGAAACATTGAAGGTCCACTACTACAATTCCAATGGCTGGTCACAGGTAGCGATGTACGTCTACACCGAATCCGGCACCACCGCCACTCAACTTACCGGTGCATGGCCGGGTACAGTCATGCAGAGTGAAGGCAGCGGCTGGTATGTCGGCTCTGTGGATCATGACGGCACGGCACTCTTTATTGCCAACAACTATGTGACCGTCAACGGTTCGCAGGATCCTGCCGGCTACAACACCTCCGGCTACTCCGTCAGCGGTGAAGTCTGGATCAAGGGCGGCAAGGTCTACCAGACCGGCAAGGTCAACGTCCGCTACACTACCCAAGACGGCACCGTTCTCGGCAAAGAAACTCTCAAAGGCATCGCAGACGGTGCGACCACCTACACCACCTCCGCCAAAACTTTTGAAGGCTATGAACTGGTCACCACACCCACCAATGCTTCCGGACTGTTCACCGCCACCGAGACCAACGTCACCTACATCTACAAGAGCACAACCGTCAGTGATCCGCTGAAAAACACCTCGTCCGTTTCCTCTTCCGTCATTGAACTGGGTGAAGCGATCACACTGAATTGTTCCGCAGCCGGCGGCACTGCTCCCTACCAGTACGAGATCTACCTCACCTATCCAAATGACACTGTCGAAGAGAAGATGCGTGCTTACAGCACCAATGACACACTCACCCTATCCTTTACCAAGGCCGGTGATTACCGTTACCGTGTTCTCGTCAAAGACAGCAGCGGAACGGTCGCTGAAAGCAAACTCTCCTTCACTGTCAATTCCGGCACCGATAATCTGACGCTTTCTTCCACTATTTCCGCCACCGCCATCAAGCTGGGCGACAGCATCAAGGTGACCGCCGATGCTTCCGGCGGCACACCCGACTACCAGTTTGCTTTCTACTACAAGAAAGCCACTTCTTCCAGCTACACGACAGCACAGGCATACAGTTCCGTCAACAGTGCTGCCATCAAACCGGCTGCGGCTGTTGCGTATGATGTGCGTGTGAAGGTCAAAGATGCAGCCGGTAAGGTTGCCTCCAAGGATTACACCGTGACCGTCACTAAAGATACCACGGCTGCCCTTGCTAACAAAACCACCATCAGCAGCACCAAGATCACGCTCGGCAGCAGCATCACCATCAACGGTG
Source organism: uncultured Ruminococcus sp. (assembly GCA_902785765.1). GTDB lineage: Bacteria > Bacillota > Clostridia > Oscillospirales > Acutalibacteraceae > UBA1213. The sequence continues at coordinate 13,472 of CACZZU010000042.1, forward strand.
CTGCCACCGGCGGTACGGCTCCTTATCAGTACGCCTTCTACTACAAAAAATCCGCTTCCGCCAGCTATACGGCTATCCAAGCCTATAAGACCAATGCCACCGCAGCCGTCAAGCCGGGTGCCGCTACCACCTACGACATTCGTACCAAAGTCAAGGATAACGCCGGTAAGATCGTTGTCAAAGACTTCACCGTCACCGTGACCAATACAACCGCTGCCACCAACAATAGCACCATCTCGGCTGCCTCCATCACCCTCGGCGGTGATGTCACCATCAAAGCCGTGATGAAAGGCGGTACCGCTCCCTATCGTTATGCTGTCTACGCCAAGAAGTCCATCTCCGACACTTACTCGACCATCCAAGCCTACGGCACGAACCAAAACATTCTCTTCACTCCGCAGGCCGCCACGAATTATGATGTCCGTGTGAAGATCAAAGATGCTGAAGGCACCGTCAAGACAAAGGACTTCACTGTAAAGGTAGCAAAATCCTCCGGTATGGCGAACCTGTCGACTATCAACAGTCTGCGGCTCCCTTTGGGCGACTGCATCACCGTCAAAGCGAATGCTGCCAACGGCACCTCACCCTATAAATACTACGTTGCCTACAAGAAGTCCTCCTCTTCGACCTACACACAGGCACAGGGTTACAGTACGAACAAGGTCATCGACATCACCCCTGCTGCCAAAACCTCCTACAATGTCCTCGTGAAGGTGAGAGACAACACCGGTACCGTCAAGTCCAAGACCTTCACCGTGACGGTCTATTGATGTTGTGTTCCTGTCCCCGCAAGCCTTTTCCAAAGGCTCACACATTCCCGTGTGTGGAAAAAGCAGCAGTGACCTGACGAGCAGCGGCCACTGCTGAACGAACAAAAAGACCGGCTGTCCTGTCACCGAAACGTGACAAGACAGCCGGTTTTCTGTCCGAGCCAATCAATCTTCAGGGAAAGTACCGTTCATATAGTTCTTCCAGCCGTTCTTCTTCCGAAGAGCGGTTTTTGCGTCCGCCGTGTGTCTCTATGTAGGTCATGCCGAGTTTTTGGATAACCCTTCTGGAGGCATCATTCTCACTGTCACACTCGGCAATAAAGCGATGCAAACCGCCGTGGCGGTAAAAATACTGCATCAAGCCTTCGGCAGCTTCCACCGCATAGCCGTGACCACGGTATTCACGGCGGATGATCCATCCCAATTCACCATAGGGACTGTTTTCCTGCCCCTCAAAATACATGGTGACCTGTCCGATATGCACCCCGTCACACAGCACGGCAAAATCCAGATACGCCGGACGCTTTTTGGCAAATTCTGCTGCCGCTTCCTGCAAATAGGCTGCCAGTTCCTCCTTGCTGTCCTTCGGAAAATAAACCATCATGTCGATGTGTTCCCCGCCGACCGCATACACAGCGGTACTCTCTAAAAAAGCCGGTGTCAGCGGCACCAGCATCAAGTGTTCTGTCAAGATTGTCATCATTGTCGCCTGCTTTCTGCCAAAAAACTCCGTCTCGTATAAGATAGCACCTTTGCCGGACAAAAGTCAACCGTTTGTTGCCGAAAAAATCCCCGCAGACTCTTGCAAACGTCTGCGGGGATCGTCACATTACGGTGAACCTTGTCGGAACGGTAAGCTGCTTTACTATGGAAACGCCGCTGTTATCCGAGAATATCGGCATCCTCGTCCACCTGCAAAGTAAAGTAGACATAGGCCGCTTTGCGATGGGCGTCTCTGGCAGTCAATCGGAATACATAGGTCGTGACTTCCGATGGTTGGAAAACGAACTGGGCGGCACCATTGTTACTGACCTGTGTGTCAATCAAGTCCCATGTGTACTCACCGTTTTCGTTCACGTTCTTCCGCTCCAATGTGAAGGTATAGCCGCCGCTGAAGCCGCCGGATACTGCTGCTTCAAACGACACCGCCGAAGTAATGGCCGTGCGGTTAGTCTTTTGTGGCATCTCTTCAAAAACCAGTGCCTTCTCCACTGTCACATCGGGATAGTACCGCTTCGTCCAACCTCTTTGATCGGCTGCCACAATACGCAGACGGTAGCGACCCGGAGCACGCGGTTCCCATGTCAGCTTGCTGTCGGTGCTGTTCTCCACAATCGACTTCCACGCATTGCTGTCATCTTTGACCTCCAGCGAATAGGTGTAGGGGGCAACACCGCCTGTCAATTCTGCGTCAAAGGTGAGTTCCTCATCCACAAGGGCGTAGTCTCTCTTGTTGAAGGTATTCTTGAACGCCAACTCGGCCGGATCCACAATGACATCCACATACGCACGCAGCGTGTACGGTTTTTCCGGTCGGGCATCCTGTACCCAAAGCCGCAGACTGTACCGACCTGTTTCTTCCGGCGTGAAGGTCAGATGACTGTCACTGCCGAGGGTTCCCTCCGACCATTGACCGTCCTTCTTCACGTCCAGACGGTACTGATAGCCGCCGTAGCCATCCTGTGCCAGTGCATCAACAGAGAACGTTTTCCCAAGGGTGATCTTCTGCACAGCGAGCTTCTTCTTGCTTTCATCGGTATATTGCAGATGAACGAAGGACAGCATCTTCGGACGAACATCCGCAAAACGAACCACATACCGCTTGGTGAGGGTGTCGATCGCCTGAATACGCAGGGTATAGCGTGTCATCCGATCAAAGGTAAAGCTAAAGGTGCTGTCCTGCTGATAAGGATAGCTCTCCGTATCCCATACCGGATGCTCCTGACCGTTATCCTTCACCCATACTCTGTATTCATATTGACCGGAACCGCCATCCACAGCAGCATCAAACGTGAAGACATCTCCCACCGCAAGGTCGTTTTTGCTTTCGATCGTATAGACCGATGTCAGTTCATTCACTACAACCACATCAAAGAAGGCATAACCCACCTTCTCCTTGCTGTCCACGATTTTCAGCCGATACGCCACACGTTCTACTTTATCGGTATCGAGCGTCATCACGCTGCCTTGGGCGGTCTTCTGTGTTTTCCAGTCAGTGCCCTCTTTGGTTTGCAGTTCATAGGTATAGTCTCCAAAACCGCCTTCTGCATCCAACGTCAGGGAAGCATCTGTCCCTTTCAGGAAGGTATATTTCTCAACAGGTGCTTCGCCATTGACCGTTGTGAGCTTGATAGAAGCACCTACCGTCAGCGTGACCGACTGTTTCGCCACAACCGTGGTCTTATCTTCGTCCCAAACAACCAAACACAGTTCATCCGTATTGGCTGTTCCAGCCAACGTGCCTGCCGTATAATCCAGGACGGCTTGATGATTGCCGTAGTCAAAGTCAGCGGACAAATCGGAACTGCTCGGCCACCAGTTTGTGTCTGTGTAGTTTTCGGCAGAAATCAAATAGGCTTTATAGGGCATAGCAGTCGGCATCACCTCACCCGACAAAGTCGCTGTAAAGGTAACGGTATCACCGCCCACTGGTGCCTCATCGCTGACCGCCACATTCAGAGTCGGATAAGCATAAACCTTGACGAGGACATCCGCATACGCTGTGTTGCCCTCAATATCGGTCACCTGATAACGCAAAGTACCCTCGGCTGGCTCATTAAAGCAATACTGATAAGAGGCACTGCCGCCGCTTTGAAGCAGCACTTCCTCTGTGCTGTTAGCGGGAAGGAAGATAAAGTCATAGGTATAGGGAGTGTAACCGCCTGTCACGGTACAGCCGACCCATTTTTTGTCACCAACATAGGCGGCGATCCACTTTTCTTCCGCACTCACCGTGAGTTTTTCCACCACGGATACATCCGAAATGTAGGATTGATCTATGATCTCACCGTCATCCTCCAATAGCTGACAGAAGATCGCATGATCTCCGGCTTGTTCCGGTGTATAAGCGAAGGAAAACTCTCCGGTGGACGTCAAGGCGTCCTCGTACACGAGATATTCTTCTTCCAAGCTATACTCTGTCGGACAGTAGACAAGCATCCGAACCTGATAAGTACCGCCATCGAAATTGTCGAACCAGCCATTGACCTGTACGGTATCGCCCAATATGATCGTCGTATCTTCAACGGAAGTACCTGTCAATAAGGGCTTCTGTCCCTTAATGACCAGCGGGAAACTCTGTTCCGCTACCGTTGACTCCACGCCGTACATCGTCACATACTTCACCCGATAGATCAATGTAACGGTTCCCGGATCGTAATAATAGTCGGGTGAAAAGTCCAACGACACGGTATCTCCGCTGCTCATCCATCCTTCATTGGCGACAACCATTTCTCTTCCATCGGGATAGTGTGTCCGCAGTTCCACTTCATAATGACAATTTTCCGCAGGTTCTTCCGCTGTCATTGTTCCTGTCACAGTGACGCTTTCATTCTGACGTACCGTTTCCGCTCCGCTCGAAGCTGTCAGCGTGACCTGCGGCAGTCTGACCTCCAAATCGGGCAGCCGTTCAGCAAGAACCCGCACATCGTTGCTGTAAAGTTCGTAGACAAGGTAATAGGTACCTGCTTCGTTTGGTATGAACGACAGTGTACGCTGTTCGCCCTCCACGATCGTATTGCTGTCGGCTGTTTGCAGCAGGGACGATGTCGGCAGGGTCTCATCCTCTTCCAGATAGGAAAGGTTGAAGTACCGCAGTTTGGCGGTGAACTCTCTGCCCGTTATTCCGCCTTTTAACTTGCCGACCACCTTGACTGTTTCACCCAGCATGATAAGGTTGTCCTCATCGCTGCCGGTAACAGAAAGCGTCATCTCCGAAAGCGTCACGGTCAACGGAATGTCCGTCCATCCCTGCAGTCCCTGACCGTCCACAGCGATCACACGCAAAGTCCCGTTGTGAACCGTTCTCGGCAAATAGGTCAGGGTGCCGTCTGTACTCTCCGCCACCGTTTTCCATGTGCTGTCGTTGTTGGACAGGTAATCCATCCGGTAGTGATAGTTACCGTCACCGCCTGCCGCCGAAGCCTGCACCGTGATGGTCTCGCCGGTTTTCGACTCAATCGCATCCGTATCAACGGTGACGGTCAGTTTTTCTTCCTCTTCCACTGTCAGCGGAATATCTGTCCATGCCTGTTGCTGATGACTATCCGTAGCCACGATACGCAGTGTACCTTCCTGCTCTTCTGCCGGTGTGTAGGTCAGCGTACCGTCTGTACTCTCTGCCACCTTGTCACCGCTGTCAGAGCCATCCGGCTGATAGTACATCTCGTAGCCATAGCTGCTGTAACCGCCTGCCGCCGAAGCCTGAACCGTGATGGACTCGCCGACTTTCGCCTCAATAGCCTCCTGATCCACCGTCACCGTCAGTTCTTCCACCGAGGGAATGTACGGTTCAAAGGAGTAGTCCGCTCCAAACACCTTCGACACACCGTTGATGGCCAATCCAGGATCACCATCAGCAGGATACCGGTTGGTCGTACTGTTGTTCTTCTCCGTGAACAAAACATAGCCGTTCACGAGTGTATCCGGCAATTCATACTCATACAATCCTGTCGTACTGTTGTAGGTCATCCGTTGTCCCGGCCAGCTGCCATTTTTGGCATCGCCATCGTAAACATAGGCGTTGACTTGACTCCAACCATAGGAACTGTTGTCGAAGTAAAGCGTCACCGCCGCATGGGCAGGCTGCTTGTAGTACTGATACTTGTTCGTCACCGTTTCACCGGATTCATTCTGACCTTGTACCGTCACCGTGATGACCGTATCCTCCGAGACCACTTGACCAATAGTGATCACATCGCCGCTGACAAAGCTGCCTGCGTCACCTTCCGAGGTATAGTAGGTGGTGTTGGTCATGTGCTTTGCTTTAAGCACCACATCCAATGTATCAGTAAAACCGCCGTCTTCCGGAGCAGTCTTTACATATACCTGTTCCTCCGGATTATAGACGACCGCAATACCGCTGGAATCCATTTGTCCGGAGATTTTGCCATTCGCTACCGTGAAGGTATTGCCGCTGATCTGGTCAATATAGGTGCCGTCTGCCATAATTTGCTTTGTGCCACCGAAGTCCATGACAGACACATTGACAGAAGAGGAACCGCTGATATTGACCAACACAACACCAGTCGAACCTCTCATGTTGTAGACGATACCATCTTGTTCGGAAATATAGTCACTCTGTCCGTTGAAGTAGTTGTGGAACTTATTGACCTGCACCACATCTGATGCCTTCCAATCGAAGGTGCCAACGTCACCGATATAAGTGGTTTCGTTGTCGCCCGTTCTGGCAAAATACAAGGCCGTCGACTTCCCTCTTGAAGCCAACAACGCCCATGCTTTGTTAATATCTTCAACAGAAACATTCGTTGTCAGTTGGTCATCACCGGAATAGGTATCATGGGATTCTGCCCACAGAACGGACTGACTCGGGTTCCTCTTATCGTAGAAGTTGATCTCCTCCTTGGCTCCTTCAGAACTGCCGCTGATCACTTTGGTGAGGAGATCGTTGCCAACAGAATCATCCGTCAGGTTAATGTACTTAAAGTATGCGTTGAGCAACGCTTCGTTATCTTCATAACTGCCTGACTGAGGAAAACCGAGACACTCGCCATAGCAGTACAGCCCGCTGGCATAGTTGCCGTGTTCGGCATAGTAGGCTTTGGCGGCGGGAATGACGTTCTTCCAGAAGGTATACTGACTGCCGTCTGCCTCGTTGCCGATATGCTTGGCAGTATCAAAACGGAAGCCGTCCGCACCGGCATCAATACATTCCTTCATGTAGTCGATGACATACTGCTGAATGTCCGCATTCTCGGTGTTCAGGTCAGGCAGACCATTCAAACTGTAGTT
>CACZZU010000043.1 GCA_902785765.1 uncultured Ruminococcus sp.
TTGACCTACTCAACCATCGTCCACGTAAATGTCTCGGTTGGAAATCACCTTATGAAGTCTTCCACGATACTCTGTTGCACTTGACTTGACAATTCAAGGCTGAAAAAACAGTATTTATCAGCCTTTCAGACTTATTTTGCTATTTGACTTTCACGGATTCAGGTTCCATAAAGCGTCTTCATTGGGAACCCATATCTTTGACTTAACACTGGCGATTCTTCCCGGCTTTTTTCCTCTCTATATATCATATTTCTCTTTGTTTTTATAGTGATTTGTCAGAAGCCCCGATGGACACCTCTGCCGAGGGCAGAAGCACCGGCCGAGCTGACGGGCGAGACAGGAGAAAAAAGCCTTTGTTTCAACAAAGGCTTTTCCCTCCGGCGTGACTGACCCAAATCAATTTCCGTGTGCTGCTGCAATTTGCCATTGATATATTCATAATTCTATAGTACAATAGGATCATGTAAATATCCTGATTATGAAACGAGAGATGAAAGCTGTGTCATGGAATAAGACGAACTCGATCAAAAAAATATTGGCAGTTCTGGTTTCAGGTGTAGTGATGCTGTCGTGTATGGCCGCATGTGCTGCCAATACCAGTAAAAGCACTGCCTCAAAAAGCAGTAAAGAATTCAGCACGAATATCAGTGAAGAGAAACCTCTCTCTACGACAGTCGGAGTGAAAGAAGATACACAATATGGCTCCGTCATCTTCCGGATCAAGGTGGATGAATTCAATGGGCTTGGTTTCAAGTTGGGGGACAGCTGCGACATTGTTTTCAGCAACGGCTATAAGCTGGATAGTGTTCCATACTATAATGGTTATTATACCTATACCGGGGATCCTGTGATTGTTAGCTATCCCGGCAATGAATATGTCCTGCTCGCATTCTCCAACGGTGATTTGATGTGGGAAACGGCCGGATGCAAGGAAGGAGACACGGTCACAGTTACCCTGCGGGAGCAAGGAGCATATCAGTTCATACAGGAATCCATGTCTATGGTCTATTCTCCTGACCGTAATGATTATGACAGTGACGAAATGTTTGCCAATTACAGAGTAATGAAGGGCGGAAATCTTGCCAAAAACAAATTCTTCCGTGGTGCTTCACCGGTGGATAATCAGAATAACCGAGCCGCTTATTCTGACGCATTGCTGAAAAAAGATGGAATACGATTTATTTTGGATCTTGCAGATACAGAAGAGAAAATTCAGGGATATTTGAACAAGGACGATTTCAAATCCGACTATTCCGCCGGATTGCTGAAGGAAGGTCTTCTCAAACCTCTCGGACTAAATGCATCGTATCGAAGCGAGGTATTTATGAAGAAGCTTGCAGACGGACTTCGTACGATGATGCACCAGGAAGGTCCATATTATATCCACTGCGTAGAGGGTAAGGACAGAACCGGCTTTGTATGTCTGCTCATGGAGGCACTTTGCGGTGCAACATACGATGAACTTCGGACGGACTACATGACCACTTATGCCAACTATTACCGTCTGACACAAGAATCCGACAGTGAGAAATACAATGCGGTTCTGCATCTGCGTATGGATGATATGCTCATCGGTCTTCCCGGTGTAGAGGAAGAATCGTTCACGGGTTCAGAGGTCTTTACAGAAAACGCCAAAGCCTATCTCGAAAAAGCAGGAATGACCAAAGCAGAAATCGACAACTTGATCCAGTATCTGACCACAGGAGAAGCAGTTAAGGAAGATTGACAAAATATCTTCTGTTTCCGAACTGATATAACCCCCATAGAGTAGACACTTGAAAAAACAGGCAGTTTTCAAGACTACACTATGGGGGTTATTTATGTCAAGAAGAAGGAACAGGAAATACAGGAAAGAATTGAAGTCAGCAGCAGTGCAAGCGTATCTAAACGAAGAAGGAAGTTATGGAATATTGAGAAAGAAATCTGGAGCCGAATTGCAATAGCAAGTTGAAACAATTTTTGATTGTGCAGCTTAAATCCGAGAGCTTCTCGAAGGAGGAACAGAGCGACGCCGGAAAGAGGCTTTCGGGCGGCTCGCAGCCCGAGCAACTCACACAGCATATATCCTTCAAACAGTTCATCCAGTGTATGATATTCCAGTATCTTCCTTGGAATATTGTTGATAACATCAGCAAAATACATGATGCTATCTGCCGAATAGTCGTCAGTCTTCTTTCCTTTGTGAATAAAGCTGCGGAGCATCCTGTTATGACATTCATTGGTTCTTTGGGGGACAAAGGGCACCATTTTTTTCCTCATATTTCTTTTTGTAAAGTTCCCAGTCGAAATAAAATCTTTTAACTGTTTTTTCAATACATCCGTTCCACTTAATGACCATTTCGGGAGCCCAAAGGACAAGTTTAGCAAATCCCAGATTTATAAATCCCCAATCCACCCTGTACCTCATCAACATAGGATCATCCGCATATGACTCATAATGCCCGACGTATTCACCAACTAATATATCATCATCTTCAGAAATGATCTTTAACGCAAAATATATTTCGTTTTGCTGGATTCCCACCACAGCGTATTTACGCTCCGGATCTTTGGAAACACTTATTGCTTCAAAGGTGTCTTTATTCCCATAAACAACTCCCTCTTTGAGATTATTGATTTTTACCTTCATCATCTTCACATTCTTTCGATTCTTATTTAGTGTCTGCTCCATCATCAAGCAGCTTGAATTGTTTTACTCTCCAGTCCGATTCTTCATTGTACGCATTAAATAACAGCTTTTCCAGACGTGCAGTACTTTTTCGTCAATGCTCATATCCAGCTTTGTGCCGAATTTCACAGGAGCTTTCGCCTTTTCTCTTACTATCGGACGACTGTCATCAGCCTGCCAATAACGCCTCTTTGCGTTGTGTGGTCGGTGCATCTTTTTTCGGAAAAAATTGACCAAACGGTCGATTTATTTGTATGATAGATAGAAAGGAGATGAGCCTATGGAACAACCGCCCCACCGCAGCGGCGAAGACCTCTCATCCGCTGTGATGACTTACGCCGACACCCTTTACCGCATCGCTCTGACAATGCTGCGGAATCCGTTTGATGCCGAAGACGTGGTACAGGACACGTTTCTGGCATACTACCGCTGCGACAAGACTTTTTCTTCGTCCGAACATCAGAAAGCATGGCTCATAACAGTCACCGTGAACCGCTGCAAAAATCGGTTGGGGTTCCTGCGTCGGCACCCTCCGGTCAATTGGGATGACTTGCGGGACGTGCTGGCTGCTCCCGATGATACCGCTGCGTCCGCCGAGCACGATATTCTCGACGCACTGCTGCGTCTGCCGGTTAAGTACCGTATCGTGATGACACTGCACTATGTGGAAGAATATAAGGTGCGGGAAGTCGCAGAAATACTCGGGGTGAAAGAATCCACTGTGAAAATGCGTCTGCAAAAAGGCAGACAACTGCTCAAAAATCTCTACCGAAAGGAGTATCTGCCATGAAGGAACTCAAAGAACGTATGCAAACCATCACCCTGTCGGACGAGAAAAAGCAGCGTATCCTGCAAAACATCCGACAGTCTGCCGTGCCCGTCCGGAAAAACAACGTAAAACGTGTCGCAGCACTGACCGCCTCGGCTGCTGCCCTTGTGTTTGTGGCTCTAGCGGCGGTGGTGCTATCCAACCTGCCCCATCATTCCGATATGATCGCCCATCAGTCGAACAACTTGCCTCTCCCGTCCCATCCAGGGAATGTGTCACCCGTTCCGGTATTTTCCGAAATATCCACGGACACCGCCCCTTCTTCCGATCATACTGCACAAACGTCCATGCCGTCCAATGCTCAACCGGCGATACCATCTTCCGTCTCCTCATCCTCCATCGAAGAACCGTCTGTTCCTGCACAGACCTCCATACAACAGCCGTCTATCCCTATCGAGCTTTCGACCGATACGCCGACCGTACAGCCGCCGATGTCCGAATCACATACCCCTTCGCAGGAAGAACCTCGTCCATCCATATCCGCTCCTCCTGACACCAGCACACCAACACCGTCCACGCTGACGGAACCTAGTACCCCTTCCATCGAACCGCCGGATACCTCTGTTCCGTCCGTCATCGTGTCACAGCCAGAACCTGTCGTATGGCAGGGGAAAGAAACACCCGTGACGGTGCCGAACGAGATACCCATGAACGAATACGCCGGCGATCTATATCGACCGGATGGTTTCCTCGATAATATCGCATCCGGACTGGCTCTGAAGCTGACCTATACGCCTGACCATCACCAGACATACACCGTTATCGTGGAAGGACGACGGGGCGTTACACTATCTGACCCTGCCGAACTGGCTGACCTTCTCACGAAAGCCAACCGTTCCCTGACAGAAGCCCCTCTCCATGCCAAGGATTTCACCCGTCTGTATGTCAATGATGTCGCACCGGATCATCCGAACCTCGAACGGTCATTTTACGAACAGTTCCTTGCTCGCTGCTGCTGTGCAGAACTAACGGAGCGGCAGATCATGGTCTTGGCGGAATGTGATGTCCTATTGTGCTATGTCGGTTCCGGAGAAGGCAGCGTTACCGATATGAACTGGAACACCCCCGAAGGCATCAACACCTTTTGTGAGTTAATTGGTGATCAATGGGCATTCCGTAACGGTGAACTGCACTATGCCCCTGACTTGATGGCGGTATCCTCCGTCTCTGTGACAGAGGACGCTACCCCTTCCCTTCACACTGACGAAAACACAGCGGCATCCCCTACCGGCACACCATGATACAGCATGGCAGTGCCTTCCCTCATCCGATACGCACATTCCTCAACAACGACACAGGGAGGACAGAAGTGCTTTATCACGATGTATGGCACCGACCACACCGACCGCCTCCAAACAATGCGGTCATGTCCTCTGTGTCGCCGCTCATAAAAAAGCCGGCCGGCAGTTCATCTGGTGAGCTGCTGGTCGGCTTTTGATACATGATGGAGTGGTTCTATCAGCGAAAACGGACACCATGGGGGATCGGTCTTGCCGTGAAAACTTGGTCATACCACTGGGAAAGCTGTCGAGCGGCCGCATCAGCGGTGTCTTCCTCGTCAAAAAGACCGTAGACCGCCGACCCGCTGCCCGTCATGCAGGCATTCAAGGCACCCGCCTCGCACAATCGCCGCTTGATGTCTTTGATGCTGTCGCCCACGCTCATAATGTGAGGTTCCGCAATCGTCAGAGACACGACCGCCTCGAATTTGTTGTACAATCCGGCGGCCATATCCTCCAGTGAACCGCTGCAAATGCCATTGACGATCTTGTCGGCATTTTTCAGTCGGGAATAACCGACCGTATCTGACAGTCGATAGGCTTCGGCAGTCGATACCTTACCCTTCGGTTTGACAATGACGATAAACGCCTCCGGCATATCCGGCAAGGGATTGAGAATGGTACCGATTCCTTCGGCTGTCATCGTGCCGCCGTATAGACAAAACGGAACATCGGCTCCGATGGTTTCGGCAATATTTACCAACCCGGACAGATCCAGACGGGCTTGTGTCATGTCATTGAGGGCATAGAGGACAGCGGCGGCATCGGTACTGCCGCCGGCCATGCCAGCCTGGGAAGGGATGCGTTTTTGGATACGCACCGTGACACCCTGCGGCGGCAGACCGGTATACTTCCAAAAAGCTTTGACGGCCCGAAAGGCTGTGTTGGTTTCATCACAGGGAACCTCTTTGTCGCTGCACTCTATCCGCACCGCATCGTCATGTTCCAAACTGACCGTTACCTCATCATACAGCGAAACCGCCTGCATGACCATATTTACCAGATGATAACCGTCCCGGCGGCGGCCTGTGATGTCCAAAAACAGATTCAGCTTTGCAGGAGCTAAAACCGTGCGTTTCATCGTGTTCCCTCCGTTTGATATTACGCCTGTGCTGCGTGTGGGTCGTTCAGGAACCGCTCGATACGCACAAGGGCTTCCTGTATGTGTTTGAGAGAATAAGAGTAGGAGACGCGGGCAAAGCCTTCGCCGCAATCGCCAAACGCCGTACCGGGCACAATCGCAACACGTTGGGCATAAATCAGCTTCTCGCAGAAGTCCTCCGAAGTCATACCGGAGATTTGGATGCTCGGGAAGACGTAGAACGCTCCTTCCGGTTCAAAGCAGGTGAGCCCCATACGGCAAAATTCATCCACGATCAGACGGCGACGCATATCGTATTCTTCCCTCATGTGCTCGATATCGTTGTCACCGTGTTTGAGGGCTTCGATCGCCGCATACTGAGCAGTGGTCGGAGCACTCATGATAGCGTACTGGTGCAGTTTAAGCATCTGGGAAATCACCGGTTCCGGTCCCAGTGCATACCCTAACCGCCAACCAGTCATGGCATACGCCTTCGAGAATCCACTGACAACGATCGTCCGTTCCTTCATGTGCGGAATATCCGCAAAGGAAACGTGACGCTCTTTGCCGTAGGTCAGTTCGCCGTAAATTTCGTCCGACAGCACGAGAATATCGTGCTTTTCCAGTACTTTAGCGATTGCTTCCAGATGTTCACGCCGCATAACCGCACCGGTCGGATTGTTCGGGAACGGCAGGATCAACAACTTCGTGCGGGGCGTGATAGCCGCTTCCAGTTCGTCCGCTGTCAGACGGAATCCGTTTTCGGCCTTGGTTTCAATAATCACCGGCGTACCGCCTGCCATAACCGTCATTGGTTCATAACAGACAAATGCAGGCTGAGGGATCAAAACCTCGTCTCCTTCTTGTACCAGTGTGCGGATACACAGGTCAATCGCTTCGGAACCGCCAACCGATACCAGCACTTCCTGATCGGGATCATATTCGACATTGAAGCGTCTGGCGTAATACTTGCAAATCTGCTGACGCAATTCTTCAAATCCACGGTTCGGGGAATACCATGTATGACCCTTGCGAAGGGTCTCGATACCCTCTTGACGGACGTGCCATGGAGTCGTAAAATCCGGCTCACCGATACTCAGGGAGATGACATGATCCATCTCGTTGGCAATATCGAAGAAACGGCGGATACCAGAAGGCTTGAGTCCCGTCAAACGGGTGTTCAGCATTTTTGTATAGTCCATCACAGGATCAGACTCCTTTGCTCATCATCTTCTTCATTGTCGGTGAAGGATACTCCGCCGCTCTTATAGTGTGTCAGCACAAAGCTGGTAGCTGTACCGATGACGTTATCCAGTGTCGAAAGGCGTTTGGACACGAATTCGGCGATCTCCTGAATCGTGCTGCCCTTGACCATAGCGATCAGGTCATAGCGGGAAGAAGCCGCCAGATAGACGCTCTCCACGTTGTCATACGACATCACGATCTTGGCAATATCGTCAAAGCCTGTCTCGGCTTTTGGCGTCACCTTCAGCTCAATGAGTGCCATCACACCGGCCTCCGGTACCTTATCCCAGTTGATGAGGGTTGTGGTGCCCATGATGATGCCCTTTGCTTTGTAGTCCGCAATCTGCTGCTTGACCTCGTCTTCGCTCACACCGAGCATCGTTGCCAACTGTGCGGTCGTAAACTCTGCACTCCGGCTCAACAGTTCCAATAGCTTATTCATGTTCTTTCCATCCTTTCAAGCGATAGTAGTCCCCATAGGGTAGACACCTTTATTATACACAACCTCTCCCCTCTTGTCAAAACATTATTGCAGGGCTTCGCCCTGTTCTTTTGGGAGCACTGACCGTCCTTTTCCTCCATGCGGTATTGCCCCCCTCTGTTTCCCTTTATGGCAAAGGGCAGGAAGGATACCTACACATTACTATCCATCTTCTGAATGTTCTCCCACCGTAATCCGCCTAATATGAACACCAACGACAAAAACCCTCCGCCTGCGGAGGAGTTTCCGTTAGCGAAGGGAATGATCTGCGATACTTCATATCATATTCTGCGTACAAAGTTCAGCGGTTCATGGCGAGAAAACGGTTGATCTCCACCAGACGGTTGTTCGCATCACGGACACCCAACTGATAGATCTCTTCCAACAAGGCCGTATCACGGCATTGGCGTTTGATGGTAATGGGACGGGACGGCTCAATCACGATAGCGTTCTCCCGTTCCTGCTCCTGATAGCAGAGCGTCCGCTCCTGCATATAGCGGGAAGCCCGCTGGACCATCGCTTCAACCAACTTTGGATACGCTTTATAACGGCGTCGAAGATAGAACAGCGGAAAGTCCGGCTTGTTCTTCTTGACATAGCTTCTGTCTCTTGTCAGGACGACAATGTTCTTGGTGATACCGTCCTTGAGAGCCGCCGGCAAGGGAATCGGCTCACTGATACCGCCGTCCAACAGTTCATAGCCTTCATATTCCACAATATTCGCCACCACGGGCAAAGAAGCAGATGCCGTCAGCGTCCGCATATCATCGGGACAAATCGTCTCTTTCGTGAAAAACACCGGCTGTCCCGTGCGGACATCGGTGGTACCGATATGCAGCCGCATAGAGGTGCGATGGAACTCATCATAGTCAAACGGCAGAAGCGTTTGCGTCAGTTCTCCGAAGATAAAGTCAAACCCAAACAGGCTGCCGGTCTTCCACAACAGTTTCCAACTGCTGTACCGTTTATCATCCGCATACTCTGTATAAATACGGTAGTTGCGTTTTGGTTGTTTAGACAGATAGGATACCGCATTACACGCTCCTGCTGAAACGGCGTAGGTATCCTGTATGTAAATGTCGTTCTCCGCCAACACATCTAGCACACCGGCAGTATAAGCCCCTCGGTTGCCGCCGCCTTCCAAAATCAATCCTATTGACACAACCGACACCTCCTGTTCAGGAATCGTTTCGAGACGTTCTCCCTTTATCGAACAGGTCTATTATAGTATGGTTTGTGACCCGATTGATAAACAAATCGTTAACAAAACGATAATTCTTTATGAAAAAAGAGCCGCTGGTCAGCGGATCAGAAAACCGACAACAGCAAAACGCTGTTGTCGGCAGGATGTGTCGACCGATATATATCGGTCGGTAACTTCAGGCTGTATCGTGTGCTGTCATGCACAAAAAACTTGGGGCGGTCAACTTACCGGGCAACATTTGCAGAAAGAGCGTAGGAAGATAAGCCCACACCCATCATCAGAGGTTGATAAGAGAGGTGATCTCATCTCTCATGCGAATTGCTTCACGACGAGCCGCCTGTGCGTAGTCCTTCGGGTCGCAATCGGCTTCCTTCTTCCAGGCACACATAATGCCACGGGAAGAGTTGATGATGGCTCCCAGCCCATTCTCGTCAAAAGCCGGTGCCACATCCTTGGCACCTCCGCCTTGTGCTCCGTAGCCCGGCACCAAGAAGAACGTATGCGGAAGAGCTTTTCGCAGTTCCTCCAACTGGGCAGGATAGGTCGCTCCGACAACGGCTCCTACACCGCTGTAACCGTACTGCCCGGGCAGTTCTTCGCCCCATTGTTCACACATATTGCCCATCGTGTGGTAGATCGTCAGACCATCATCCAACATTCTGTCCTGCAGCTCACCGGAAGACGGATTCGAGGTCTTGACTAACACGAACAAGCCTTTGTCGTTTTCACGGCAAACATTCAGCACAGGCTTGACACCATCCGTGCCAAGATAGGCATTGACGGTCAGGGCATCGCTGCCAAAAACTTCCAGTGTTTCGCCTTCCACTTCGGTAATACCGAGGTGGGCTTTGGCATAGGCTTCCATCGTGGTACCGATGTCGTTACGCTTGGCATCGGTAATGACGAACATCCCCTTGCTCTTGGCATAGTCGATAGTACGCTTCAAGGCTCTGACACCCTGCCAGCCGTACATCTCATAATAAGCTGCCTGCGGTTTCACCGCAGGAACGATGTCACACAAGGCATCAATCAGTCCCTCGTTGAAACGGTACAGGGCTTCGGCAGCTCCTTCCAGCGTCTTGCCGTACTGGGCATAGGCTTCTTCCTTGATATAGCCGGGAATGAAGTCCAGCTTCGGGTCAAGTCCCGCTACCGTGGGGTTTTTCATTTTCTTGATACCTTCGATCAGTCTGTCAAATGACATAAGACATTCCTCCGTTTTGATAATTCTTGATAGGGCGGTGTTATGCGGACAACATTCCTACCCTTTATACAACTTTCAGGTAAAGAGACATCCATAGAGAAGGTTCCTGATGACGCACAAAACGCCAACACATCCCATGCAGTCACCCACCAGACTTTATGTATCCTTTTGCGTCCAATCGTCAAAGACAATGCGTCCGTTGAAAATCGTCATCTTGACTTTTGCCGCCAAGGTCATCCCCTTGAAGGGCGTATTTTTCGACTTGCCATGCAGCTTTTGGGGGTCGACTGTCCAGTGCTCTTCCCGATAGAACATCACATCCGCCGGTGTGCCGACTGCCAGCGTACCGCCGTAGGTTTTGAGAATATTGGCGGGATTGACCGACATCTTGCGAATCAGTTCGGCTTCACTCAAAATACCGCCCTTCACCAGTACGGTATAGGCCGCCGCAAAGGATGTTTCCATTCCGATGGAACCGTTCGGAGCGGATACAAAATCCGCTTTCTCCTGCGGGGTATGGGGAGCATGGTCGGTGGCGATCGCATCAATCGTACCATCCCGCAAGGCCTCGATCATCGCCAGACGGTCACGCTCGGTACGGAGCGGCGGATTCATGCGATAATCCGCATCCCTCTTGAGCAGAGCTTCTTCGGTCAGCATCAAGTAATGCGGTGCTGTCTCTGCGGTAACACGCACCCCACGCTGTTTGGCGGCACGAATCATCGCCGCCGAGGTCGCCGTGCTGACGTGACAAATATGGATCGGCAAACCGTAGCTTTCGGCCAGTGCCAGTTCACGAGCCGTACCGGCATCTTCAGCGGCACAGGGCATTCCTTTCACACCGAGTGACGCTGAAATGGCTCCTTCGTTGACTTTTCCACCCGCCAGGTACGGATCTTCACAGTGAGCGGTCACAGGGATGTCAATGTCAGCAGAGGCGGCTTTGTGCATCGCCGCCACCATAATGGACGTATCCAGCACGGGTACCCCGTCATCGGAC
>CACZZU010000044.1 GCA_902785765.1 uncultured Ruminococcus sp.
TTTTCATATGGAAAGTTGACAGGCACTACCATCCTTTTAAGAGCCTGTGCCAAGCTGAGGGCTGTTTGATTTTTCCCAGAACTACTTGACACGATCGGACATAACACATTGACTTGAAAACGAGAGGGAGATATGGTAGAATGTCAGTAGTGAAGTCTGTGCAAGGACACGCAGGCGTCGTTGCACAAATCACCAACAACGAGCAGAAATGGGTGTGTAAAAAATGGCTGGTGTGAAAAGAATATTTGTGGAGAAAAGGGACGGTTTCGATGTCGAAGCGTCCAACTTGAGAGCCGATTTGCGGAACAATCTCGGCTTGACCGCCATCGAGAAGGTGCGTATCATCAACCGCTATGACATCAGCGGATTGGAAGGCGAAGAGTTTGAGAAGGCAAAGAACACCATTCTCAGCGAGACAAATGCCGATACCGTTTATGATGAGATACTGCCGGAGGATGCAGATTACCGTGTGTTCGCCATGGAGTATCTGCCCGGACAGTATGACCAGAGAGCCGACTCTGCCGCCCAGTGCGTGCAGCTTCTGACACAGGGCGAACGTCCCGAAGTCGTCAGTGCCAAGCTGATCGCCGTCAAGGGGGCTGTCACAGACGAGGATTTCCTCAAGATCCAACACTACCTCATCAACCCGGTAGAGTCCCGCAAGGCTTCGCTGGACAAGCCGGTATCACTGAATCTCAAAGCGGACAGACCGGATGATGTAGCAGTGGTCGAGGGCTTCACGGCATGGGATGACGAGCAGATGCAAGCCTACTTTGCCTCTATGGGTTTTGCGATGACGCTGTCTGACCTGAAATTCTGCCGTGACTACTTCCGTGATGAAGAACACCGTGACCCAACCGTCACCGAATTGCGTGTGATCGACACTTATTGGTCTGACCACTGCCGACATACGACTTTCCTGACACGGTTGGAACAGATCGATATCGAGAAGGGAGCCTTGACGAAAACCATCGAGGAGGCTTTGCAGCTCTATTATGATAGCCGTGACGAACTGTACGGCAAGGATACCACCCGTGATGTGTCCCTGATGGATATGGCACTGGTCGGTATGAAGCTGCTCCGGAAAAAGGGCTTGATCCCTGACCTGGATGTCAGTGACGAGATCAACGCCTGTTCGATCGAAGTGCCGGTCACCATTGACGGTCAGACCGAACAATGGCTGGTGCAGTTCAAGAATGAAACACACAACCATCCTACCGAAATTGAGCCGTTCGGCGGTGCGGCGACCTGTTTGGGCGGTGCCATCCGTGACCCGCTGTCAGGGCGTGCGTATGTCTATCAGGCGATGCGTGTAACGGGGTCGGGCGATCCTACCGTTCCCTTTGAGAAGACAATGGAGGGCAAACTGCCGTCCCGCAAGATCACCACCGGAGCCGCCGCCGGTTACAGTTCCTACGGTAACCAGATCGGTCTGGCCACCGGTCAGGTCACAGAACTGTATGACAAAGGCTATGTCGCCAAGCGGTTGGAAATCGGTGCCGTCATCGGTGCTTCCCCAAAGGCGAATGTCATCCGTGAAGTGCCTGCTCCTGATGATGTGATCGTACTGTTGGGCGGCCGCACCGGACGTGACGGCTGTGGCGGTGCGACCGGTTCCTCCAAAGCTCACACCATGGACTCTATCGAGACCTGCGGGGCAGAAGTGCAGAAAGGTAACCCGCCCACTGAACGCAAGATTCAGCGGTTGTTCCGCAACAGCACTGTGTCGACCATGATCAAACGCTGCAACGATTTCGGAGCGGGCGGCGTATGCGTAGCGATCGGTGAATTGGCGGATGGTCTGACCGTTGACCTTGACAAGGTGACAAAGAAATATGACGGTCTGGACGGCACGGAGTTGGCAATCTCCGAGTCACAGGAGAGAATGGCTGTTGTGCTTGCCCCCAAAGACGTGGAACGCTTTATTGCCGAAGCCGGCAAGGAAAATCTGGAAGCCACTGCCGTGGCGGTCGTGACGGAACGTCCCCGCCTGACCATGCAGTGGAGAGGCAAGACGATCGTCGATTTGAGCCGCCGTTTCCTCAACACCAACGGCGTGACCCAAACGGCACAGGCATACATCACCGCTCCTGATACGAACCACTGCTACCGTGCACAGGCACCGGCAGAACTGCAAGGCAAAGAAACCGCCGAAGCCTTCACTGCCAATCTGTCCCGTTTGGAAGTATGTTCCCAGAAAGGCTTGTGTGAGCGTTTTGACAGCAGTATCGGTGCTGCTACCGTGCTGATGCCGTTCGGCGGTGTCACCCAATTGACACCGCAGGATGCGATGGCGGCGAAGCTGCCGCTGCTGCATGGTGAAACAGACGATGCCACCGCTATGGCATACGGCTATATTCCGGGCATTTCCCGCTGGAGTCCTTTCCACGGTGCCGCTTATGCGGTAGTCGAGTCTCTGTCCAAGCTGCTGGCAATCGGTGCCGACCCGATGACCGCCCGTTTAACCTTCCAGGAATACTTCGAGCGTCTGCACGAAGTACCTTCCCGCTGGGGCAAGCCGGCTGCCGCTCTGCTGGGGGCTTTGACGGCACAGCTCAAGCTGGGGTTGCCGTCTATCGGCGGTAAGGACAGTATGTCCGGTTCGTTTGAAGATCTGGATGTACCGCCCACACTGGTCAGCTTTGCCGTTGCCATGACGAAGGCCTCCAAAACCATCTCTGCCGAGTTCAAAAAGGCGGGTTCGACCGTCATTTATGTGCCCGTTCCCGAAGAAAAGGCATCTCGGATGCCCGATTGGGAGAAGCTCAAGGCGATGTACCGTGCCGTTTATGCCCTCATGCAGGAGGGAAAGGTGCTGGCCGCTTATACCGTCAAAGAAGGCGGTGCCGCTGCCGCCGTCGCCAAAATGGCGTTTGGCAACCGTATCGGCTTCGCTTTTGCGAAAGACCTGACTGCTGATGAACTGTATGCTCCGCTGAACGGTTCGCTGATACTGGAACTGGTGGACGGTGCCGCTCTGGACAGTGAGGTACTGTGGTACATACTGGGTACTACTACCCAAGAAGACGCCATCACCGTCAACGGCGTGACCCTGCCGCTCGACAGCCTGATCGAAGCATGGACAGGTACGCTGGAGGGCGTCTTCCCCATGAAAGCCGCCTGCCCCCGACCGCAGTACGATATTTCTCTGTACACCGAAAGAAGCACCGCTTCGCCGCTCATCAAGACCGCCAGACCGAAGGTCTTCATTCCGGTTTTCCCGGGCACGAACTGCGAGGTCGATACCGCCCGTGCTTTTGAAAAAGCCGGTGCCGACCCGCAATTGCTGATCGTGCGGAACCTCAAGCCTTCGGATATTGAAGAGACCATCGAAGAGATGGTGCGGCTTATCAACGAGTCGCAGATGATCATGCTGCCGGGCGGTTTCTCCGGCGGTGACGAACCGGATGGTTCGGGCAAGTTCATCGCTACGACCTTCCGCAACCCGCGTGTGGCAGAGGCGGTCAATACCCTGCTTCAGACCCGTCAGGGGTTGATGCTGGGCATCTGCAACGGCTTCCAGGCACTCATCAAACTGGGACTGGTGCCTTACGGTGAGATCGTTGACCTCAAACCGGATGATCCGACCCTGACTTTCAACACAGTGGGCCGCCATATTTCCTGTATGGCATATACCCGTGTTACATCCGTGAAATCTCCGTGGCTGGCCAAGGTACAGCCGGGCGACATCCACGCTGTTCCGATCTCACACGGAGAAGGTCGTTTTGTGGCAAATGATGCGATGCTGCAAAAGCTGATCGCCAACGGACAGGTCGCTACGCAATATGTATCGCCTGATGGCAAAGTAGCAGACACGATCACCTACAATCCGAATGGTTCGGTGTGTGCGATCGAAGGCATCACCAGTCCGGACGGTCGTGTATTCGGCAAGATGGGTCATTCGGAACGCAAGGGCACCAACCTCTACTTCAACACGCCTTTCGAGAAAGATCAACTCCTCTTCGAGAGCGGTGTGTCCTACTTCAACTGATGAAACGGCGGTGCGTGGTTTCGCCTGTCGGTTCA
Source organism: uncultured Ruminococcus sp. (assembly GCA_902785765.1). Lineage (GTDB taxonomy): Bacteria > Bacillota > Clostridia > Oscillospirales > Acutalibacteraceae > UBA1213. Next base: position 4,027 of record CACZZU010000044.1, read on the forward strand.
GTCGATGCTTCTGCCTTCGGCGGAGGTGTCCGCTGGACAACTCCGCTATCGCTCCCTGCCGCTTGCGGAACATACAGCCAGTTGGTGCGTGTCACTCTGCCATCGTCATCCGTCATTTCCGTTCCGTAGGCGAACATCCATCAGCGTGATGTACAGCAAGTTCTCACGGACCAACACAATAGACTTCCTCGGGAACTGGAGAAGTGCCGTATTACGCAGGAGATTTTGTGCCGGGCGAAGCGTCTCGACCGCAGCACTACTTGGTGTAATGCAAGGGAGAGACACAAAGCCCGCCGCAGAAGAGACAAGTAAGACGGTGCTTCGGAAGTTTCCGAGGAAGTCTAATATACGCCATAAAAACGTCCGAGAAATACACTGTTATGACCGTCATCGCCGCCCAAAAGCTCAAATAGACAGCGGCAGGATGCCGCTATTCCGCCCCATCGTTTTCACTGGAAAGCGGTGGGGTGGTTTTTTCCACCCGTGGCAGAGAAACTGCCCGTTGACCGAACAACTTCCTATTCTTTGTCTCTCGCCCTCTTTGCTGACGCTGTGTAATTTTACTCCGCAAAATTATACAGAAATGCTTGTCAAATCGGTCGGTTTATGGTAACATAACACTAATAACAGCAAGCACACGAAAGGGCATTGTCCAAGAGGTGCCCCATCATCTCCAACAGTCATGCGGCGATCTGCCCGCCGGTATGACAACCGCTGACAGATGGGAAAACACGCAGCCGAGAACATCACCATCACACAGCCAACGGGCACTCCTGCAGGGCAGAAAATGCTTTATGGGACGTGGCAGTGATACATACGGGATCGTGACTTCAGGGCAAAGCACTTGCGCGGCAGCCAACAGGAGGGTGTTTGGCATGATAAAGTTAGAGAACGTGACGAAAACCTACAACAAGACAGTGCGAGCGGTCGATGACATCAGCTTTGAGGTCAAGGGCGGTGAGATCGTGGGCTTCATCGGTCCCAATGGTTCGGGCAAAACCACCACCATGAAGATGATCACGGGCATCATCAAGGCCGATGTCGGTAAGATCACCGTCAACGGCTTCAACGTCCGCAAAGAACCGCTGAAGGCAAAAGAATCCATCGGGTATATCGCAGACAGCCCCGATATGTTTCTGCGGCTCAAGGGTACGGAATTCCTCGACCTGATCGGGGATATTTACCACGTCCCCACTGACAAACGACAGCAACGCATCACCTCGCTGGCAGAACGCTTTGAACTGTCCGAAGCTCTGTCTTCACCGATGATGAGCTACTCTCACGGTATGCGGCAGAAGATCATGGTAGTGGCTGCTCTTATGCACGACCCATCCGTATGGATCCTGGACGAACCGATGGTAGGACTCGATCCGAAGTCAGCATTTGAACTGAAACAAATGATGCGGGAGCACGCCAAAGCCGGCAACACCGTGTTCTTCTCGACTCATGTGTTGGAGGTGGCGGAAAAGCTGTGCGACAAGGTCATCATCATCAAGAAGGGACACCTGTTGTTTGATGGCAAACTGGAGGAACTGGAAGCACAGAACCAAACCGGTTCCCTCGAAGAAATCTTTTTGGAGTTGACGGAAAAATGAGTATCTACTTCAAACTGGTCAAAGCACTCATCGCTTCGGTGGAACCCACCGTTCAGGAAAAGGACCGCAAAAAGGTCTTCACCCGTGTGATGACGTTCATCGCCGTCTTCGGCATTATGCTGCCAATGGCGTTTTTTGTGGGAATCATCATCTATTGGCTTACCGTCCAACTGATGCCCAGCGGTGCCGGACAGAATGCCGCCGAACTGTTCCTGCAATTGTTGTCGGTGTTTTCATTCATCTTCGGTCTGAACGTCATCTTCAGCGTGTTCTACTTTTCCGGCGATATTGAAAATCTGCTGCCGCTGCCGCTACGTCCGTTCCAGATCATCGCCTCCAAATTCACAGCAGCACTCATCAGCGAAAGTGTCATGGAATTTATCCTGATCATCGCCGTGTTTGCCGGTTATATCATCGCATCGGGCGTACCGTTTTACGCATGGCTGATTGCCGTATTTGCCACGCTGACCCTGCCCATCGTACCGCTGGCGTATTGTGCGGTCATCTGTATGCTCGTCATGCTGCTGACGGGCTTTATCAAGAACAAGGACACCGTCAACAAGCTCACGGGATTCCTGACCTTTGCGGTCGTGATCGGTTTGGTCGCAGCCGTCTCGACCAGCGGCGGATTAGATGCCGAACATCTCGTGACGGCTTTGTCCGACCCACACAACGCCCTGCTGGGCTTCCTGAATGCCATTTTCCCCCACGTTCACTTGGTAACTTCTGCCATGGTAAACAATACAGCGGTGAACCTGCTGTTCTATCTTGGCATCAATGTGCTGGCAGTCGCACTGTTCCTGCTCATCGCCGAAGCCATCTATCTGCCGACCGCGGCTGATGTCAGCCGCAGTGCTTCCGGCAGAAAAACCGACCTCAAAAAGTCGATGTCCGTTCTCCGACAGCATCGTCCCTGTGTCACATACCTCAAAAAGGAATTTCGGCTGTTGTTCCGTACACCGGCATATTTCATGAACTGTGTGCTCATCAACCTGATCTGGCCGCTGTTTTTGTATCTGGTGTATGTCCTGCAGGGCAAAACCAACTTCTTGGAGTCTTTCATCGACAATATCCATCACGGACGAGAAGAAACCGTACTGCTCTTCGTGCTGGGTGTTTCAGCCGTATCGGTGCTGGTGACAGCAGCTAACTGTATTGCGTCTTCGGCTATCACCCGAGAGGGCAAGCACTTTGCCTTCATGAAATACATCCCGCTGTCCTATATGGCACAGCTCAACGTAAAGGCACTGGTGAGCATCCTCATCAGCGGCGTGGGCATGATCGTTTACGTCATCGCCGCTGCACTTTATCTGGGCTTGGGCATCAAGCTCACACTGCTGTGTGTGGTCATCAGCCTGCTGTCGGTCGTGTTCACGACCTATTTCGGTATCTTCATGGATTCCGTCAACCCGAAGCTGGTATGGGACAGCGAGTTAAACGCCCTTCGCGGCAACTACAACATCTTTTTCAATATGGCCATCATCATGTTGTTGGAAGCACTCACCTGTGCGGGGGCGTATCTGGCCTTCTGTTTTACCTCGATCGGTGCGTTGCTCCTGATCGTCCTGCTGGTAATCTTCCTGATGGTCTTGGTAGCCGTCAGCTATCTTCTCTGTACCACTAAAGCTGTGCAAAACCTCGACAAACTCACAGGTTGACCGGCGAAGAGGCATCTATCCGGTCTCCGCCGGTCGGTACATACCGTTCTGTTCTCGTCACCTGTCACTTCCGTCAGGCAGTCAACCATTCATCAGAAATCCACAGGTAGACAAACGGTCATCAACTATCTGTTGCCATCTCCCGTTCTACAATCCCAATAGACATTTTTACCTCTCCGTCTTCATAGAAAAACCGTAAGGCAGGTTTTTGTTTTCGGACAGGAGCTTCACCATCACATGGATAAAAAAGGGAAACACCGCCGCAGATGCGGCGATGTTTCCCTTTTCTTAAAACAACCTTAAAGTTTTTCAATGTTGAGAACACAGATTATTTACACTCTCGTAACAACAAATTTTCGGGATATGGCTTGCAAGTGCCGTGCTAATTTGTTAAAATATTAGCAATATAACACCAAAAAGAGGGATGAAAATGGGACGCCTTTCTCGCAAGGACAGCAAAAGTGCCTTTGAGGATGCTTTCAAACGGGCGACAAGCCCCATGATGACGCTCCTGCTATTGAATGAAAAACCGATGTACGTCTACAACCTTTCACAAGAACTGGAAAAACGAAGTAACAGCAACTACAAGATGAACTTCCTGTATCCCGTTTTGTACCGACTGGAGGAACAGGGTTATGTGTCTGAGTTCTCGCAGGAGATCACGGAAAGTCACCGTACCCGCAACTACTACACCATCACCGACAGCGGCCGTGAGTATCTCCAGTTCATGTTACAGCGATACCGTGAACTGTTGCAGGCGGTCGATGTCATCATGGAAACCGGTCTGTCCGGCAATACGAACGAAACAGCACAGCCGAAAGAAAAACCTTCCGTCTGACTGTTTTGTCTCCCGAATACAAGGACGGGACGCTGTGGTCGTTCCGACTGTTATGACAAGCAGCAGCACCCTCTCGTGAAGTATCTCTCCCCCTGTCGATAGGACTTTGGAAAGAAACTCTTCACGGGAGGGTGCTGTTTCATCGTCGAACGGTCAGAACCATTCCCACATCCTGTTTTGCTTCCCACCCATTCAAGCAGCAACAGCCGACACCGCTCTGCATCGACAAATTGGCTGTCGGAAATACCCTCCGGATATCCCTCTTTGTCCGTTCGATTGCAGGAAGGAAACACCTCACAGGAAGATGCCATATTCCACTCACAGTATGTTGACACCGACGGAACGGACGTATCCTGCTGCGGATAGACGATCACTCACTTGCCGTAATACTCTGACAGTGCCTGCAAGACCGGATTGGCCGCCAAAATCGCTTCGGTACTGCCGCTGTTGACACGTTCCAACAACACCGAGAAAGCTATCGGACAGTCTTCGTCGACTAAAAAGCCCGTCAGCCATGCGTGAGCGACTGAACCGTCGTCACTGATCTCGGCGGTACCCGTCTTCGCACAAATGCGGAAGTGATTATCGAGAGCGGGATAGGTCATCGCCGTATACTCCATCATTTCCCGCAGCGTATCAGCGGTGGATTTTTCCAGCATTTGCTGACAGAGCGTCGGCGTGTGCTGGGACAGCTCGTTGATCGTATCCACAAAGTAGGGCTTCACCGGTGTGCCGCCGTTGGCGATAGCTGCACTGATCATCGCCATATTCACGGGCGTTTCCAGTACCGTATATTGCCCGACACCCGACCACGCCAGTTGGTTGTCGTTCGCCGCAGATACGTCATAGGTACTGTCGGCTGTTTCGATGCCGTCAAACTCAAAATGCTGGTTGAAGCCCATCTGGTCGGCAAAGTGAGTCATCGTGTCCCGTCCGATAGCCAGAGCCAGCTTACCGAAGTAGATGTTGCAGGATTTCGCAAGGGCTTCCTTCATGTCCAACAAGCCGTGTGACAAGTGTTGGTAACAAGACACACTCTCCCCGCCGACCGTCTCTGTACCCGGACACACATAAGTACTCGCCGTAATGTTTGGGATCGAACTGATGGCGGCATTTGCGGTAACCAGCTTGAAGGTCGAACCCGGTGGATAAGAGGCTGACAGAGCACGATTGAGATAGGCACCGTCATAAGCCGCATTCTCGTTGATGTCCTCCGGTACATTTTGAGGGTCATAGGTCGGCGTACTGACCATGCAAAGGATCTCGCCGGTCTTGTAGTTGTAGAAGAACATCGCTCCTTTGTAGTCGCCAAGAGCCTGCAGGGCGATTTTTTGCAGACGGCTGTCAATAGTCAGACGAAAGTCGTTGCCCATGATTTGGATGTCGTCAATCTTTTTCATCGAATCGGGCATTCCCAAGCCAAACAGGAAACTGCCCGTGAACCGAAAGCTTGTCAGTTTGGAGCGGTATACTGTCTGTACGGCAGTAGCGATATTTACGCTGTCATCGCCGACAATATGGACACAGGCCTTGCGAGTTTCTTCGTCCGTGTTGTAGCAGCGTTTGCCTTCCACACTCTGGGCAAGCACCACGTTGTTGCGATCGAGTATCTTGCCCGCATATTGCAGTCTGCCATGAGCGGGCAGATGATCGTTAGACGGTGTTTCGATCCATTCGGCGGTGTGAGCGATCAAGTTCACCGAGTGGTAAGCCAATCCGGCAAAAAATGCCACCGTCATCAGCAAGATCATAAACGCTCTGGAGCTGATTCTTTTCATAAAACTTTCCTCCCTATCCGTGGCGGTGCGTGACCGCACTGGACAATTCCGCTGTCGGTGCGTGACCGCACTGGACAACTCCGCTGTCGGTGCGTGACCGCACTGGACAACTCCGCTGTCGCTCCATACAACTTGCGGAACGTACAGCCGTTGGCCAAACTATCAAACACACCTTCAATTGGCGAGTGTCGCTCCGCCCTCGTCATCTGTCACTTTCATTCCGTAGGCGAACATTCATCAAGACGTGTAACAAGCAGGTTCTCACGAACTGCCACAGATACGTTGAGAAAGCCGCCCCAGTAACACCGTTGTTTTTACCATCACTAACTGCAAAAAGCCCAAGTACACGGCGGCGGGACGCCGCCCGCCCGACAGGCAACACCACACACCGGTGTTACTCGACAACTTTTCCTGTCGGCGGTTTGGGCGGTTTTTGGGAATAGGTGCGTTCGTCGGCGGCCTTGATGAAAGACAGCAGTCCCCAACAGGCAATCATACTGGTGCCACCGTAGCTGATGAAAGGCAAAGTAACACCCGTCAGAGGCAAAATATCGGTGATGCCGAAAATATTCAGGGCAGCCTGAAAGACCAACAGTCCGCCTGCCGTACAGGCGGCCATGGAGTAAAACGCCGAACGGCTGCGGGTCGTCACGTTACGGGCGTACAGCATGAAGCTGCCGATCACAATACTCAACAGCAACGCCACGATCAGTCCCATTTCTTCACTTATCAGCCCGAACACCAGATCGCTCTCGGAGGCAAATACAAATTGCAGGAAGCCCCGTGTCAGACCAAGCCCGAACAGACCGCCGCTGGCACTGCATACCAACACGTTGACTTGCTGATAGCCTGCCGTGTCGGCATACTCCCAAACGTGTCCCCACGCCTGAAACCGTTCGGCGATATACGGTTTGAAGATCAGGATCAGCATCACGCCGAGGACGGCGGCCGCTATCGCCAAAATTACGGTCTTGAAGTTCCCTGACCGCATAAAGGAGATCACGAGGAACGTCACAAAGAAGATCAGGGCGGTACCGAAATCGCTCATCAGGAAGAACATCCCGACACA
>CACZZU010000045.1 GCA_902785765.1 uncultured Ruminococcus sp.
CGATAATTTGAAAGAGGCGTCACAAAAATACACACCACGCATCCGGCGCGCACAGGATTCAAGTTTCGCTCAAGCCTTTTCAAAGGCTTGCGGAGTCCAGAGGCAGAGCCTCTGGTGGGAGGTTTGGAGGGCAACGCCCTCCAAGAAAAGGGGGAAGTGCCGTGCGTGAAGCACAGTGGAAGGACTATGAACTGATCGACTGTTCGGACGGAGAACGGCTGGAACGCTGGGGAGAGATCATCTTGATCCGTCCTGACCCGCAGATTATTTGGAAAACGCCTAAAAAGCACCCGCTGTGGCAAAAAGCTCACGCCCGTTACCACCGCAGCAGCAGCGGCGGCGGTTCGTGGCAGTATTACCAGCGGATACCCGAACAATGGACGATACAATATCGGGACATGACCTTCGGCATCAAGCCGATGGGCTTCAAGCATACGGGCATCTTTCCGGAACAGGCCGTTAACTGGGACTTTGCCGACCAAAAAATCCGTGCGGCGGGTCGCCCTGTCAAGATTTTGAACCTGTTTGCCTATACGGGGGCGGCCACATTAGCCTGCTTGAACGCCGGAGCAGCTGTGACGCATGTGGATGCCTCGAAAGGCATGGTACAATGGGCGAAAGAAAATGCTGCCCTCAGTCACCTGTCCGACAAGCCGGTACGCTGGCTGGTTGATGACTGCGTAAAATTCGTACAGCGGGAACAGCGGCGTGGCAACCACTATGACGGTATCATCATGGATCCGCCGTCTTATGGAAGAGGACCCGGCGGCGAAGTCTGGCAGCTCGAAGAACAACTGTTCCATCTGGTGGAACTGTGTTTGCCGATTTTGTCCGACAATGCCTTGTTCTTCGTCCTCAACTCGTATACGACCGGTTTGTCACCGTCCGTGATGGAATATTTGTTGGGCGTGATGCTGCAAAAGCGTTTCGGAGGACACACGTCCGGTTCGGAAATCGGTCTGCACGTTACCGACAGCGGTCTGACCCTGCCCTGCGGCAGTACGGCGATCTGGGAACACTGAACGGAGGGGACAGTTTGAGTGCATTGATCGAAGTGAAAGACCTGTTCTTCCGGTATGAAGGTAACGTTTCTCCCGAAGAAACACCCTTTGCCCTGCAAGGAGTTGATTTGACCATCGAGAAGGGGGATTTTGTTGCTATTGTTGGTCACAACGGTTCGGGCAAATCGACGATTGCCAAGCATTTTAACGCCCTGTATTGTCCAACAACCGGTGACGTATGGGTAGACGGGATGAACACCAAGGAGGACAAGCACCTGTTTGACATTCGGAAGAAGGTCGGGCTGGTGCTGCAAAATCCCGATAATCAGATCGTGGCCGGTGTTGTAGAAGAAGATGTGGCGTTTGGCTGTGAAAATTTGGGGGTTCCTTCCGCAGAGATCCGCCAGCGGGTCGATGCGGCTCTCCGTGCCGTGGATATGTACGACTACCGCCATCATTCGCCGGACAAGCTGTCCGGCGGTCAAAAACAGCGAGTGGCTATTGCAGGTATTATCGCCATGGAGCCCGATTGTATTGTATTGGATGAACCCACCGCCATGCTTGACCCACAGGGACGGAACGAGGTCATGCAGACGATCCGGCAGTTGAATCAAGATAAGGGAATCACTATTGTGCTGATTACTCACTATATGGAGGAAGCAGTGCTGGCTGACCGTGTCGTGATGATGGACAGCGGCAAGGTCTTTGTGGAAGGCACCCCGCGGGAGGTGTTTACTCATACCTGTCTGCTGCGGCAGCATCGGTTGGATGTACCGCAGGTCACGGAACTGACGGCAAAGCTGCGAGACAGTGGCTTTGACGTGCCTGCGTGTGTTTTGTACGAAGACGAGTGTGTGGAAGCCTTGGGGAAACTGCTGTCCCAAGCACCAACCGCAGCGGCGGTATCTGCCGAAGCAGCAGCGACCTCCCGTGAAACGGAATCCGGTACCGCTGATGTACCGGAACAGGAAACGATCCTGTCTGCCAACAGCGTGAAACTGGTTTATGGCAGTGGCACGTCTTTTGAAAAGACTGCCCTCAGTGATGTCAGTTTTGCGATTCGCAGCGGTGAACTGTTGGGCATCATCGGTCACACAGGTTCGGGCAAGTCTACCCTTGTTCAATTGCTTAATGGTCTGTTGAAGCCCACGGCAGGCACCATCTCCTTGCGTGGAAAGGATATTTGGCAGGAACCGAAAAAAATCCGTGCTGTGCGTTTTCAGGTCGGGATGGTGTTTCAGTATCCGGAGTATCAGCTGTTTGAGGAAACGGTCTATCAAGACATTGCCTTCGGTCCGAAAAATATGGGGCTGTCCGCAGAGGTTGTTGACCAGAAGGTACGGACGGCTGCCGCATTTGTCGGTCTGAAGGAAGAACTGCTGGACAAGTCTCCATTCGACCTGTCGGGCGGTGAAAAACGAAGGGCTGCGATTGCCGGTGTAATGGCGATGGATCCGGACGTGCTGATACTGGACGAACCGGCAGCAGGACTTGATCCATTGGGACGTGACGTGCTGTTGTCGCAGATTAGGGCGTATCATGCGGTGCGTAAGAACACCGTGCTGCTTGTTTCACACAGCATGGAGGATATTGCCAAGACGGCCGACCGCATTTTGGTGATGAACCAAGGCAGACGGGAAATGCTGGACAGCACCCGGGCGATCTTTGCCCGTGGCAGTGAGCTGGCTCAAATGGGGCTGCGGGTCCCGCAGATCACGCAGGTCATGCTGCTCCTGCGGGACAAGGGCTTTGCAGTGGATACCGGTGTGCTGACGGTTGAACAGGCCTTTCGGGAACTGCTGCGGCATCTCACAGTCAAACAGTGAGCGGTGGACGTGATAGGACATCGAGCGTTTTATCAGCCGTCGTGACGCTGCCTGCTGCTTGTGACGTTTGACCTTGTTTCCGTGTTTCTGATAAGGGAGCACCCTTGTACGGTCAACCGGCCTCCATTGATTACGGTGAAAGGAGAGAACCTATGGTAAGGGATATTACGCTCGGGCAGTTTATGCCCGGACATTCGCTGATTCATCGGCTGGATGCCCGAGCCAAGCTGCTGATGCTGTTGGCGATGATCGTATTCACCTTTGTAGCGAGCAATTATGTGTCCCTGATGCTGATGACGCTGGTGTCCTTGCTGGCGGTGCTGCTGACGAAGATTCGGTTGAATATGTACCTCAAAAGCATGAAGGTCATTCTTTTCGTGGTGATTTTCACGGGACTGCTGAACTTGTTTTACGGCAGTGGAGAAGCCTTGTGGGAATGGGGCTTCATCCGCATCACTTGGAACGGCACTGACGTTTACGACATCGCCCAGTGACTTGACCGATGCCATTGAGCGGCTGCTCAAGCCGCTGACGGTATTTCATGTCAAGGTACACGAGATCGCCATGATGATGACGATCGCCCTGCGGTTCATTCCGGTGCTGCTGGAAGAGACCGACAAAATTATGAACGCTCAAAAAGCCCGTGGAGCCGATATGGAGAGCGGCGGGCTTATTAAGCGTGTAAAGGCACTGCTGCCGGTATTGATACCTCTGTTTGTGTCTTCGTTCCGCCGTGCGAATGATCTGGCAATGGCGATGGAATGCCGCTGCTATCATGGCGGTAAAGGGCGTACCCGCATGAAGGTACTTCATTTTTCGGCACGAGACGGATGGGTCACACTGTTTTTGGCTGTGATATTTGCCGCTGTGATCTTCTGTAACATCTATGTTCCCGTGATGTGGGGATAGGGGAGTCAACACATGAGAAGGAATCTTTTGCTAACGATGATGTATGACGGACGGCTGTTCCATGGTTGGCAGGTGCAAAATAATGCTCCGTCTGTGCAGGAAGTGTTCCAACAGGCACTCTATCAGGTGATCGGGGAACACCCTGATATCAAGGGGTGCAGCCGCACCGATGCCGGTGTACACGCTAACCAATACTGTGTCAGCTTTCATACGGAACACACCATTCCGACCGATCGTCTGCCGCTGGCTCTCAACCGCTTTTTGCCGCCGACGGTGGCGGTATGGGAAGCACGGGAGGTGGCGGAAGATTTTCATGCCCGCTATTCCTGCAAGGGAAAGGAGTACATCTACCGTATTTACAATGCCCCCATCCGCAATCCGTTTTTGGAGGGCTACGTCCTGCATTACTGGCATTCGCTGGATGAAGCGGTGATGAATGAAGCGGCTCGTCACCTGTTGGGACGGCATGACTTTACGTCTTTTTGCACAGTTGACCCCAAGCGGCCTAAAGGCGATTTTCACCGCACCGTCAAACATATTGCCGTTACACGGGACAAGGATATGGTGACGATGACGATTGAGGCGGACGGCTTTCTATACAACATGGTGCGTATCATTGTTGGTACGCTATTACAAGTTGCTCAAGGAAAAACCAGTCCGGCGGACATCCCGCTCATCTTACGGGCACTGGATCGTACCCAAGCAGGTCCCACGGCACCGCCGCAGGGCTTGTATCTGAATCGGGTGTTCTATTGATGGCGAAAGATCGTGAGGATAATACCGTAAAACGGCCTGAAATAGTGGGGATGCCGACCATTGTATGGTTGATGACGAGAGGAATCCTCCATCGCTTTGGATGAAATGATCGGGAAGGAGAGAAACTTCCCTTTGCATAACCGACCCACCAACGATTATTTCTGTGGGGAGAAAAGGAGTGAAACAAGCAACATGAAGACGAGCAGAGGACGCTACCAAAATGACGAAGCCAAACAGGAGAAGCGGGCAGCCAAACGGCAGTATACCAGCTATGAAGATGTTCCGCTGGAGAACTATCGGGATGAAGACCCGATGCCCAACAACCTGACCAAGCGGTTTTTGAAGATGTTCTTCATCCTGTTTCTGGCGGTCGTGGCGGTCATGGCCGTGCTGAATCTGGAGAAACTCACCCCCGACAATATCGTGCACTGGTTCCAGTATGATGTGCTGGGCAAAACGGATGGTGACGGTTACCCGACCAATTTTTCCGGTTCGACTGTCAGCGACAGCAATTTTGACCTCATCAGCGGTGTGCCGGTCTACTGCAGTGATACGACGATCACGGTACTGAATAAAAATGCAGGGCTGTACCAAGAACAGCAACATTCCTACGCTAACCCGACTCTGAGTGTCAATGCGGGCTGGGGTATCGTCTATAACACGGATGCCACAGGCTACACCGTTTTCAAGCGGGACAGCATCTCTTACAGTGCTGCCGTCAAGCAGAAGATTTTCGCAGCGGATATTGCCGCCAGCGGTACATATGCTATTTTGATGCGGGGAGAAGACTATCTGGCGAAGCTGGTCGTTTACCGCAGTGACAATCTTGAAAAGTTCAAGTACTCCTTTGCGGATTACTATATGAATACGGTATCCATCAACAAGGACGGTACCCGTGCTATCCTATCCGGCGTATCGGCACGCAACGGCGGTTTGATCTCCGTGATCTACATACTGGATTTCTCGCAGGATAACTTCCTGCAGCGGTACGAGGTGGACGACACCTTTATCTATGATGTCCAGTTCCTCGACAATGGCAACGCCTATGCCATCGGCACGAACCAACTGTTCTATATCAATATCAACGAGGGCAGCAAGACCGATGTGCCCTATGGCAGCCGCTACTTGACGACCTACGCTTTCCACCGCAGTCAGGGCGTGACATTGGCACTGTCTGCCAATCCGGATGGTCGTGACTGCGATCTGCTGTCCTTTAATGCCAGCGGAGAGAAAGACTGCGAGATTGTTACAGATCAGAAAGCGATTTCTCTCGGGATGAGAGATAATGAACGTGCGATTCTTTCAGACGGGAAGATCACGATCTATGATCGGGACGGTCAGGTCAAGGGAACGGTTGCAGCCGACAGTGACGCCCGCAAGTTGGTGTACTGCGACCGAAATACTTTCTATGTGTTGGGGAAGAGCCGCATTTCTCGTCTTACGGTCGAACGATGACCGTGTTGTGAGGCGAAAGACTTCCCTTGAGGTTGTTTCAATAAACGATTGGCTGATCTTGACCGGATGTCTGCGGAACCTTCCGCTTTTTAAGGGAAGATTTTGAAAAAAAGTGCGTCAACCTATTGACAAACAGGGGCAGGGTTATTATAATAAAGTATGGTTTGTTGAAAATGTTCTGTTGAGGTGGTTGTGGTGGTTCTTGATTTGAAGAAAGTCTTTTTGGTCGAGAATGCCGCCCTGCAGCTTCGTACAGAGGTCGATATGTCAGAAGCAAATGCGGATGTTGCGTTTGAAGGAGAAATCGTGGCGGCGGATATTGCTGTCGTAAACCATGCCGGTTTTGTAGAATTTACGGCAGAGGTCGGTTTTGCCTGTCGTTTTGACTGTGACCGCTGTGCGGCACCCGTCAGCAGGGATTTTCATTTTCAATTCCGTCATATTCTCGTGCTGTCGCTGTCAGAAGAGAGCGGCGACGATTATATCGAAGCACCCGACTACCAGCTTGATACAGACGCTCTGCTCAGAGATGATATTCTGCTGGCGTTGCCGTCAAAACGCCTGTGTAAAGAATCCTGTAAGGGCTTGTGTCCGCGGTGCGGAAAAAATTGGAATGAGGGTTCGTGCGGCTGCACTTTGCGGGAAGCCGACCCCCGTCTGGCAGCACTCCAACGGTTGTTGTCAGAAGAATGATGCGATGCACATGATACAAGGAGGGCAATTACCATGGCAGTACCTAAGAGAAAGACTTCTAAAGCAAGAAGAGATAAGAGACGTTCAGCGGTTTGGAAAATCGAGGCTCCCGCTCTTTCCAAGTGTCCGAACTGCGGTGAGCTGAAGCTCGCTCACAGAGTGTGCGGCAACTGCGGTATGTACAACGGCAGAACGGTTCTGGAGACAGAGGCTTAATGTGATGCCATGCCTGCGGATGAGCGGGACAGTATGAGGTGTTGCAGCCTGCGAAGATGTCATACAAGAAGAGAAGGAGCGATCCTTCTCTTTTGTTTTGTCAGTAAGGGGCAAAGTTTTGTCTCATGTACGGTAAAGGAGGAATGCAGATGGCTAAACCGGTGATCGCAATTGTCGGACGGCCGAATGTCGGCAAATCGACGTTGTTCAATAAACTGATCGGGCAGCGTGTCGCCATCGTAAACGATACGCCCGGTGTGACCCGTGACCGTATTTTCGGGGAATGTGAGTGGCGTGGCCGGAAGGTCATGCTGGTGGATACAGGCGGTATCGAACCGTATTCTGATGATGTCATTCTCAAGCAAATGCGGCGGCAGGCACAGTTGGCAATTGAAGCGGCGGATGTTATCGTGCTGGTGACCGATCTGACGAGCGGTGTTGTTGCCACTGACCACGATGTGGCGATGATGCTGCAAAAGAGTCACCGCCCGGTGGTACTGTGCGTAAATAAGTGTGATAAGGTAGGGGAACCCGATCCGGCTTTCTATGAGTTTTACAATCTGGGGCTGGGCGACCCCATACAGGTATCTTCCGTGCACGGACACGGAACAGGTGATTTGCTGGATGCGGTCTTTTCCTATTTGCCGGAACAGGAGACAGGAGAAGAAGACGATGATACGATCGGTGTGGCCATCATCGGCCGTCCCAATGCCGGTAAGTCATCGTTGGTCAATAAGATCACCGGCGAGGAACGCTGCATCGTTTCCAATATTGCCGGAACGACCCGTGACAGTATTGATACCACGATCAAGAATCGTTTCGGACGGTTTCGTCTGACAGATACCGCCGGTATCCGCCGTCAGAGCCGCATCGAAGATGAGATCGAGAAGTACAGTATTCTGCGGGCCAAGATGGCAATCGAACGCAGTGACGTTTGTCTCATCATGATTGATGCAACCGTTGGGTTCACAGAGCAGGACTCCAAAATTGCGGGATTGGCTCATGAATCAGGCAAAGCCTGCGTGATTGTTGTCAATAAGTGGGACGCTGTGGAAAAGGACGACAAGACCATGAACGAGTACCGCAAGAAGTTGGAAAACGATTTCTCGTTTATGTCTTACGCCCCCATGGTGTTTATTTCCGCAAAGACAGGGCAGCGTCTTGACCGGCTGTTTGAATGGATCATCACAGTGGTGAACGCAGCAGCGATGCGAATTGCAACGGGCGTGTTGAATGACTTGTTAGCCGAGGCAGTCGCCAGAGTGCAGCCGCCCACAGATAAAGGACGGCGGCTCAAAATTCTGTACATGACACAGTCAAGCGTGAAGCCGCCGACATTTGTTTGCTTTGTCAACTCGGCAGAGCTGTTCCATTTTTCGTACCAGCGTTATCTGGAAAACCGTATCCGAGAGACATTCGGGATGCAGGGAACGCCCATTCGCTTTGTTATTCGTGAACGCGGCGACAAAACATGACCGCTGTATACCGAGATCTCGTGTTCTGGAAAGAACCCCAGCGTGACAGATACAGAATGACCGCCAAGGGGATACGCCCCAACCGGATATGCACAACAGTATCGTGTACCAATGTGTAACGGTACACGCACAAACAGAGGTGTTTTTTTGTGGAGGAAATAGCAGGATTCTTTTCGGCGTGTTGGCTGCCGATCATACTGGCCGCTCTCGCTTCTTATCTCATCAGCAGTATCAACACATCTATCATTGTCACGCAGCTTGTACTGCACAAGGATATTCGCACGATGGGCAGCGGTAATGCGGGATTTACCAATGTACTTCGGTGCGTAGGCAAGACGCCAGCCATGGTTACCTTTGTCGGAGATTTTCTTAAAGGCGTCGTGTCTGTTGGCATCGCAATGTTGTTGACACTGATGATACCGCAAGAACAGGCAGAACTGTATCGGGGTTATTTGCTGTATGTTGCAGGTCTGTTTGCGGTAGTGGGGCATACCTTCCCGCTCTACTATAAATTCCGTGGAGGAAAGGGCGTGGTGACAACCTTTGCCGTCATGCTGATGACGGACTGGCGTACATTGGTGTGTGCCCTGTTGCTTTTCGCTGTTTTCTTCCTGGCGACCCATATTATTTCGCTGTGTGCCCTTATCAATTTCTCACTGTACGTTTTCACGGCGTTCCTGTGGCGTTTTTTAGACTATCAGGGCGTGACCTCGTTTCTGTCCACAGTTCCTCACCCCACTTGGCCGTTTGTGTGGTACTCGGCTGTCATGGCACTGTTGATGGGAGTGTTGGTTATCATCCGGCACAAAGACAATATCAAGAGGCTGCTCAACGGCACCGAAAAGAAAATTAAAGCCAAGAAGTGAGTCAAAAGGTAAATCAGTCGTCCGCTGTTTCTTTTCTTGAGAAACAGCGGACGGTTTTTCTTGAGCGGCATACTATGGGAAGGGAGTGCAGACACACAACCGGAGAGAAAATTTCCGCCCATTGGTGTATAGATTCCCGCTATGGTGCCCATAATCTCCGAAAAAATGACTTGTAGTTATGTCGAAAATATGCTATAGTAATAGCGTATCCTAAAAAAGTTGTAGAAAACAGGTGACGTCATGAATATTTGGCTGGATTTTGGAGTAGCGGCTCTCATTATACTGTTCGGCTACTCTGGGTATAAACGAGGAGTGGTCTATATGGCAATCAACACAGCTGGTACAGTTGTAGCGTTGATTGCTTCATCAACGATTGCGTCCATGTTTTCGATGATGATCTATAATTTGTTGTTCCGCGACAATATCGTGAACGGCTTGACGCAAGCAACACAAAACATCACCACCTCTGACCCAATGCAGGCCGCTGCCGAAACATGGAAGGTCGTCTCGAACTTCACGCTCAATGCCTTTTCGCTGCTGAAGATTGACCAGAAAGGACTGGCCGATACGCTTCATCGTTCTGTGCTGGGTATTCCCGACACGGTAGAAGAAATGATTCGCCCCCACGCCGTCAAGATGATCTCCAGTGTTCTGACGATGATCTTGTACCTGCTGATGATGATTGTTGTAGCTTTTCTGGCCAAAAAGCTGTCTAAAGGCATCAACCGTACTTTCCTCAAAACGCCGAACCGTGTACTGGGGATTTTGGTAGGGGTAGCGGAAGCGGTTTTGGTGTCGATGGTCATCGGCTTGATCGTGTACTTCGTGATGATGTTTATTTCACCGGAGACCTGTAAAACTTTGCGGGAGGCGATAGATCAAACGGTCTTTTATCGGCTGATCCAAAAAATCAATCTGCCGGAGAAGATCATCTCGTGGATCTCGTCTCTATGGTAAACTGTTTTTCATTCTATTGGAAAGGAGTGCCGACTTCTTGCGTAAGCTATCCTTCAAACAGAATGTCAATGTTCCCAATACCTTGACCATTTTGAGGATCGTTCTTATCGTTCCGCTGATGTGGTTTCTGCTTCGGCAGGATTATATCATGGCCGGTATCATCCTGCTGCTGTCCGCTTTGAGCGATATGTTGGACGGATTGCTGGCACGTAAGCTGCACCAGATCACTGACCTTGGCAAAATTCTCGATCCGATTGCCGATAAGCTGACACTGATGGCGATTGTTATTTGTGTAAATGTCCTGTATCCGGATATGATACCGTTCATTATTGTGCTATTCTCCAAGGAACTGTTGATGTTAGGCGGCGGTGCATTTTTACTGAAACTGAAGATGAAACCGCCGGCGGCAAAATGGTATGGCAAACTGTCTACGGTGGTGTTTTACACCTCCGTTACTACGCTCATTCTGTTGAAAGCCATTGGCGGTTATACCAATCACACTCTGACATTTGTCCTGCTGACGGTCACCACGACCTTAATGCTGTTTTCGCTTGTCATGTATACCCGCCTGTTTGTCCGGATGATACAGGAACGCAATCGGCGTTTACGAATAGAAACCGTCGCTGTACCAAAGCAGAAACGCTGAACGATTGTCAGTTTTATGTATTTCAGGAAGCGGTGTTTTCTGTGTGGCTTTTTCCGTGTATGGTGCCGATGATCGTCGATTTTGTGACGAACAGGAAACAGGACTAGACAGGACGCATACTTTCTGTTACAATAACGGTATGTTCCCGTGAATAAAGGAAGAAGAGACTACACCAAACAAAAGGAAGGAGAAGATCCTACATGATGTTATGCAGTAAATGTAACAAGCACCCGGCGGTCGTATTTGTATCCAATACGGCTAACCCGTCAGAATCCGTTGGCTATTGCCTGAATTGTGCCAAAGAAATGGGTATCAAGCCCGTGACCGACCTGATGGAGAAGATGGGCATCTCGGATGAAGATATTGATATGATGCAGAACCAGATGGGCGAGCTGATGGATTCCGGTATGTTGTCCGATGATATCGAGAAGCTGCTCAATTCCCCCGACCAGCCCGAACAGGATGAGGGTGAAGAAGAGGAAGAGGGTGATTTCAGCCGAGGCGGTGCACCGACTTTTCCGAATATTTTCCAAGACCTGTTCTCCGGCGGCAAGAAGAAGCCTGTCAAGGACGAGAGCGGAAAAGGCGAAGAATCCAAGCTACCCAAGAAAAAGAAGCGGAAGCATCTTGATACCTACTGTACGAATCTGACGGATAAAGCCGCCAACGGTCAGTTGGACAGAATTGTGGGCAGAGAAAAAGAACTGGATCGTGTGATCCAGATATTAAGCAGACGTACTAAAAACAATCCCTGTCTCATTGGTGAACCGGGTGTCGGCAAGACGGCTATTGCTGAAGGGCTGGCTTTGCGGATCGCGGCGGGTAATGTGCCGCTGCGTCTTCAGAAGAAGGAAATCCACTTGTTGGATCTGACGGCACTGGTGGCCGGTACGCAGTTCAGAGGACAGTTTGAGAGCCGCATCAAGGGTCTAATCGAAGAAGTCAAAGCGGATGGCAACGTCATCCTGTTCATTGACGAAGTGCATACGCTGGTCGGTGCCGGTGAGTCAGAAGGTTCCATGAATGCGGCGAATATTATGAAGCCGGCTCTGTCCCGCGGAGAGATACAGGTCATTGGGGCGACCACCTTTAACGAGTACCGTAAGTACATTGAGAAAGATGCGGCACTGGAACGCCGTTTTCAGCCGGTCACGGTAGCTGAACCGTCCATTACGGATACGATCGAGGTCATCGAGGGCATCAAGTCCTACTACGAGGACTACCACCGTGTCAAGCTATCGTCCGAGACGGTTCGCAAGATCGTCATTTTGGCGGAACGGTACATTACTGACCGTTTTTTGCCGGATAAGGCGATTGATCTGTTGGATGAAGCCTGCACCCATGCTGCCCTTCACAACAAGCAGTTGGAAGACTTTGACCGCGAGACGGCAGAACTGGCTGTGCTCAAGAAGCAGGAAGAGAAGCTGACTGCTGAAACCGAGATCAACTATGAGAAGCTGGCAACAGTGCGGTATGATATTGCCCGCATGGAAAAAAAGATGAACGAGGTAGACAAAGATGCACTCCAAGTCGATGTGACCGAGGAGGATATTGCTCATGTCATCGAATTGTGGACAGGTATTCCGGCTTCCAAAGTGCAGGAGAATGAACTGAACAAGCTGGCTGACCTTGAAGAGAAGCTCAAGAGCAAGGTCATCGGTCAGGACGAGGCTGTTACTGCTTTGGCGGCTGCTGTGAAACGCAGCCGCGTACAGATCAGTCCCCGCCGCCGTCCAGCATCCTTTATCTTCGTAGGACCAACGGGTGTCGGTAAGACTGAATTGGTCAAGGTATTGGCCGGCGAACTGTTCAACACGCCGGAGACGTTGATTCGTCTGGATATGTCAGAGTATATGGAGAAACACTCCGTGTCGAAGATCATTGGTTCCCCTCCGGGATATGTCGGCTACGAAGAAGCCGGACAGGTGACCGAGAAAGTCCGCCGCCGTCCGTATTCCGTTTTGCTGTTTGATGAGATTGAAAAGGCACACCCGGATGTGCTGAATATCCTCCTGCAAATTCTGGACGAGGGTGTTCTGACTGATGCACAGGGACGGAAGGTCAATTTCAGCAACACAGTTATCGTAATGACCTCCAATGCCGGCAGCGAACGGAAAGAAAACGCTCTCGGTTTTGCCAAGACGGAACAGGAAGCGACCACCGAAAAGGTACGAGCCGCTTTGGGCGAATTTCTTCGTCCGGAGTTTCTCAGCCGTTTAGATGAGATCATCATCTTCCGTCACCTCACTGAAGAAGACTTTGTGTCGATTGCTGCTCTGATGCTGAACGAATACACCGATACCCTGCAGGAAAAGGGCATCCTTTTCAGCTTTGATGAGAAAGCCCAGCGTTGTCTGGCGAAAAAAGCTTATGGCGGCAAGAGCGGTGCAAGAGATCTGCGAAACCTCATCCGCAAAGAGGTTGAGGATAAGATCGCCGCTGCCATTGTCAACAGTCGTCTGGGTGGTATCGCCGGTATCCATGTCACGGCCGAAGACGACCAGATTAAGCTGGACATCCTGTGATGACACAAGCATGGGAAACGGCAGTGTGAATGGCCGATGTTCGCCTTTGCCGCAGATATGCGGTGTTCCCTATAAAAAATACCCCCACAGCTTTTCAGAAAGTTGTGGGGCGTTTTTTTGCAGCGGTTCAAAATAACCGGCTTGCCTGTATCTTTGAGCGATTCGTCAGGTACTAAAACCGGTCAGCCGTCCTTCGGTGACGTTGTAGTAGAGAATGAGGGGGAAGGTATCGGTGGTGTCGAAGACGACCATCAGTTCATTTTCTGCGGAATAAACGTGATACTCCGGTGGGGTGGATGTGTCTGTGTAGTTGGGCGACAGAAACGGAAGGGTAAAGGACACTACACTGTCCCCTTCCACAACAGTGACAATGGGGAAGGGGAAGGACGGCTTCTCCGTTTCTTCTTCATCGCAGAAGACCATGTAGGTGTGTTCTGTTGAGGAGAGTGTGTCAAAAAGACACGCCATCCAGCTAGATAGGACGTTATTCGGATAGGCAGAGAGAAAAAGCTTCCGCTGTTCCTGCAGCATTTTTTGTTGTTCCAGACGGTAGGTTTCTTCCGAGGACAGCCAATCTTCTTCGTGTTGACCTCCAAAAGGGCGGCATTGTTTGCTTTCCTGCGTCTTAACCAGCTGCTTGTTGACCTCGTCCCACGAGTAGGTGGTTACTGTAGCCTCAAGCATGTCACCGCCGTTATTTACAT
>CACZZU010000046.1 GCA_902785765.1 uncultured Ruminococcus sp.
TTTGATCGGTTTGACTGGTGTCATCGGGCAGGCTGCTTTGGTCGGTTTGACTGGTGTCATCGGGCAGGCTGCTTTGGTCGGTTTGACTGGTGTCATCGGGCAGGCTGCTTTGATCGGGCAGACTGGTGTCATCGGGCAGGCTGCTTTGTTCAGGCAGACTGCTGTCATCAGGCAAAGAACTTTCGTTTGGCGGAATACTGGGAACAGGAGAAACCGGTGGTTCAGGGTCACTGCTGGGAGTGGGTTCGCTGTATACATAAGGGGATGTTGGCTCCTCCGTGGGTTCGGAATACGCCGGCCAGTAAATCGGGTCATAGCCGTTGGAAGTCTCTGTATCACCGGAAGACTCTGCAGGTTGTGAAGAAATAGATGGCGGCCGGCTTGTGGGGCGGCTGCTGATTTCCGGTGGTCTGCTCTCTTCTGGTTGTCTGCTGACTTCCGGACGGCTGTTCGGTTCGGGCGAACGGCTTTCCTGTGAGTTTTGCGGTGCAGCGAGATACATCTTGTCAATCATAAAGGACAACGTCGTCAGCAGACTATGACCCTGACGGTCAACGGAACGGCTGTCGAGTTCATAGACATGACCGCTGTGCAGTGCCTTCAGTTCCCGCAGAGCAGGGTCTTCCAGCAGTTCTTCTTTGACACCGGCAGCACAGAAGATGAAGTCAGGATCCGAGAGTCGCAGCTTCATCAACGCATCGTTGCTGTTGTTAGCGGTGCCGCAGACATTCACCGCATTGGCGTAGTCAAACAGCTTGCCGGTCAGAGTGGTATCCACCGCAGCATGGCCAATGGCATCGTACAGATAACAGGCGGTCAATACTACGTCCCGTTGGGGCAGGGCACGCTGCTGATCGCTTAACAAGACAAGCAGGTTTTGTGCTGTTTCACGACCATTTTCACGGCCGCTGTGCTGACCGCCCATGACACTGCCGATACTTTCGTACAAGCGGACGAGGTTATCGGTTGTTTTAGCGGGCACCATGATGAGGATGGTACTGCCGTTGTCTTGTATGGCATGATACGTTTCGTCCGGTATATCGCGGTCGGCAAAAACAAGATCAGGCTGGAGGGCTTTCAACTGTTCGAGAGAAGGCGAGACCTTGGTACCGACCGAAGGCAAGTTGGTCAGCAGCGGTTGGGTACATTCTTCCGAACGGGCGATAATGCGGTCGGCATAACCACAGGCGATCAAAATATCGGCTACTGAATCGCTCAAACATACCACTGTTTCGGGACGTTCACGGATGATACAGTGGGCAAGCGTCACGGGGTATTCTTTGTTGTTCAGGGAACAGGCACTGCCTGCAAGGACGAGCAGGAGAGTCAGCAAGAGAGCAGCGAATCTTTTCATGGCGTTCCGGCTCCTTTATTTGGTCACGGCGGAAGAGGACAGTGTTTGTTCTGCCTCGAGAGCGGCAATAAACTGAATGGCACAGCGAGGGGAACGTCCGCCCCGACTGATGGCAAAGCGTTCGGCTTCATACAGCAGTTTGTCACGGTCGACCGACAGTTGTTTTTCGGCAGCCAGCCCTTCCACGATCGTTTCATACTGCTGTTTGTCCGGCTTGGAAAAATTCACTGCCAAGCCGAAACGATCTGACAAAGACAGCGTCTCCTGTATGGTATCATTGACATGAACGTCATCGCCGCTTCGCTCGGCAAAGCTCTCCTTCACGATGTGACGACGATTGGAGGTCGCATAGATCAGTGTATTGCGTGGTCGTACCGCCAGACCGCCCTCTAATACCGCTTTGAGTTGGGCATAACTCTTGTCGTCACTCGAAAACGACAGGTCGTCTATGAAGAGGATGAACTTGAGCGGCAGGGAAGCCAGCTTTTCGACCAACAATGGAAATTCGCCCAGTTTGTCCTTGGGCATTTCGACGATCCGCAAACCGTCTTTGGCGTAAGCGTTCAGCAACGCTTTGACAGTAGAAGACTTGCCGGTGCCCCTGTCGCCGTAGAGCAGGCAGTTGTTGCTGTGAACGCCCTTCAGAAAGGCGAGCGTATTGTCGACGACCGCCTGACGCTGTATTTCATAGCTTTTCAGCGAAGAGAGCGTAATGCTGTCAGGGTAAGGGACGGGCTGGATGTCTTTGTTCCGCCAGATAAACGCACGGTAACGAGCAAAAAGACCGCAGCCGTTATGACGGTAAAAGTCCGACAGGGACATCAACGCTTTGTCTTCGTAGGCTAGTTCCTTGACAGGCTGACCGTTTTCCCAGCGGGGCAGTTCCCGCACGACATACCTCCATTCGGATTGCTGACGATAGTCGGATAAGATAGTGTCCGGTTTCAGAAGGCTCAAGCGGCGTAACACCGCAAGATCCCGCTGAACTGCCTTCATGGTAGGTTCAGGCAGTGCTGCCGTCTGATTGGCGGCGGCTGCACGGGAAAAAACGTTGTCGTCGTACAGGACAGCTCTCGTCAGATAGCCCGCCCAATCGTCGCTGCAATCCTGTTCACACAGCAGCGAAAAAAAGTGTCCCCATGCGGTGATGAATGTTTCGATGGGTTGATCGACTGCGTTGAGCAGTTCATAAAACGCCTGTATCACGGGCTGTTGGAGCAGCTTGCGATAGATCGACAGGGAAGCCATCAGTAAGGCGGATTTTTTGGTCGTGTTCATTTCATCGTCCCCTCCCTCATATATTTCTATTTTACTATGAAACCTGCCGGTAGTCAATGAAAATCAAAGGCAAAGTTGTGTTCCCCCAGGTGTGTAAAGCGGCTTTTTTCCCGCATTCTGTACGTCCAGCGTCCTTGTACGCTTTAGTGAAATGATTGCCGTATGACAGAACTTGTTTGTACGCAAAAGGCAGAAAATTTTTTGAGAAAGAGGGTGTATTTGCCCTAAACCATGCTATAATAGAGACAACAAAAGGCAAGAGAACAGCGGGAACCGTCCAAGAACGGTTCCTGTTTCAAGGATACTTCCTTTTTTTCTGTATGGATAGTGTCTGACAAAGAGAAGCACCGTGTACCTGACTCGGGGGAGAAAAGATCGGAAAGGAACATTGTGTGTAGAGCGAAAGAGACGCATTGCGTCAGGCAGAACAAAGGAGGGAAAGCACGGTGAAGAGGCCGATGGAAACGAAAAACGCACGGAAAAGGATACAGCCTTCGCCGTATGCGAAGGCTGTATGGCGGCTGTACAGCGTGGTGCTGATCCCTCCGTGTATGTTGGTACTGCTGTTGATCGGTGCTTACTCGCCGCTGACGGCCGTTATCATCAGCGTGGTGTTGCTGATCGCCTATGGACTCCTGCTGTTTTTTGAGATACCGCTGTACTGCCGCTGCTGCGTGTGTGAGTTTACACGGGAATTTATCCGGCTGACCACCGGATTTTTTCTGCGGCGTACCATTCATATTCGCTACGATACCATACAATATTGTGTACTATCGCAAAGTGTCGTGCAGCGGCTCTTCCATGTCTGTTCGGTCAAACTGATGATGGCGGGGTCGGTATCTGTCATTCGTCAGGTATCGTTAGCGGATGGTCAGCAGATCAGAACGATGGTGGAGAGCAAGATCTTCCATGAAACACCGCCCAAGAGAGGGGATACCCATGCCTGAATCAAAGAAATTCAAGAAGACCCATCCCTACTCCATTCTCCGACAGTTGAGGATTTCGGTTATCCTCATCCTGCTGTCAGTTTTGCAGCAAGTTTTGTATCGTCCGCAGAACATTCTAGCCATCATTGGCTCTTTGGGGATCAATGCCCTGTATGTGACGGTGATCTTGTCGTACTACTTGTCGGTCTACGGCAGCTTCAAGTACTACTTTGATGACAACAGTCTGCACATCCGTCAGGGGGTGCTGATACATCACTACTATCGTATCTCCTACGACAAGATACGCACCATCGTTTTCTATCGGAATATCGTGTCTACCTTATTCGGGGCGGAGCGTATCTCCTTTGATACACCGGCCGGATCGAAACGGAAATACGACCTGACGGCGTATTTCTCCCGCCGCCATGCCAAAGAAATGCGGGAAGGACTCGCTCGTTCTCAAACGGTTTTGGTAACTCACCGTTCCCATACAATAAGCATCATCCTGATGTCAGCCTTCTGGTCAAATCCTGTGACGGGGATGGTTTTTATCGTGCCGGTTATCTACAATGCCGGTAAGATTCTCGGACGACAAGTCGCTGATGATATGGTGCGGGTATCTATCCACTCCCAGTGGTTCTACTACGCTAATTTTATCTCACCGGTCACGGCCACACTGGCGGCGATTATCCTGTTGAGTTGGGCGATCTCGATGCTGTTGTGTTTCCTGCGGTACGTCCGCCTGTGTACTTATCGGCTGAAGGATGCTATTGTGATCGTGAGAGGCATTATCAGCCACAGTATGACCTATACCAAGGTCAGTGAACTGTCTTCGGTGAATATCGACCAAAGTCTGCTCATGCGGCTGATGCGGCTGCAAAGCTGTTCGATCTCGATCATTGGTTCCGGCAAGCTCAAAGGCGACAAGGGGATGATCGTGTCGGCGGAACGCACCCATTCCGTTCACCGCAAAATGTCTGAACTGACGGGCGTTGACCCGCAGGAACGGAAAACACTTTTGGTGACTCCCCACAGTGTGTTTTCCTATATTTACCTGCCACTGCTGGCACTATTGCTGCCGTTGGGCTTGACACTGCTGTCGCAGTGGCTGCCTAAACTCCGCCTCACTCTTTCGTTTGTGGCGTATGTGACGCTGATTGTAGTATTGTGGTGGCTGCTGTTCCGTATTTTTGCGTACAAGAACGCCCATATCGGATGCAACCCACAATGCCTGATCGTTTGCAGCTTTCACCGACTGAACCTGCGGAAAAGCTATATCCCCCTTCGGAACATTCAGAAGGTCGAGATTGTGCAGAGTATGTTCCAGCAAAAAAGCGGCAAGTGCAACGTCAAAGTCTACTTGAATTTTGAAAAACGGGCGGTCTGTTCCATCAAGCAGCTTACCAAACAGGAGGCACTGGCTTTTCTGCGTCCCTTGAACCTTGTCGATAGCCAATGAAGATGGATGGCGGTTACTTGACCGAGTGCGGAAAACACGGATAGCAGACGTTAATATGAGACGGTGATGAGCGTATGTACGGTACGGTGTGACACTTTTTTGTGCAGCCGGAAAAGAACACCATACGAACGGAAAAACAGCGTTTTACACAGTGGATATGACATACTGCTGCCCAGCCGAACCATTTCCGCTGGACAGAGCAGAAGGGCAGTATATTGCCATAAGAGCGTGTGCTGCATCACACGGTAAGCCAAAGGACAGGAAAATCCTATTCTTTGGGCGAAATACTCCGTCTTTTGCGACTTTTTGCTGTTGCCATCCTTTCAAAAATGGTATATAATTTGGGTAGACAATCGTGGTCTGCCCATTTTATTTTGGAGAAAGGTGGTCATCCTTATGAACAACATTCCTGTCAATGTACAAAGTACGATGCCAACCAAGCACGTCTTTTCCAAGGGCACATCTATTACCCTCGGCGTGACCCTGCTGATTATGGCAGCGGCTATTTTAGGGCGTGGGATCTGTGCGATGATCTGGTCGCAAAGATTGAGCGTATGCAACGCTCTGTATCAACTGTTCGGCAGTGGTTCCGTGCCGGTTGTGAATATTGTAACCGGTGTCGTGAGTGCCTGTGTGCTGGTGTTTTTGGCTATTGGTCTATTCTCTGCCCGCAGCGGTGCTAACAGTAACCCGCCGATCACCAGCGGCTTTTCTTTCTTGAAGGTCGGTCTGGTTGTTGCCATCATCTATACCTCCCTGACGGTTATCGCTTCGTTTGCCTCTGTCAGCGTCATCAATCGTAACGACATCGAAGGTTACTTCGGCTTTATCAATTTGTCCGCCACCGGTCTGTTTATTTTCACACTGTTTCTAGGTATCGCAGTTATCTGCTGTGAAGCGGCTATGCTGCGGCTGTGCAGTTCGATGACAGCCAATTTGCAGAGCGGTGCTCTGGTCAAAAGGGGTGCCGGTCTGGTTTTCTTGGGCGGTGTGATCGGTGTCGTGACCGCTGCCGTGGATTTCTGTGTGAAGTTGTTCCATTTGGTGGCTCCGCCGAAAGGATACATTGAGAGCATCAATGCCGACAAAGCAACCGCAAGTTTGTCGAATGCCGAGATGCTTGTCAACACATTCAACATTGTGATCTTTGCGGCGGCGGCTGTGGCGTTTGTGTGCCTGATGGTACTGGCGGGTTCGTATGCCATCCGCTGCGATGACGTGATTCGTGCCGGACGCAACGGTTTCTCCAATGTAGGGCATAGTGTGCCTAATCCTGAAGGGGTGATGGACTATGCGAACGCCCAGACCTACAACTATCAGCAAACACCGGGCTATGTACCGTATTATGTCGGCAACCAGACCTATCAGAACGTCAACAGCAACATCTACACAGGAGCTGTACCGCCCGTACCGCAGGCACCTGAAAATCCTTTCAAACCTAAAACGCAGTACCCTACGATGCCGATGCAGAACTCCGTTGTCAATCCGGTGTATAACACGAATCCGGTGGTGAATCCTGTTGTGAACCCGAATCCTGCCGCTGTACAGGGAACACCGGTTCAAACCGCACCGACAGGATCAGCACCCCAGAACGTACCTTTGACAAAGCAAGATCCACGCCCTTGATAGGGCGTTGCTGCGGACGAAGGGAGAGTGTTTTCGATGAACGAAGTAACCGCTCCACAGCATGAAAAAGTCTTGCAGGAGCTGGGACGCAGTGTGTATATGGTGCGGCTGATCGTAGCCTTCGGCATTGTCAGTCTTTTTTACGGCGTATTGCTTGTCAGTACCATCATTTCGATGGTGAAGGTTACCAATAGTCAAAGTTCCCTGAACTACTTTGTGTCTTATGCCGCCCTGTTCAGTGAGCTGATGAAGAGTGCCATTGTGATGATCGTGATATTGGCGGTCGTGCTGATCGTGCGGCTGATTCCGTTCATCGGCAGTATTCTTTTATATCAGCGGTGCAAAAATCAACTGTCTGCTTCGTCCATGGTGCCGGTGTTCACGCTGTATCAAATTTTTGGTGTCATCGAAGCGGCGGCGTGGATTGCCCTTGTGGTGTATGATATTATCAACATGATACGTCTTGGTGTATCATTTCCCGTCAATGCGGGGTCGATGTATTACATGGTGTTGGTGATCGCTGTCCTCACGATCATCTGCAAAATCTGGCAGGGCATCGCTTTGACAAAGTTCCTGCACGGACTCAAACGCTCGATTCGCTCCGAAAAGGTGAAGAAGGGTGCCATCGGCGGCATCAAATTTGCTTCGATTATGCTCACGCTGAGTCATGCTATCCTGCTGGCTGCTTTGGTCATCAATCTGCTGATTGCCTTGGGCATCGGGGATTTTTTCCGGACGTTTCAATACTTGTGGATGGTATACCTGTTCTTCATCAGCTATATCTTCAGCAACTCGTTCCTGTCGGCGTTGTTGACGATGTATGACAAACGTATGATACTGGAAATGGTGGGGGTACCGACTCGTCCGGGTTACTCTGCTTCCTACAGAGCGGTTTCCGGTGCTGCAAATAACTACAATCCGTACCAGATTCATGGAGCTTCATCAAACCAGCCATACAATCAAGGCTATGGACAGCCTGTGCCGAACCAGCCATACAATCAAGGCTATGGACAGCCTGTGCCAAACCAGCCATACAATCAAGGCTATGGACAGCCTGTGCCAAACCAGCCATACAATCAAGGCTATGGACAGTCTGTGCCAAACCAGCCATACAATCAAGGATATGGACAAGGGTATGGTCAGCGTCCACAGAGTGTTCCGATGGAGGCAGGTTATGGTCAACAGCCACAAAGTGTTCCAATGAACGCAGGTTACGGCGAGCGTCCGCAGAGTGTTCCCATGGAGGCAGGTTACG
This sequence comes from uncultured Ruminococcus sp., assembly GCA_902785765.1. Lineage (GTDB taxonomy): Bacteria > Bacillota > Clostridia > Oscillospirales > Acutalibacteraceae > UBA1213. Next base: position 7,899 of record CACZZU010000046.1, read on the forward strand.
GTCAGCAGCCACAAAATGTGCCGTATGGACAGCCGGACAATATGTCGGGGTCGGATAACAGTGATCCTTATGACCCTTATGGAGATATGTTTACCTTCCATAATACCCGCCGATGAGAGGATGCTGTACAGTTGGAAATGCTGTACGAAAGCTGTACATGGGTGTGTGGAAAATGGCATACTAACGTCCTCTGTCGTCACAATGAAGTGGCGGCAGAGGATTTTTTGTGCGGTTCTTGCGTTTTTCTGTCTGACAGAGTGAGAATACCACTTGAATTAGCCGGTGAAATGAGGTATAATAGCCTCATCTTACATCAAACAACAAGCAATGGAGGGCATTTATGAAAAAGGTAATCCTTGGGGTACTATGTGCGGTACTCGTCTTTTCTTTGGGCGGCTGTTTTGGTTCGGGACCGCAGTTTGAGAACATCGACACGGCACAGAGAGTCGATATCGACAATGTTCCGGCTGCCGACTATTACAATGATCTGGACGGATTGGTCAGCTATTTCAAGGCTCTCCACTATCTTCCCCAGAATACGGCTCCCACACAAATGATGGCGGAAGTCATTGGTGCCAAGAGAGGTTACCGGTATGTTTTCACCGTCAACGGTTCGCAGACAGTGGTGGAACTGTATGAGTATGATGTGACTGCTCTGGACGATAACGCCAAACGTGTGACAGAGGAAGTCAAGAAAAGCGGTGCGTTCCATCTGTTCAATAAGGAAGGTGTGGATATGGACACCACCTACACTGCTTATCTTTCTGACAGCGGCAAGTTTATGATGCTGTACACCGACAATTCCAGCAACACGGACAATGTGGTACAGGCCAAGAGTGCTCAACAGGCGTTGAAGTATTTCTATGCCAAGGGTACGTCGGAGACTTCCAAGCCGGAAGAAAGCAGTGCCGCTTCTCAGCCGGAAACTTCCAAGAATGAAGAAAGCGGCAAAACATCACAGGTTGAAGGATCTCAAAGTACAGAAGACAGCACAGTTGTTTGATAATTGCCTGTCACGATGAACAGCAGAAGGGAATCTGGCGTTCATTGTGTGGTGTGAGGGGAAAATGTATCCCTCCGGTCAACGGCAGTGACTTGCTGAATAAGGTGTTCCTCCCGTTATCCTAGCGATAGCGGGAGGATTTTTCTATCGTCAGAAAGAAAGATTCTTGTAGCGGCGGTGGAATCGTGCTATAATAAACGACAGTAATCAGAGTAAAGGAGTCGATCACATGATAGGTATCATTGGTGCGATGGATATGGAAGTCAACGGTCTGATAGAAATTATGAAAGACAAACAGGCGGAGATCATCAGCGGAACGACTTATACGAAAGGTCGTATCGGTCAGCAGGAATGTGTGGTTGCCAAATGTGGTATCGGCAAGGTCAATGCCGCCGTGGCAACACAGACCATGATTCTTCGCTATCAGCCGAACAAGATCATCAACACAGGTATTGGCGGCAGTACGAGTGTACACACCCATATCGGTTATGTGGTCATCGCAGAAAACGTGATCCAGCATGATATGGACACGACCGTGATCGGCGATCAACCCGGAGAATTGTTTCTGCCGCAGGAAACGATCGCCTATATTCCTTGTGATGCGTCACTCATCCAATGCTTACAGCAGGCTTGTGATACAATCGGTGAAACACGTTATCTGGTCGGTACAGTGGCAACCGGCGACCAGTTTATCAGCGGACATGATAACCGCCTCCGTCTGAATGAGCAGTTCGGTGCAGTGGCGTGTGAAATGGAGGGCGGCAGTATCGGTCAGGTGTGCCGTATCAACAAAGTACCGTTTGCTATCCTGCGTTCTATTTCCGACAGTATGAGTGAAGAAGACGATGCGGTGGAGTATGCGACTTTTAGCCGTGCGGCTGCTCAACGGTCGATCGAGATATTGACGGCTTTCCTTTATCAGAATAATTGACGTAAAGGAAAGTTATCAACACGTTGGCGTGGAAAAGTTGAAAACTTTTTGCACCGATTTTCCTGCTTTAAGGAGGAAAAGGGTGTTTTACAGTCAATGCAACGTGGTGAAGAGGGAAAAAAATAGAGGATCACGAGGAAAATCTGTCTATCAAGCGACTTTTCGGGGGCAGAGCGTACGAGTGATCCTCTTTTTTGTGGCGTTTAAGAGGCACAAATATCCGACGAGTTGCGAAAGAAATCAACACTCTCAACATTTAGATGTTGAAAAGTTGAAGGATAAAGCGGGTGTTTTGGTGGAAAACTGGGGAAGACAGCGATAAAATGATATGGGTCATGTCGTCTGAACGACGGTGAATGAATTGAAGATGGGAAACATTTTGATGGACAACAATTTTTTCCGAGCTTGTGCCAAATGGGATGTTTTTACTTGCGAGTGTTTTTTTGTATTTCGATCAGCGTTTGTTGCAGTTTGCTTCCATCCCACGAATATGGAGTGCGTCCTTTTATTTATGTATTTTATGGATTCCGAAAAGTTGTTGAGGTTTCCGGTATTTTATAGAACACTTTATTTCTTTGTGAGCATTGCTCCGATCATCGTTATCGCAACATCCAGTCCTGCCGCCGAACGCAGAGAGGCGGCAGGGCAGGATGTTTTTTTTCAGTGTAATTTACCGTCGGATGATGTGGTATTGGATGAGATTATACAAACTGTACATGATGAGTGACGGAAAAAGTAACCAAATGCAGGTATTTCCGGCAGAAAAATATACGATTTGTAGAAGGAGAAAAAAGTTTGAAAAAAGGTGTTGACAAATGGGGAAGTAAGTGGTATGATAACGTATGATAACAAAGCTGTCGCACGAGAGAGCAAAACAAAAGAGCCTGAAACCATGATGAACAGCGGTTTTCGGGGCAGTGAGCGGACTTGATTGAAACCGGCTGACCGAAAAACTTTTCAAAAAAGTTTCAAAAAACTCTTGACAAAAGCTTGAAAGTGTGATATGATAAATAAGTCGCCACGAGAGAACGAAAGTTCACGAGAGACGACGAAGGACCTTGAAAATTAAACAACGTAAAGACAAACAAGAACCTGTAATTACTTTGAGAAGTCAAGTACTTCTTAAGAATTTACAATAACGCACAAGCGTTAGAGTTAGTATTTGAGCCAAAGAACTCAAAGATATTTGATTTGAACGGCGGAAGCTGTTTAGATACAATAGTTTAGAGAGTTTGATCCTGGCTCAGGACGAACGCTGGCGGCATGCCTAACACATGCAAGTCGAACGGAGTTGAGGAGCTTGCTCTTCAACTTAGTGGCGGACGGGTGAGTAACGCGTGAGCAACCTGCCTTTAAGTGGGGAATAATGTACTGAAAAGGACACTAATACCGCATAATGTATATAGGCCGCATGACCTGTATACCAAAGATTTATCGCTTAAAGATGGGCTCGCGTCCGATTAGCCAGTTGGTGGGGTAACGGCCTACCAAAGCGACGATCGGTAGCCGGACTGAGAGGTTGAACGGCCACATTGGGAC
>CACZZU010000047.1 GCA_902785765.1 uncultured Ruminococcus sp.
TAGGGACGGTTCAGCCCGAATTTACGCCTGTGGAGTTAGTAGGTTACGAGGACGATGAAGCAGGAAGCCCATTGGCTTTAGACAATGGGTAGTTCACCACAAGACCGCCTTGCAGGAAACCATTTCCGTTCCACATACAACAAACGGGCACTTCTTCTCAACGAAAACGTGCCCGTTTGCATACACTGATATTTTCCCCTACACACTGTGTGTCTGATCGGTGATTTTCTATCGAGCCGCCGATTAGCCGTGGACGATCCTTTCTGGCTCGTAGTCATCTTTATGGATAGCGTGCACCTGCATATCACAGAGAATATCGGAATCCGGCTTGTGCAGTTCCTGCTCCCAACCGACGAAGTGCATCCCGCATTTCTCCGCTACTCTTCCCGAAGCGGGATTGTCTGCATGATGTCGGGCAAGTACCTTATGGAAGCCGCTGCGGAACAGTTCGCGGATAACGGCCGCCACCGCTTCGGTCATGTACCCCTGATTCCAGAATCGCTTGGCAATCACATAACCGATTTCGGCACAGGTTTTGTGTTCCCGCAGACCAACGACCTCCACACAGCCGATGGCTTCCTCCCGTCCTTTTTCGTTCACACACCAACGGTAGGGAAACCCATCAGCGGCTTCTTTCAGGTACTGCTGCAGCAGCCATTGACTGCTTTTCAGATCTTTGTGGCGGTACCAACGACAGTAACGTGCTACGTCCTCATCACTCATCCAGTTGCGGAACATCGGTTCGGCATCGCCTTCCCGAAATGGCCGCAGTACCAGCCTCTGTGTCGTGAGCACACTCATTAACTTTCCTCCTTTCCTCATCTCTGCCCGTTCACGCTGACCGAACGTCTTCCGTTCAGCTCACTACATGAATCGGCGTGCCGTTCAGGAACTGACGAATATTTTCCGCAACAATGCCCATCAGCCGCAAACGGGTCTCGACCGGTGCCCAAGCAATATGCGGCGTGATGAGACAGTTCTTCGTCTGCATCAGAATGCAGTCCTCTTCCATCGGTTCTACATTGAGCGTATCGATACAGGCACCGCCTAAATGGTCGCTTTCCAAAGCGTCCCGCAAATCCTTCTCGACCATGACACCGCCCCGGGCTGTATTCACAAACAACGCTCCCGCTTTCATTCTGCCGAAGCTGTCATGATTGAACAGTTCCTTCGAGTCCTCGTTCAGCGGACAATGTACCGTGACAATATCGCTGTCCCGCAGCAGGGTATCGAAGTCTGTGAGCGTGACGCCCTCCATCGGTCGTGGATGGCGGTTATATGCCAATACCCGCATCCCGAACGCAAGAGCGATTCTGGCCACTGCCTGACCGATCGCCCCCAAACCAACAATACCGATCGTTTTGCCCGCCAGCTCATTCAGCGGATAGACAAACGGCGAAAAGGTCGGACTGCGTTTCCACCGACCTTCCTGCACATAGCGGTCATACTGTGCAACCTTATTGTAGTGTGCCAGAATCAGGGCGAAGGTATGCTGTGCCACTGCATTGGTGGAGTAGGAACCGGCGTTGCACACCGTAATGTGCCGTGACTGACAATAGGGAATGTCAATGTTGTTATAGCCGGTCGCAAACAGACCGATATACCGCAGTTTCTTCGCCAAACGAAGGCTATGGGCATTCAGCAGGGTCTTGTTGCAGATAATCATATCTGCCGCTGCTACCGCTTCCGCCACCTCCTCATACTTCAACAAGCCATGCTGTATCACTTCGCCAAATTCCCGCAGCGGTTCGGTGGTGACCAACTCATCTACCACGGTTTGTGCATCGGTTATCACGATTTTCATACGCCACTTTCCTTTCCGACAGTCGGTCGTCCGACCGCATCCTCTAACCTGATTGTATGACAAATTGCCGGCAATTGCAATACTCACGGAGAAAAATATCAGAAGACCGCTTTCCGACAGAAAGCGGTCTTCACAGACAGTCACAGATTTTCTTTATCTGCCCCAAAAAGATCAGACAACCAAGCAGCATCAGTGTGTTTCGTTCTGCAAGCGGGCTTCGATTGCTTCCCTCCACTGCGTAAAACGGGAAGTCGGCGTCTCGTCCTGCCCAAACGGTTCATAGCGATAGTCGGCATCGAACGAGTGCGTATGCGTATCGAACCTCATTTTCAACTCAAAAGGGCAGTCCCTTTGATAGTCCGCACATACACGGCGGATATTCGCCGCATCCTCCAGTCCGATATTCAAGAACTCCCGTACATACTCCCTGTCAAATAAGTCATTATTCCGATAGACACGGTCTCCCCCCTGAAAGAAGGCATTGAAAAGCAACGAATCCTCGTTGGTGCACACATACACATACACCATATCAATCGGTATGTCCGTATCTTCCAAAAATTCCATGCACAATGCTATCGCACTCGTTTGTGCCTCCATAAAGGCATCTTCAAAACACATAGACATCTGTTGTTCCTCCTTTTCAATTCCACAAACAACTAACGAATACTTTCTTCAACGCACATACATAAACATTTCCCTTTTTTAGTGAATAGAGAAAAGAAAATAGCGAATAGAGAATAATACAGAAACGCCCCCCGGAGCATCACTATAAACTATTCTCTATTCACTATTCGTTATTCTCTGACCCCCCGAACAACGTGAGGGGGCGTTTCTGCGGGCGACAGGACTTGAACCTGCACACCGAAGTAACAGCACCTAAAACTGTCGTGTCTGCCAATTTCACCACGCCCGCACATCACTATTCTGTTGACACGGTCTGCCCAAAGAAACACCTCTGCCCGACCCTGCGACTTTGATTATATCACACCTGCCAAAGATTTGCAAGCCGTAGGACACATTTTTTTTACCCTGACGCTTCACATCGCAGCGATACTTACCGCTTCGATATCCGCTGGTGCTGCTCACTGCTGTACTGCCGAAAAAAACGGAGAGGACGCTGTGTCTGTACAACAAAACATCCTCCCCATAGATCATTCGACGAAATAGCGATGTGTCCTTGACGAAGGCACACACCATTCACTTGCTCACGACCGCTTCTTGAGTGATAACTGCCTCTTCGGTATCATCGTCACGGGAATAACCGCAGCCTTCTGCGGTGCAAAACAGCTTGGGCTGCTTGCCCTTCTTCTTGAACAGAACCCCGCCACATTGAGGACAGCGTTCCGCTGTCGGCTGGTTCCATGACACAAAGTCGCAGTTCGGATAGTTGGAACAACCGTAGAACTCTCTGCCCTTCTTGCTCTTCCTGACGATGACATCGCCGCCGCATTTTGGACAATCTACGCCGATCTTGTTGATCATTTTGACGATGTTCTTGCAGTCTGGGTAACCGCTGCAAGCGATAAAACGACCGTAACGTCCGAACTTCACCACCATCGGCTTGCCGCATTTCTCGCAGATCAGGTCGGTCTTGTCTTCTTCCAACTCGATCTTGACGCCCTTCATCTCTTCCTTAACGGCTTTGAGGGTTTTGTCGAAGTCACCGTAGAAGTCCGTCAGCAGCTCGACCCAGCCATAGGTACCTTCCTCCACCGTGTCAAGGTTCTGTTCCATCTGGGCGGTGAACTTGACGTTGACGATCTTCGGAAACTTGTCCTCCATCAGTTTGGTCGTGACCTCACCTAATTCAGTCGGGAAAAGCGTTTTCGCTTCCCGCTTCACATAACCACGGGACGTAATGGTGGAGATGGTTGCCGCATAGGTCGAGGGACGACCGATACCGTATTCCTCCATCGCCTTAATGAGTGATGCTTCAGTATAGCGGGCAGGCGGCTGGGTAAAGTGCTGGTTCGGCACCATTTCCTTGACCTTCAGGGGCATATCCTTCTCCAGCGGCGGCAACTCCGATTCCTTTTCTTCTTCCGTATCGCTGCTCTCCACATATAAAACGGTGTAGCCGTCAAAGTCTATCCGATAACCGGAGGCTTTGAAAAGATAACCGCCAACATTGATGTCAGCCTGTGTGGTTTTGTGGATACATTCCGCCATCTGGCAGGCGATAAAACGCTCCCATATCAGCTTGTACAGCTTGTACTGATCAGGCGTCAGGCTATTCTTCACTTTAGCCGGTGTCAGGTCGATAGTCGTGGGACGAATGGCTTCGTGACCGTCCTGTGCGTTGGCACGGGATTTGAAGTGTCGGGGACCGCCTGACGGAAGATACTTTTCTCCCCAAGTTCCTTTGATGTAGTCCTCCGCAGCAGACAGGGCATCTTCTGATAACCGCAGGGAATCGGTTCTCATGTAAGTAATCAGACCAACCGCACCCATGTCTTCGATCTCGATACCTTCGTACAGTTCTTGAGCAACTTTCATCGTCCGCTTGGATTGGAACCCCAGTTTACGGGAGGCTTCCTGCTGCAAGGTAGACGTAATGAACGGCGGAGCAGGCTGACGTTTACGGGTACCGTGACGCAGCTTTTCGATAAAGGGCTGGGCGTCCTTCATGGCATCCAGCAACTGCTGGGCCTGTTCACCGGTCGTGATCTTGATCTTGCCCTCGGCGTTGCCGTAGAAAGATGCCGGAAAAGCTCTGCGGCTGCCTTTGGGGATGAACTTCGCATCAATGCTCCAGTATTCTTCGGGACGGAAGGCTCTGATCTGGTTCTCTCTGTCCACTACAATACGCACAGCTACGGACTGTACACGTCCCGCCGATAAACCCTTGCGGATCTTCTGTGACAGAAACGGACTGAGTTTATAGCCCACCAAACGATCAAGAATACGCCGAGCCTGCTGTGCATTTACCAAGTTAATGTCAATCTGGCGAGGAGCCGCCATACCGTTTTGAACACCGGTCGCCGTGATTTCGTTGAAGGTCACACGGTTCGTGTCGTTCAGATCAAGCCCTAACAGATACGCCAGATGCCAAGAAATGGCCTCTCCCTCACGATCGGGGTCGGTTGCGAGATAGACGTAGTCGCTTTTTTTTGCTAAACGTACAAGGTCGTCTACGAGCTTTTCCTTCCCCTTGATAATTTCGTATTTTGGGGCGAACTTTTTCTTAATATCCACGCTGAGTCGGCTGGGATTCAAGTCACGGATATGCCCCATTGAGGCCACGACCTCATAACCGCTGCCGAGATACTTCTTGATAGTCTTCGCCTTTGCCGGCGACTCCACGATAACCAGTTTTGACATAACTTCCTCCGAAAAGATCATATTCTCATGTACTTGCCAAACGAAACGGGTCGGATCAGACCGCACAGCTCCAATTCTGTTACCGCCGCCAATACCTGCTGGATACGCATCCCACTGGCGGCCTGCATTTCTTGTACATCGGTCGGACTCTCCGAGATTGTATCATACACCGACAACGCCCCTTCTGTCAACCGGTTATCGGATATTTTTTTAGCCGCCGCACTTTCCTCTGCCGAAGTCTGGGGCAAAATGTCACCGGACAGGGACACGCCGCCCTCCAACGATATGAATGACTTCTCTGTCGTGACGGAAGCAGAAGACTCGACCGGTGTCGATTCACTTGTCTCTATCTCACTCATTACAGAAGGCGGCAGCACACGTTCCTCTGCTTCGTGCGACACCGAAGATGCCGCACTCTTTGTTTCCTCATCCGTCAACAAAGGCAGCACACTTGCCGCCGTCTCACGGGTCATCGAAAGTATTACACTTTCCGCCGTTCCTGCCGACACCGAAGACGGCACACTGTCCACCGTTTCTGCCGATGCCGAAGGGGCCGCAATTGCCGCCGTTTCATCCGTCAACGATAACGGCACACACTCTGCCGCATCACTTGTCAACACTGGTGACACACTCTGTGTCCCTTCGTTATCCGGTCGGAATAATTCACCGTCAGTCAATTCTTTTCGCCATGCAGGAACATCATCAGGTCTTTGTGACACGGACAGATCGGGTAATATCGGCTTGGCTGGACGTTGGTATGGTACCGGTGTGTCCTCCACCAACTCGGACAAATTGGCTGTCGGTGCAAAATTGCCGAGAGAGCGGTTGATATACACCAGCGGCATCGGTTCGGACAGTTTACGGGAATTGTTGATCTCCTCGCCGGACACTTTCTGTCCGATAGAAGTGGCCGTCCGCAGTCCGGTTTCATACCATTCGATCAGGTCGGCAGGTTGCAATGCCATCACCGCACCCATTCGCAGTAAATTATTGGTGCCGACTGCTTTGGGATTGTCAACACTGCCCGGAAGAGCAAACAGAGGTTTGTTCTGTTCGGCAGCACAAGCGGCTGTAATCATCGCCCCACTGTTGGCTCCAGCTTCCACCACCAATGTACAGTCCGTCAGACCGGCAATCAGGCGGTTGCGATTGACAAAAGAAAAACGCTGTACGCCGCTGTCTGGCGGATATTCCGAAATCAGAGCACCGTGTCGGGCAATTTCTTCCCGCAGGGTACCGTTCCCGTTCAGATACGAATGTAGGATGCCGTGCCCCAATACACACAAGGTCGTCCCGCCTGCCTGTAACGCTCCGTAATGGGCTTGGGTATCTACACCCACAGCACCGCCGCTGACGACCAAAGCTTTCTGCTTGGTGAGCGTGTTGGCAAACGTAAATGCCGCTTGTCGTCCGATGCGGCTTGGTTCTCTGGTGCCCACGATCGCTACCTGCAAACTCGTTTGTGAGGGGAGTGTTCCTTTCACATACAACACTAACGGCGGGTCGGCAATTTTCCTAAGAGAGGGCGGATAGTATTCATCCGTATAGGATACCACCTTGATTCCGTTATGCACAGACAGCTTGAAAATACGGTGGGCTTCGGTCAGGTCTTTGTTCAGGGCACGCTGCAGTTCCTGCCGTCCCAGCAGACCGCAAATACGCAAAGACTGTTCATCGGCCTGATACACCGCTTCGCTGTTCTCGAACAGTGTCATGAGTGCCTTGATATGTGTTGTCCGCACCGCCAGCACCTTTTGCAGCCAAATGTCATAGATGTGCTTGTCCACTAACCACGCCCCACTTTCTTATTGGTTCATCGGGTTCGTTCAGCCTTGCAAACAATAGAGCAAAATGGCCGCAGCTGCCGCCGCATTCAGCGACTCGGCTCGCCCTTTCATTTCAATGCGGACACTCTGCTGACAAGCGGCAATTGTCTCCGGCTTCAAACCGTTGCCCTCGTTGCCAATCAGCATGACACCGCCCCTGGAAAAATCCGTTTGTTTCACACTCACAGCTTCATGGGGCGTGGACGCATAAGTCATCACGCCGTTGTCACCGAGAGAACGAATGAACGCCGTGAAGTCGTCCACGATCATCAGCGGTACCCGAAAAACGGCTCCCATACTGCCGCGTACCACTTTCGGAGCGTACACATCGCAGCAATCTGCCGACAGAATCACACCGTCAATTCCCAAGGCTTCGGCGGTACGCAGAATGGTTCCCATGTTGGATGGATCCTGTAGATTCTCTAAAGCCGCATACCGTCCCTTGCTATCTATTGTAACGGTATCCTGCCATTTGTCAAGTAGGGAAAAGACACACAGAAACCCCTGTGGGGCGGCCGTGTCCGCCATTTTACGAAACAGCGTCTCGCTGACCGCCGAAGAACGCTCTGCCTTTTGTTCCAGCAAGGCGAACTCCGCCGCATATTTTTGCTGTGCCGCTTCGGTATACAAGAACCATTGGATCGTAGCCCCTGACAGGGCACCATCGGTACACAGCCGTACCCCTTCTGCCACAAAGCGTTGGCTTTCCCGCCGATAACGGGCACTGTTCATCAGTTTGGTCACGTCCTTGACCAGGTCATTATCCTTGCTGGTAATCATGTGTCGTTCCTTCCTCCCCCGATCGTTTGTATCCAGCATCGTTTTGCTGTCACAGGTGTTTGACAGATCTTCCTGCCGTGTTGCCGTGGCTCACCTCATGCAGTTGAGCAAGGTCAGTGACGTACAGCTTTCACATTCGCTTATTGGCATTTCACAGTATGTCAACAGAGCCGTATCACTTACCAAACCGTTGGAGCACCTGCTCTTTGATTTCCCATGCCGTGTCGGACAACGTCATGCCATCCGCATGAATGATAACATCCGCCCAACGCTCATAGAGCGGCTGTCTCTCTTCATAAAGGTCACGCAGCGTCTGACCGTCATGGATCACCACACCACGTTTTTTAAGATCACCAAGACGATGGGCAACCGCTTCATACGGCAGGTCAATATACACCAGGATACCCGTATCACGATAGTGCTGCATTGCTTCTGTGCCATACACAGCACTGCCACCGGTAGCGATAACGGTTTTGTGCGGTGACAAGGACGCATTGATGCGATTTTCAATCGCCAAAAATGCGTCCAGCCCTTCCTGTCGGATAATCTCTGACAACAGCCGACCTTCCTGCTCCTGTATCACCAGATCGGCATCGGTGAAGCGGTAGCCCAACATCTTTGCCAACACGACACCGACTGTGCTTTTGCCGCATCCCGGCATTCCGATGAGAATGACGTTCTTCTTTTGCATCCCACAAGACCTCCTGTTTCCTGTGAACTGCCCATTGTCTAAAGCCAACGGGCTTCCTCGTAACCGACCAACTTCGCAGGCGTAAAATCGGGCTGAACCGTCCCTGCTTTCGTCACCTTGCCACACTGTCTAACATCAGCAGGACGGCAAACGCTGTGATGTCGAGCAATATTCCTCAAACGGCAGTCAACAAGCGTTTCCTTTGCCCTTGATCCGCAGTCACACCACCGATAGCAGGGAGATTTCTCCCAACAAATATGACTTCCCCATGAGAAATTAAAACGGACTGGTCGATGCCGTTTCGTCATATTCTGTCAGCCGAGCGAACGGTCATTTCCTGCCGTTTTGTCAAGAAAAAAGCACCCAAGAGTTGCCCCTTAGGTGCGAAAGAATAGTTGCCTCGATCAAAGAGCAGCCTTTGCCTGCTCTACCAGAGCTGTAAATGCCTGTGCATCGGCGATTGCAATTTCCGACAGCATTTTTCTGTTGAGGGTCACACCAGCCTTCTTCAGACCGTTCATGAAGGTGGAGTAGTTGATACCGTTTGCCTTGCAGCCGGAAGAAATACGAGTGATCCACAATCTTCTGAAGTCTCTCTTTTTCTGCTTGCGGCCAATATAAGCATAGTTGCCGCTCTTCATAACGGCTTCCTTTGCCATCTTAAAGTGCTTGCTCTTTGCACCCCAATAACCCTTTGCCAGCTTCAGGATCTTTTTTCTTCTTTTGCGTGTTGCCAACGCTCCCTTTACTCTTGCCATTGTCTATACCTCCGATAATAGTTGATCTTCGTTCCTACAGGGTCAGCGATTATTTGTAAGGAATCAGCTGCTTGATAGCTGCTACATTGGTCTTATCGGCAGCAACTGTCTTTCTCAGACCTCTCTTACGCTTGGTGGTCTTCTTGTTCAGGATGTGAGACTTATTAGCGTGGGCACGAATGACCTTACCATTCTTTGAAAGCTTGAAGCGTTTCTTCGCTCCGCTGTGTGTTTTGATCTTGGGCATAACCAAGTCCTCCTTGTTTTTGGATTATTTATTTGATTTCGGTGCCAGGAACATAATCATGCTGCGTCCCTCAAGCTTCGCAGGCTTCTCTACGTTGGCAAATTCCTGACAGGCTTCGGCAAATCTCTTCATGATGTCGGTTCCCAATTCAGGGTGTCCCAACTCTCTGCCGCGGAAACGGATGGTCACCTTCACCTTATCGCCGCCCTTGATGAACTTTTCCGTATGGTTCAGCTTGGTGTTGAAGTCATGCGTATCAATATTCAGGGAGAGACGAACTTCCTTGATGTCCACGATATGCTGATTCTTGCGGGCTTCCTTTTCGCGTTTTGCCTGTTCAAAGCGATACTTGCCGTAGTCCATGATCTTACACACCGGCGGCTGTGCCTGTGGTGCGATTTTCACCAAGTCGAGATTCTTCTCCGCAGCCATTTCCAAGGCTTTCACAGACGGCATAATGCCGAGCTGTCCGCCGGCTGCGTCGATGACTCTGACTTCCTTATCACGAATTTCCTCATTTATCTGAAGTTCCTGCTTGCTAATCGTAAAGCACCTCCATAAATATAGTAACAAACAGAAAGCACGGACTGTCACCCCGACCGTCCGTGCATCAACAGCATGACAAACCCCTGCCCCATGGACAAGCGTGTTGTACTTGTACTATTGACCCGTATCGGACGAAACCCTACAGGTGAAAGCCACCGCTTTGCTTTGTTTTGCCTATCTATTGTAACACGTCCTCGGACGTTTGTCAACTGTTTTTTCGTCTTTTTTAGCGGAGCAATGTGTTTTGGATCACTTTTGAGTTTTTACACAGATAACCTGACAATGAACCATTCCACATTATTATTGACAGTCTGCAAAGCAGTCGTCCCCGTCACAGGTACTTTGCGGCATATCCTTTTGGTCGGCGAGTGCCGCTTTAATCATAATGGCACACTCCAGCCGCTTCTTTTCCAGTTCACAGCCGACTTTATGGGACGTCAGAATATCCCCTTCATACTGCCAGTTGTTGGCGTTGCAGCCGCCGCTGCAATAGAACTTCGCCCAGCAGTTTTTGCAGTTGCTCTTGGAATAGACATTTGCCTTGGCAAACCGCTGTTTCATTTCCTCATTGAAAGTACCGTCATTGAGGTTGCCCATCCTCATTACCGCAGCCACAGCCACGCAGACGCTTGATGGCACAAGGTCCTTGGTCGAGGTCGATCATGAAGTGGAAGAAGTTGAAATACTCCCCCCGCTGACGCATTTCGATCAGTGTCTTTGCCAGACGTTCATATTCACGGAACACCATCGGCAGGTCGGCTTCCTTGATGGAATACGGCAGCTTCGGATCGGATACGACCGGCTCGATGGAAAGCTGCTCAAAGCCCAGTTCCTTCATGTGCAGAACATCGGCGGTGAAGTCCTTGCTATAAGTCGTAAACGTGCCGCGGATGTAGTAATCCTTGTCACCGCGTTGAGCAACCAACTTCTGGTACTTCGGCACGATAATATCGTAACAGCCCTTGCCGTTGGGTGTCACACGCAGTTTGTCATTAACCTCTTTGCGTCCATCCAGCGACAATACGCAGTTGTGCATCTCGCGGTTGATGAAGTCGATCTTTTCATCGTCCAACAACAGTCCGTTGGTCGTGATGGTGAAGCGGAAGCGTTTGTTGTACTTCTGTTCGATGCTGCGAGCATACTCGACCGTCTGCTTGACGACATCGAAATTCATCAGCGGTTCGCCGCCGAAGAAATCGACTTCCAGATTGTGACGGGTACCTGAATGAGCGATAATAAAGTCAATAGCCTTCTTGGCCGTGTCAAAAGACATCAGGCAGCGTCCCTGACCGAAGTCACCCTTCGCCGCAAAACAATACTCACACCGCAGATTACAGTCATGCGAGATGTTGATACACATCGACTTCACAGGGGCTTTCGTCATCAGATCAGCAAACTGTTCGTAGTCATCGGGCGAAAACAACTGTCCCATCTCGTACAGTTCATACAAAGCGGCATAGGCTTCCAACAGTTCGTCCCGTTCATAGCGATCGGACAAGTCCTTCAGCATCGTTTCAGGTGCTTCGGCCGTCATAGATTCATCGCAATAGTCCAGCACATCATAGGTGATGTCATCCAATACATGGACAGCACCGCTATGCACGTCCAGACACAGGTTATATCCGTTGAGTTTATACTTATGTATCATTCTCATTCTCCTTT
>CACZZU010000048.1 GCA_902785765.1 uncultured Ruminococcus sp.
GCTTGTGCGATACTATCCGCAATCTGACCTGTGAAACCATTCGCAGTATTACAGGTCGTTCTTGGATATTGTCATGTTTTAATTAAGGAATAGTATGAAATCATAGTACCCACCCTCACGCACAGTATGGATTCGTATCTGTCGATACCGGCACTTTCGCCGCACGGAAACGTCAGCGGCACGGTACAGTCCTTCGTTTGTCATCGCTTCACCTGATATTCACTAAAAAATCACAGCCTACGCTGTCCCTTTTGCAGGAGACAGCGTAGGCTGTTTTGTTATTGCCGAATCTCTGGGAGATGACGGAGGTCACTCCCTCAAGCCGCCGGCACAACAGACGTTTCGGCAGGAGCCTCTATCTTGGTTTTGATGACGTTGTCGCCATAGATGGTGGTAAAGTCATTCTTCATGGAGACAGTCTCAAAGCCGAGCTTCTGACAGTCTTCAGCAAAAGAAGCCGCTACATCCAACTTGCCGTAATCCCTGTCGGTATCATCACACAGCAGCATATAAGCCTTGCCGCCATGTTGTACGGTATACTCACCCATCGCCAAATCGCCCGAACTGTTGCCGAAGGCCAGTATCGGTGCTACGCCGATATAGTTCACGATGCTGACGACCTTGTTCATTTTGAGGTTCTTGAAAGTCATATCACCGCCAAAGATGACCTTGTCATCCGGCTGGTAGGTATAATCCCGTGCAGGCGTTTCACCCTGTCCCGGAGCGGTCAGCGAGAACTGTGTACCCACCACACGATAGGGCGGGATCCACTCACCCAGTGTGTCTTTTGACAGTTCACGCAGAAGGTTCGTTTCCGCTCCACTGACAACGAACACTTGAAAATCGTTGGCGGCCAGATAGCGTACAAGAGCGACCATTGGCTTATAGTAGCCTTGTGCGTAGGTCATGCCTTCAAATCCTACGGCAGGCTGTGCCAGAAAATCACGGAAGTAGGCACGGTACTCTTCTACCGTCATACCCTTGAAGGCATCGGCCAGAATATAGCCAGAGGAACGGGGGGCTTTGGGAGCCTTTTCGCCGGTGAGCAGTGCTTTTTCCAGTGCCTCGCAATAGGCCTTGTCTTCGGCGTTGCCCTGATAGGTATCATCGTGCACCAAACGGTGGATCATCAGACACTGGTCGATATAGGTGGGGAACAATTCACCGTACAGCGTACCATCAGAATCGAAGACCGCCACACGCTCGGCCGGCGGCACATAGCTGTCCGATGTTTCATCGGTAACAGATGCCACAAAATCCTTGATGGACTGGGTGACCTTGGAATCGGCCGTCCAATAGTCGAGATCAACCGTTTCTTCCTTCTCCGGCCCGGTTTCGGACGGTTGGACAGACGGCTGATCTGTCGCTGATGTATCGACGGATGCCGCTGACGAGAGCGGTGCTGATTCTTTCGCCGCATTGTTTTGTGAGGCATTACAGGCTGCCGCCGACATCAGCAAACCTATTGCCAAAAGCAGTGCACATAGTTTGCGTTTCATAGAAAATTCTCCTTTGCAAGTTGTTGAAATATCCGTTCGCCGGCAAACAATTGTCTCACATCATCGAGACACACCGGAGAACTGCCTCCATTATACGGCAACTGTCTCCAAAAAGCAACCGTTGCCGTGTCCACAAAAATGTTTTTGCTCTGCATTTTTGTCCGAAAGTTGTCCGAGTCACTTTGGTATACTGGTGACAGAACAAAGGACAAACACCACCGCACCAGCGGAGGAAAAAAGTTTCGGGAACACCGAAAAGTTTGTCCGAAAGTTGTCCGAGTCACTTTGGTATACTGGTGACAGAACAAAGAACACAACCGCCAAACATAAAGAGTCACATGAAAAGGAGAGTATCACCATGAAAAAGACATCCGCCCTCAACAAGTCCGCCCTCAACACCACTGCTCATACAACAAAAGGAGAGATCACCATGAAAAAGACAAGCATCCGTTCCAAAATCATCGCCGCTGTTCTTGCCGCTGTTACCATCTGTTCCGTCAGCACCATGGCCATGACCACAACCGCCTTTGCCGCCGGTATCGAAACCACCGCTACATTCGAGAAGAACATGAAAAAGTTGGGTGTCGACACAATTGACGGAGCATTTCAAGCCATTGGCGATCTCGTTCCCGGCGGAAAATTCCTGGTAGCTCCCTTCAAAAGTATTCTCCACATAGCTGGTGACGGAGAAAATCCGATGGATGCTATCAGCCGCAAACTGGACAACGTCGACCATAAGCTCGACCAACTCTCTGCCAAACTGGAAAGCCTGAACGATACGATCAACCAGAACACCCAATGGATGGCCGAAAAAGTTCAGAACGCTGCCGACCTGTCCGACATCCGCTCGGATTTCAAGTCACTCAGTGCACAAGCGGCCAAGTTCGTGAAGGACGTGAGTGCCGCCGAAACGAACAAAAACCTCAACAAGGCACAAAAGATCATGCGGTTGGCTGCTCTGACCGACACCGCCCGCTATGACTCCCTTACCACCTCCGTCTATAATATTATGAAAGCCATGAACGGCAGCAATCCCTCTTATGTCGATATGTTCAAGACACTCTACACCAAGTCTGCCCTCAATAAGATGTTTGCCCGCGAAGCGTATAAAGAATGTCTGCCGACCGTGCAGGCACTCATGTCACAGTATATCTACGCCGTCATGCTCATGCAGGAATGTCAGACCGCTTCCAAAGCCGTTGCGAAATTTACTGAAAAAGACATCGCCTCTCTCGGCACCTATGAACGTAACCTGTACAACAGTTTCGACCAGTACAGACACTCTCTGGACAACAACGACCCCATCGAAGCTCTCGTCATAGCCGTCAAAGGTATGCAATCCTTCAAGGAAAAATATGACCGCCCGGCCTTCATCAATAAGAACGCCGCCACCCAAGGAAAACTTATCCGGTTTGTTCACAAAGAGGGGTACGAGTACGTTTGGAACAAAGGTGAGAGCGATCATTTGAATATCACTAAAGTTGCGAAGGACAATGCTCTCACTACCGCTGAACTCACGACCATCGCCAATTACGTCCGCGACAACATGAAGGACAAAAGCCTGTACGATTTTTTGGTAGGCGATATGGGCATCCAGTCGAACATAGACAGAAACTGCTACATCATCGTAGGCAACGACATCAGCGTCAGCAAGACCAGAAACAAGAGCATCGACAAATCCTTCAACGATTTTTATGACTGCCACGGATATGACCGTGTCGGCACGATCAAGGCCATTCGGATGGACGACAAAGACAAAAAAGTAACCGACCTGCGTCTCTATAACTACCAGACATGGGATGACGAATGGGCTGACTGGCTGATGGGCACTTACTATGACGTATCCACCAGCACTGCCAATATTGAACACGTCAAAATGGTGCAGATCACCAACGCCTGAACCTCCCACCTCTGATACGATACCGCATCCGGTTTCTCCCATACGCACACTGTCTCACCACGAACGCACATCACCGTACAGGGGTCACCCCGTTCACGGAAACATCTTCTTCCTATCGAAAACAGCACCGAACGACTGCCGTTCGGTGCTGTTGTTTTGGCGACTGTCCTGCCGCCATACACACTATCTGACGTTCCTACAACAGATGCCGTTTCCACTTATCTGCGAGTGTCAAAACCGGATAGCCCCAATCTTCTGCCGCACCGTGCACCACCAACTCGAATCCATTCTTGAGCAGTACCTGTGCAGAGGTCTGATTCCCCCTCATAGTGCTGGCGGTAATAACCTTGATGTCCGTCTCCGTGTACAGACAACGCATCATCATACCTACCGCTTCGGTGGCGATGCCCTTTCCCCAATATTTTCGCCGCAGGCGGTAGCCAATACTGACTTTGTGCAAGTCATCATGGAAATCGTACAGTTCGATCAGCCCGCAAAGATCGGTATCCTGACAGACACCAAGGATCAGTGACTCTTGGAGGCACTCGTCATACAGACCGTCAATGACCTTGTGCATATCGGGATACCGCCGCTCAAACAAAAAGGTCGGCAGATAGCGGTACACCTCCGGATCGCTGACTAGTTCCCGCAGGGCATTTGTCTCTTCCGCTGTGACCCGCTTCAGTACCAGCCGTTCGCCCTGACCATAGGGGAACACATCGAACAGCTTCTCCCATGACATACTACATTCCTCCCCGCACAGGTCTCACCGTCACGGCAGACTCCATCTTCCATGCCGCAGCCGTCATACAAAAAGTCCGCCCAGACCCATCCCTTCCTGTACAGGTCTCACCGTCACGACAGACTCAATCATCCATGCCGCAGCCGTCATACAAAAAGTCCGCCCAATAGTACTGACTCATATACTCGTTCTGGTAGGCATTGACCGCTCCCGCATCCAGTTCCTTAAAACGATAGTAATCGCAGTCCAACACCTCCGGATCAACCGACAGGGCATTGTAGGTATGGCGGACGGCGTCCTCTGCCCCGACCGCCTTGAGGTTTTTAATCATCGTCGAGATGAACTTCTGGATGTTGTTCTGCTGCTTCTTGTCGTAGGGTTCGTCTTCAAACAGAGCGGCGGCAATTTCTTTGGTCGTACAGGCACTCCCATGACGGTGCACCAGATAAGCGAACACCTCTTTTGAGCGGCTGCGTTCAAAATGGACGTGCTGTCCATCGGGCGTGAACACATCAAAGTTGCCGAAACACTGTACCCGCAGCAAAGCGTTTTTCTTGGGGATGATCGGAAACCGCAGGTTGTCCAGTTCCTCCGCCACTTCCTCTTTGGTCACAGGCTTCATAATGTAGCCGCTGGCTTTCATATCCATGGCATCCGCCTTGTACTCGGAAAAGCCGGTGACGAAGATAATATTCATCTTCGGGTTAATGCTCTTCAGTCGTTTGGCGACCTGTACACCATTCATCCCCCTCATGTGAATATCAAGAAACGCCACGTCACAGCCGTTCTGTTCCGCTTCGTCCAACAGATCGTCCTGATCGTCAAACCCGCTGACATCGGCCTCCGGTCTAACCTTTTTCACGCAGGTTTCGAGCATCCGCAAAGCCAGTTCCTCATCATCCAGACACAATATTCTCATGGTGTTGTCCTTTCTTCGGCAAGAACACCGTGGCGGTGGTGCCTTCACCGATTGTACTTTCGACCTTGATCGTGCCGCCACACAGTTCCCGCAGACGGTTCCTGGTATTCTCCATCCCAACATGGGAACGCCCATCGTCCTTCTTTTCGGCTGTCATATCAAAACCTACCCCGTCATCGGAGATGACGACCTCATAATCCGTATCTGTCTCTCGTGTGGCGATCGTCACCGTTCCGCCCTTCTTCTTCATGCCTACGCCATGTTTCACGGCATTTTCCACCAACGGCTGGATACTGAGCTGCGGCAAAACAAAGTCCGCGACCTGTATGTCGTAAACAATGTTCAGCTTCTTGCCAAACCGCAGTTTCTCGATGTACAGGTACTTCTTGAGATGCTCCAATTCCTGCTCAAAGGGGATGGGCTTGGTCTGCTTGAGTGAGTCCATATTGCCCCGCAGGTACTTGGCAAAGGTAATGGTGGCCTCCTGTGCCGTTTCGGGGTCGATGGTACACATCATAGCGATGGAGGTCAGGGCGTTGTACATGAAGTGCGGCTGTATTTGGCTGACCATGATACCAACCTTGGCTTCATACAGTTCCTTCTGCATTTGCTGGTAGCGGATAGCTTCAAGGTACTGCCGCCGGAAGTCGATCCCAAATCGTATCAACTGATACAGGATCGTCACCGCTAGACCGATCGCCACATAGCTCTGCCCGCCGATATTCATAAACAGGTCTGCCCCATCCAAAAGGAGAAAAACAGCCAGCGGCAGCCACGACACCAGATGTTCGATCAGTGCCCACCGTTCTTTTCCCTTAACTTCCAACCCCAGCAGCACCGATAGAACCGCTAAACAGCCATCCGTGACAATACCCATGAGCGGTGACGAGGCGATCATGTCCATGATACCGGTTATATGCAGTACCAGCACAAAGATCGTCATGGCAAAAAACACCCAAGTAGTAACGGCGGCCACCCTCTTCCGTGCCCTGTGGGTCACCAGCGAACTGAAATAGAGCAGTATGGCGGTAAGGAACAGATATTCCAGCAGGTTATCGGTCATCATGCAGACAGTCACATCACCGATCCACAGATTCAGATAGCCGCTGGCCTGCTGCATAATCATGTATAGGCCCGCAAACAGGCACAGCACCCCAAAGGTCAGATAGCGGAAGTTGATGCGTCCCAACAGCCCGCTGGCCACCGGAAAGAAGAACATTCCGAAGAAGACGACCAGCAGAAACACCAATTCCGTCGGCAGCACCTCAAAGAAGAACCGCAGATACAGCCCTTCGGAAAAGCTCAAGGTCGTCTGAAAGCAGTCAGAAAAAGACTCTGCCGCCAGTGTATACGGATACTCCACTGTCAGAGTGACATCCTCCCGACTCCTGAAGATGTCATCTCCCAACAGTATATAATCAACCACGGCATAGCCGGGTGTATCCTTCAAAACATTCATCGCCCAACGATGTTCCTCCTCCTCATCATTGCGGCGGTTACTGATAAAGACTTCGCCCTTGCTGTTGCTGATATCGTACCAAACATTCTTGGAAGAGATCAGCAGATCGTTGTAGTAGGTCATATCCTCCACAAAGTGCCCTTTGAAAACCGCCCGGTGGAAGTGTTCGCCGATAGGGCGGGTATTGTCGATCGTCTGCCAAGCACCACCATCAATGGAATACTCCCCTTCAAGCATGACCGTCATGGAGAGGTTGTTGTCCATCCTGTCGGCATAGCGGCTGTTTTGTACGATCACCCAAACCAGCGTGACCAACATCAGAAGGGTCAGCACGATCGCCCATCCCTTACTCTTGAGAATCCTCATCGGCTTCCTTCCTTTCCTCGGTATCTGCGTCATCCTGCCGATCAAAAACGGCAGGGAACACTTCTTTTCCCGTCTTCGCCAGTTTTGACAAACGCGGGACGTTTGTCCGACTGTTGTCCGAATGCCTGTGCTAGAATCGTGTCAGAGACAAAGGGAACCGTTTTTCCCGCCAAATACTGAACCCAAAGGAGTGTTTCCCATGAAAAACACCAGAAACCGCCGCTTTTACATCCATCTCTTCGCAGGAACATTGGCCGCCCTCACCGTTCTATCGTTTGCCGTGGTGCTGACGACCTATCGGGCACACGCCGCACCTTCTCCGTCAGTTGTTTCCCCCTCTGATCTGTATCTTACCCGACAGGAAACACAAGCGTCCCCTGAACAGATCTGTTCAACGCATCCTGCTCCACAAGATGCAATAGGCCTGTGTACGAGCCGCAAACCGTTCCCGCTGTAACAGGTGCTGCACCTGTTCCCTGGTGTACCAGCCCGCCTGTATTTCTTCCATGTCCGAGTGGCTCTGTCCAAAGGTGCCATCGGCTGTTCCCACAATCACGACACCCTTTTCGTTGGAGAGTCCCACGGCAGAATAGCTTTCCGGCCAAGTGTCGTCCACGGACACCAAGTGCAGCCCCGTCTCTTCCCGCAGTTCACGGGCTGCCGCTTGTGCGGCTGTCTCGCCTGCGTCGATCAGTCCTGCCGGGAAGTTGTACACCCACTCGCCCACCGCCATACGGAACTCATGGTTGAGCAGGATCTTCTCGCCGGACACATCATGCAGGATCAGGATAACGGCTTCCGCCTGCTTTCGGAACAGGTCTTCCTGACAGCCGATAGACGGATCACGGCTCACCATTTCATAGCACTTTTGGTGTCCCTGTGCCGTCTCATACAGTACATGGTAATAAGCAAGGTACTCCCCCTGCTGCTGCTTGACAGTGGCTTTATACTTCATCGTCACACCCCTTGTATCGTTTCAAAAAACAGGCAGTCATGGGAGCATTCTCCCCGAAATGCTCCTTCACAGACCGGCATCTTATACAGTCGTTGAGAATCGTCTTCTCGTCGTCCGATACGCTTCCTCACATAGCCGATACTCTCGAAGTTGTCTTCCTTGCCTTTTTCCAAGGCGGCACAAGTATTGAGCCACACGACGTTGCAGTCATCATGAGCACACAGATCAAGAGCCTGCCGAAAATCATACGAGCCCGTAGAGCAAGAAGGCACAAGGATGAGCGTCAGCTTAAAGCACCGCATGAGTCTCTCCATATAGGGAGTCGTCAGGAAGTCCCGACAGATCAGGATGCCGATGCGGCCAATGCCCTCGTGATGAAAGATATTTACCACATGGCTGATGCGAATATCTTCCAGATACCCCTGCGTCCCCCTGACCAGACGGAACGGGTTCTGTTTGCTTTGGCGGCACAGCACATGACCGTGTTTATCCAGTACCGTGACCGTGTTCATCTGCTTGTCCCATACAGACGGCAGAAACATCAGCGAGGGCAGCCTTTGCCGTTCTTCGGGCGACAGAGCTTGTATCCGTTGGACAAGATACGCTGTCAGATCGGGATTGCCGAGCAGTTCGGGAAACACGATAATATCGGCGTGTTCACGAGCAGCGGCCTGTATTTTTTCCCAGACCGTTTCATTATCGGCTGCCCGTTCCGCCATCGGATAGCGAACACGCACATACGACACCCGCTCTTTCTCATAGCACTCCAACGTATAATGTGGGTCACGCCGCAGCGGTGAGGCGGCGATTTTGAGAGCATTCGTTCGTGCAAGATCAGGGAACAGATCACTTTTAAGGAAGATGTGCTTGTCGATCAGTTCCCCCAAGATAGTATGCTCCAATAGAAGAAGGTGATCGAGAAAACCGTCCAGCCGGTCGTAATGACGAATCAGCCGGTGTTTCCGCTCCCACATACAGGAGGTACGGGGCAGCAGCCCGATACCGGTCGCTTCACGATTGCTGTTCAATACAGTGGAAAAACTATCCGCCTGACCGTCTGCGATCTGCTGCCGCAGCAGTTCTTGCAAAGATTCATCCAGTACCTGCAGCAAAACCATCAGGGCAAAGTATGCCTGCTGATCCCGATAGAAGGTCAAACAGGCTTCCAATACCTGATAGAACGATTCGTTCAAGTCTTGTTCTCCCAATCTCCGCACCGCCGGATACGATAGAACCTCATTTGTTTGGTTCGCCTCAAACAGCATCGGGAGCTGTTCAGCGATAGCCTGCCGCAGCTCGGCTTTTGCCTGCTCTGCAATACAGCTATAATGCACGAACAGTTCATCTGCCTCATTCGCACGGATGAGGCAGGCACACAATGCCGCAATACGGTCGTAGATATTCACCATACTGTCTCCCCTCCTGCAGCGAAAACTGCTCATCATTTTTGCCAGAAGGCACCATGCCTTGTCTGTGATGATGAGACAGTCACCTCAACCGGTTTGTCAAATGTCTTTTGCGGAGCCATCTTCCCGTCCGCAAGGCGGTTCATCAGAAACATCCCATCCATCCGGCGGCTGTCCATCATGTGCTTTCCACACACATTCGGTCACCTGCCAATCGGTAAACACCGCCCGAAAGCTGGCATCCTCTGGGCTGCAGGCGTAAAGCCCGAAGCGGATCTTCCCGCCGCCTTCCCACAGGTGACACACCCGCATCTGGTGAAACGTCTTCCCGTCATAGGAATGCTCAATACAGTAGTCATCCTGCCGGCGGCTTAACCGATACCACATGACCTTGACATCCATGGGGATAGCAGTGGTTGCCCAATCGGAATACCCATGGTTGGTCACGACCGAACCGAGATGACGGAACGTCTCGTTTTCGTACTCCACAGACGCTTTCAGCCAGTTATCTGCATCCAGATACAACACAAGACCGCACTGGTCAAAACGATGGCGACTGTCACTGAAGTCCGTCTTCACGAGGAATGAGAAGTACGGTTCATCTGTCTCCATCAGCAGCAGCGGAGCATTATCGTTGCGGAAGTGGTAGTAGGTTTTCTGCCACAGATCGGTATGCGGCATGGTAGTGATTTCGATACGGTCGGGAAGTATCGTGTAATCGTCCGGTTCACGGATCCATTTCATGGTTTCAGTCAGCATACAAAGCACTCTCCCTGGTGCGTCACGAACACCATGACGCCTGATACATTGATTATACCACACTCCCACGCTGACCGCCACCTCTTTTCGCAGGTATCTGCGATTTTTCTGTGCACAGTGACTCTTACACACGACAACCACAAAAAAATCAGCGTTCCCCCGACACCGTTCGGTGTGGAAAACGCTGACGGCAAACGGAACACCGACCTTTTCCGCCAATGGAACGGCGGGGTTGTACGGAAGTACACCCCCACGAGCATCGGCACGCCGTGCCTTATTTGCCTCCGGAGGAACGACGTTTACGGATCATCCATATCACAACCACGGCAGCGATCACCGCTGCACACAGTCCGAACCCAATGGTCATCACTTTGACGTAGGGCTGTTCCGGACCATCGTCGTCTGCGTCCGTTGTCTGATTCGGAAAGAAGTTGTGAACTACCCATTGTCTAAAACCAATGGGCTTCCTGCTTCATCGTCCTCGTAACCTACTAACTCCACAGGCGTAAATTCGGGCTGAACCGTCCCTACTGTTGTTATAACAAAAAAGCTAC
>CACZZU010000049.1 GCA_902785765.1 uncultured Ruminococcus sp.
CGACACCCACGCCGATCTTGACGGCTATTTCAGCGATTTCTACCGCCTGTTCGGTTTCGGTGTTCCCACCGTTGACTACGAAGCCGACACCGACCCGTCTGTTGCGATCCCCAGTCTGTAATACGGACGTATGACGGTTCTTTGCTGCTTACACACCTGAAAAAAGGCTTCCTTCGTCAGCGAAGGAAGCCTTTTTTACGGTTCGGGAAACAGGGTATCTATCACTCTGGAAGCGACAAACTGTTTGAACCCATCGACGATCTCTTGGATGTAGCGTACCGTCTCCTGCGGAGAACGCTTCATGCCGGTCTTGACCCACTTGGTGACCGAACCGGCCACCCCATAGGCCAGAAATTCAGCGATGAACTGTTTGTCATCGGGAGGAAGCGGCTGTCGGTCGGACAACCGGTCAATAATATCCGACAGCAAATCGGTGATCGTGTTGAACAGATACTGACGAAACTCGTCCCCGTGAGGCGTATTGAAGGCGTTGGCATAGAAACGGGCATCCTGCTTGAGCACCAACAAGATCTGCAGAAGATTTTCGTGCCAGTTGTCGATCGTGAGGTCTTCCATGAAGGGCGTGATGACATCCGTGTATAGGATCCACTTGAGCAGGTCGTACTTGTCTTTGAAATGGTAGTAGAACGTCTGACGGTTCAGACCGCATTGGTCAGTAATATCCGTGATCGTGATTTTCTCGAAGCTCTTCCGCTTCATCACCAGCTTGAAGCCTTCTGCGATATGCTGTTTTGTAACGATTGCTTCGGACATGACGATGCCTCCTGATCGTTGGGATTTGACTCCCCCATTATAGCACATCCCTCCCGCAATCTCAACCCTGCGGGTGATTCTTTTCCGACGGTCACAGCACGAATACCGCCGCAGCCTCCGCAAGAAAGAGGCAGTACACACGTCCACACCGTTTCATACAGCAAAATAAGCCGAAAAGCGGTACGCTTTTCTTCGTCACTCCGTCCACACAAACGCCAAAACCACACCACTGGAGCCAAGATATTTCTGCCGTTCACATATCCTCCTGCGAATCGGTCAGGTAAGCGATCGCACGGAGATATTTTTCCTGCCGCTGTAAGGCTTTGGCATCCACCATTTCCTTGTCAAGGCGGGTCAGGTCGCTGTTATGCCGCAGGTCAGCCAGCTTGACGGCTTCAGCGGCAGGGTGTCCTTTGATACCGGCAAGATACTCCTCATACGGCACTCTCTTATCGTGCGTCAACAACCGCAAATGGTCGATGACTTCCGCCGGAAATCCCATACGGGACAAGTCATCGAACGTATACGATGTGTCCTCGACTACATCATGCAGCAGGGCTAGCGTTGTGGTCAACTCATCGGTCATCTGTTCCGCCAGATGGAACGGATGGAACACATACGGCAAACCACTCTTGTCCGTCTGTTCCCGATGGGCTTCAAAACACAGCCGCAAGGCTTTTTTTGTCATATCTGTGTAGATCATGGGTCATCCTCCTTTCAGTCATTGAGCTGTCAGCAAAAAGCATGGGCAGTGAAAAACGGCGAACCGTTTTTTCATCGTCAGAAAGAAAACCGCCCCACAACCTTTTGGCAAAGCAGTGGGGCAGGACGCCATCATTTCTGTGGCACATGACAGATGCGATGTTCCGCCGAATCTGTCAGTCTTTGTTGTTCTTTTCACGGTTCTTGATCCTATCGAAGAAGCTGGCACGTTTCTGGTAGTTGTTAGAACCGCTCACCTCGTCAAACTGACGCAGGATCTCCTTCTGTTTGGAAGAAAGGTTGCGGGGCACTTCGATCGTGATGCGTACATACTGGTCGCCCCTGCCCTTCATGTTCAAGTGCTGGATCCCCTTGCCGGCCAATTTGAAAATATCGCCGGGCTGTGTACCGGGGTGCACCTTGTAGCTGACTTTGCCGTCCAACGTTGGCACAATGATCTCGTGACCGAGTGCCGCTTGAGCAAAGGTGATCGGGATCTCACACCATACGTCGTCACCCTTCCGCTCGAAGATGTCGTGCTTTTTGACGTTGACGTAGATATTCAAATCACCGGCGGCACCGCCGTTATACCCGCTGTGTCCGCGTCCGCTGATACTGATGACCTGATCCTGATTGATACCCGCCGGAATATTGACCGAAATAGTCTTGGACGAACGGATACGCCCTCCTCCCGAACACTTGGGGCAGGGCTTCTCGATGACCTTTCCCTTACCACGGCACTTGTCACAGGTCTGCGAGGTATGTACCGTACCAAACGGTGTCCGCTTTTGTACGGTCACCTGCCCCGTACCGTTACAGTTCGGGCAGGCTTTGAGCTGGGTACCCTGTGCGGCACCCGTTCCGCTGCATTCCTTACAGGTATCCACGTTCTGATAGGTCACGTCCTTCTTACAGCCCTGTGCGGCCTCTTCAAACGTAATCGTCACAGACGCTTCTACGTCAGAGCCACGGCGGGGAGCATTCTGGTTGCGTCCGACGCGGCCGCCGAAACCACCGAAGAAACTATTGAAAATGTCGCCCAGATCAATATCCTGTCCAAAGGGACTGCCGCCTCCACCGTAACCGGGTGAGAAATTCGGGTCGACACCGGCAAAACCAAAGCGGTCATAGCGGGCACGCTTTTCTTTATCCGACAGTACCTCATACGCCTCGTTGACCTCTTTGAATTTTGCCTCGGCCTCTTTGTTGCCGGGGTTCAGGTCAGGATGATATTTTTTCGCCTGCTGACGGTAGGCTTTTTTGATCTCGTCCTCGGAGGCACCACGCTGTACGCCGATCACCTCATAGTAGTCTCGTTTGTTCTCTGCCAAGTGTCATCACCCCAAATTATTCAGCATTGCTTGCTGTCGTTCGTATCCGTATTATACCACATTTCTTTCTGCATGACAACGGGGGAAGCCTTTTTTTTGCGAAAAGGCACGTCCTTTTCGGCAAAGACCGTCACGGGTCTTTCGCACCGAAAAGGAACGAAGAGCGGACAGCAGACGGGTTCCCGTCCGCTATCCGCTGTACCGGCTTGTGTTGGTTTCCCGCTGTCGGCCACGGCACATTCCAGCGAGCAGCACCGCATCCATCGGCAGCTGTCACACACGCCGGTGCCGTTCCCACGGTCGGCGGAAGGGAGATCAGTTGTCGTCTACATCCGTGTAGTCGGCATTGTAAACGCCGTTATCCCCTTCGGGAGCCTGACTCTGGGCAGCACCCTGTGCCGCAGCATCCTGATAGAGCTTCTCGGAGACGGCATACATATCCTTCTGCAGCTCATCCTTTGCCAACTGGATGTCTTCCATGTTGTTTTTGGACAGGGCAGCCTTCACAGCAGCGATCTTGTTATTGAGGTTATCCTTATCGGCCTCAGCGATATGCTCGCCATTCTCGTTGATAAGCTTCTCGACAGCGTACACGAGATTTTCGGCCTCGTTCTTCTTGTCGACCTCTTCTCTGCGTTTCTTGTCCTCGGCCGCATAAGCCTCGGCCTCACGGACAGCCTTGTCGATGTCGTCCTTGCTCATGTTGGTGTTAGAGGTGATCGTGATATGCTGCTCACGACCGGTGCCAAGGTCTTTTGCGGAGACGTTTACGATACCGTTGGCGTCAATATCGAAAGTGACTTCGATCTGCGGTACGCCTCTCATGGCCGGAGCGATACCGTCCAGCTTGAACAGACCGAGCTGCTTGTTATCTCTGGCAAACTCACGCTCACCCTGCAGGACGTTGACCTCAACCTGTGTCTGGTTGTCGGCAGCGGTCGAGAAGATCTGACTCTTCTTGGTCGGGATGGTGGTATTTCTCTCGATGATTTTGGTCATGATACCGCCCTGTGTTTCAACGCCAAGAGACAGCGGCGTCACGTCGAGCAGGAGCAGACCCTGTACATCGCCGCCGAGCACGCCGGCCTGAATAGCCGCACCGATGGCAACGCACTCGTCGGGGTTGATGCCCTTGAAGGGTTCTTTGCCGATCAGACTCTTGACCGCTTCCTGCACCGCCGGGATTCTGGAAGAACCTCCGACCATCAGTACCTTGTCGATTTCGCTGATTTTCAGACCGGAGTCAGCCAGTGCCTGACGAACCGGACCCATGGTCTTCTCTACGAGGTCAGCGGTCAGTTCGTTGAACTTTGCTCTGGTGAGGGTGTAATCCAAATGTTTCGGGCCAGTCGCATCAGCGGTGATGAAGGGGATATTGATCTGGGCAGTGGTGATACCGGACAGCTCGATCTTTGCCTTCTCGGCCTCGTCCTTCAAACGCTGCATAGCGGTCTTATCGCCGGACAGGTCAATGCCGGTGTCACTCTTGAAGCTCTGCACCAGCCAGTCAATGATCTTCTGGTCGAAGTCATCGCCGCCGAGACGGTTATTACCGGCGGTGGCCAATACTTCCTGCACGCCGTCGCCCATCTCGATGATAGAAACATCGAACGTACCGCCGCCAAGGTCATACACCATGACCTTCTGCTCGTTTTCTTTATCTACGCCATAGGACAGAGCCGCAGCCGTCGGCTCATTGATGATACGCTTAACGTCCAGACCGGCAATACGACCGGCATCTTTGGTAGCCTGACGCTGGGAGTCGGTGAAATAAGCGGGGACGGTGATGACCGCCTGTGTAACCGGCTCACCGAGATAAGCCTCTGCATCCTTTTTCAGTTTGGTGAGGATCATCGCAGAGATTTCCTGCGGGGTGTACTCTTTCGCGTTGATCTTTACCTTATAGGACGTACCCATCTGTCTCTTGATAGAAGCGATGGTGTGGTCGGGGTTCGAGACAGCCTGACGCTTTGCGACCTGACCGACCAGTCTTTCGCCGTTCTTCGCAAAAGCGACAACGGACGGTGTCGTTCTGGAACCTTCCGCGTTTGCGATAACGACCGGCTCACCGCCTTCGATAACGGCTACGCAGGAGTTTGTTGTACCCAAGTCAATACCAATTGTCTTTGCCATAATAAATTACCTCCAAATCATGTTCTTTGTGTTGTCAGTTAGCAATCTGTACCATCGCATGGCGGATGATCTTATCTCCGATCTGGTAGCCCTTCTGGAAGACGGTCACGATGTGATCCTCTCCGATTTCAGGGTCGTCAGCACGGGAAATAGCGTTATGAAAAGCCGGGTCGAAGGCTTCGCCCCGTTCGCCGAAGGACTTGACGTGCAGTTTTTCAAAAGCACCATCAAACTTCTTGGCGATCATTTCCAAGCCCTTGCGGAACTCTTCGGGCATATTCTGTCCGGCATCGAGAGCCAGTGCGAAGTTGTCCACCACCGGCAAAAAAGCCTCTACCGCTGCGGCTACTGCGTTATCGTAGGTCGACAGTTTCTCCTTCTCCGTCCGTTTACGGTAGTTGTCATACTCGGCTGCCATCCGCAGGAACTGGTCTTTCTGGGCTGCCAACTCCTGACGGAGCGTCTCCATTTCAGACGGAAGAACCGTTCCCTCCACGGTGTCGGCGGTCGTCTCCTGTACCTCCTGTACATCAGAAACCGCCTCTTGCGAAGTGGTCTCCTCTGCTGTTACGGTAGGCTGTTCCGCCTGCTGCGGCTTGGTGCCGTTTTTTTTCTTTCTTGCCACAAGCCATATCTCCTTTCCGATCGTTTTATTTACCATTCTAATAGCTCCGAAAGGGATTCGCCGATCAAGTCGGCAACACATTCCAGAGTCGCTTTTATGCGTGGATAGTTCATCCGCAGCGGTCCGATCACCGCCAGTGTGCCCGCACAAGCGGGTACGGCGATATAGGGAACCGCCACAATGCTCATACTGCTGAACGCCGGATTCGGCAGTTCACCGCCAATGAGGACGCCCGTACCAGAAGCCACAGCGGTCATCAGTTTGGACAGCTCCTGACTGTGTCCGAGCAGTTCCATCACCTTCTTGCCGCAGGCTCCGTCCAGTTCCGGCATCACGAACAGATTGGACTGTCCTTTGATGGTCAGACCATCTGCGGAAGCTTCTTTAGCGGCTTCGCTGACGGCCAGCAGCACACTGGGCATAATCATCGACATCTCACCGAGTGACAGAGCCGTTGTCTGCACAAAGGCCGGTGTCACTGCCAGCACCGAAAGTCCGTCCAGCCGTTCATTCAAGGCCTTGTCGAACATCTCGAGCAGAGAGGGCGTGATCTGATAGTCACAGCGGAACAGCTTCGGCTTCACGGTTCCCAGCGAGGTAATCAAGATCGCCATTGCCGTATAGTGACCGGTCTGCACGAACCGTACCCGACGTATCACGGCATTCTCTCCGGGCGGAGCGGTCGCTGCCGCTGCATAGCCCGTCATCTTTGCGAGAATCTCGGCGGCTGTTTCGAGCAGTTGTTCGGGAGTATCGGCCTGCAGTGCCAAAGCATCTTTGATGGCGGTTTGTTCCTGTCGGCTGAGTGTCACGGGCTTCATCAGCTCATCCACATATACCCGATAGCCTAACTCCGTAGGGACCCTGCCCGAAGAAGTATGGGGCTGTGCGAGCAAGCCAAGACCGGACAGTTCCGCCATATCATTTCTCACGGTAGCCGATGAGACATTGAAATCCAGCACCTCACAGATCGCTTTTGATCCGATCGGATCGCCTGTCTTTATATATGCCTCTACCACCGCTTCAAGAATCTTCATTTTTCTTTCGGTCGGTTCCATATCCGCCACCTCTTCATTAGCACTCTTACCTGTCGAGTGCTAATCTACTAATAGAGTACCATTATCTTTCGCACTTGTCAAGCCCTTTATGCTAATTTTTTTCAAATTCTTCCGCTGTCCACCACAGGGCAGTGTATTTTACGGCAGCTTCCGCTGCCGTGCTCTTGTAAAAAAATCGGGAAAATCCGATTGTCCGCAAGAGACATTTCTGCTATAATAAGGGCAATAGAAAGACGGCGGTCGAGCCGCCGTCTTGTGAGAAACGGAGTGTTACAACAATGAAACGACAATTTCTGCGGCGAACCGCCTTGGTGATGCTGACCGCCGCCATCATGACCGCCTTGACCGGCTGCGGCGGCAACGACAGCACCTCCTCTTCGGCACCATCCGAAACAGCGTCCGGCTCCTCTGCGTCTGAAGTCTCCGAGACCGCCAATCCGCTGATCGGTCAATGGCAGGCACAGCCGGCCGAGGAAGCGATCTACACTTTCAACGAAGACGGCACCGGTGAATATCTCATCATGGGGACGGTCATGCCGCTGGAATACCAGCTTTCGGACGGCAAAATCACCATTAGCTTCAAAATGGAGGGCTACACGCCCATGACGCTGGACTACGATCTTAACGGTACCGTTCTGAACATCAAGGACTCCTTCGGCAACGATACCTTCTATGACAAAAAAGCCTGATCCGGCATCGGCAAAACGCAGGAGCGGACAACGACCGTCAAACGGTTCGCTGTCCGCTCCTGCGTTTTGCCTCATAGAAAGGAGGAGGTGTAATCGACATCAAAGGCATACTTTCCTGCGGAAAATCGCCTTGTGAAAAGGAGACAGTGCTCTCCCAAAGGGAGAACCTGCTCTTATATGCTTTCTCTGGTGCGGCGGGCAAAACAGCCGCACACCGCACAAAGAAAGGAGACCGGGGGAAGGTTCTCTACTACCGCAGGGAACTTTCTCCCGAGGCATAATCTTATCGGGCGTATCCGGCAAACCGTTTACGGTTCGGCGAGTACCTCACGATACATATTGATATACTCTGTCGCAGAACGTGTCCAACTATTGTCGCACTGCATCGCACGGTGGATCAGATCGTTCCAGCCTTCCTTCTGCCAATAGCCGGCGATGGCACGGCGGATACACGCCAGCATATCCATCGCATCATAGTTGCGGAAGGTATAGCCGTTGCCGTTTTCGATACCACAGTCCGTGATGGAATCCCGCAGACCGCCCACTTCACGGACGATCGGGATCGTACCGTACCGCAGAGCGATCATCTGCGATAACCCGCATGGCTCGGACTTCGACGGCATCAGGAACATATCGGCACCGGCGTAAATCTTGCGGGACAGTTCCGGAATGAACCCGTGACAAGCACACAGCCGACCCGGATACCGATCCTGCATGGAGCGGAAGAAACTCTCGTACTCCCAATCGCCCGAACCAAGGATGACAAACTGCACATACTCTTCCCGCATCAGCTGGTCGAGGGCAGCCTTCACAAGATCAAGTCCCTTATGGGCAACCAAACGGGTCACCATCGCAATCAGCGGCACTTCCGCGTTTTGTTCCAAACCCAGACGCTCCTGCAGTTTTTGTTTATTGACAGCCTTGCCGGAAATGTCTTCGGCGGTGTAGTGTTCATAGAGTTGGATGTCCGTCTCCGGATTGTAGGAAGTCGTGTCAATACCGTTGAGGATCCCACGAATCTTCCATGCACGGGCATTGAGGATCGAGTCGAGTCCATGCGAGAACCACGGGTCACGAATCTCCCACGAATAACTGGGGCTGACGGTCGTGACACGGTTAGCGGTTTCGATGGCTCCCTTCATATAGTTCATGCTGCCGTTCCAATCCATGAGGGAACGTCCCTGCGGCGGAATACCGACCACCTCATCATACAGTTCCGAGCCATAACTGCCCTGATACTGGATATTATGGATGGTGAAGATGGTCTTGATGCCCTGATACCATTCATTCTGTGCGTAGAACAGATTATAGTAAGTCGGCACTAACGCCGTCTGCCAGTCGTTGCAGTGAATGATGTCGGGCTTGAAATCGACATAGGGCAGCATTTCGAGCACAGCACGAGAGAAGAATGCAAAGCGTTCTGCATCGTCATAGTGTCCGTACAGTCCCTGCCGCTTGAAGTAATACTGGTTATCCAGAAAGTAGTATACCACCCCGTTGTAGCGTGTCTCGAAGACACCGCAATATTGTCTTCGCCACGAAACGGGAACCGAAAAGCTGGTGACAAACCGCAGGCTATCCCGCAGCGTCTGCGGAATATCGTCATAATACGGCATCACAATGCGGCAACCGATCAGACGCTGACGCAGTGCGTGCGGCAACGCCCCTGAAACGTCTGCCAGTCCGCCCGACGCAGCAAAAGGCTGGGCCTCACTCGTTACAAACAGACACTTCATGCTAACACCTCCATGATGACGGCCAAAGCCGCCCTGTTGTTTTGTTGAAAAATCGGTGCCGCCGGTTCTGCGAATACTGCGGAAACGAGAGGACGGCGTTAACGGTACAGCCATTGTCAGCCGTCCATGCACAATTCTTCCTACCTCAAACCACACTGAGTTTGCCAATATAGACCGGATAAGACGGCTGACCGGCAAGGGTCTTGTCGTCACGCACAACAACGTCCTTGTCCACCACGACATAACTCAAGCTGCAGTTGGCACCGATACGGGTATCCTGCATAATCACGCAGTTGGATACCTTGGTACCCTTTCCGATGTGTACTCCCTTGAAGAGTACGCAGTTATCGACCTCACCCTCAATGTCACAGCCGTTGCCGATAAGGGAGTTCGATACCTTGGAACCCAGACCGTACTTGGTGGGACGGTCATCTCTGACCTTGGTATAGATGGGACGGCTGCCATTGAACAGGTCGTCACGCACCTCTTTGCTCTTGAGGGACATATTCGCACTGAAATACTCACTCATCGAGGTGATCATCGGGGCAAAACCCTTGAACTCATAGCCGTAGACAGCAAGGTTCTTATACTCACCCTGAATGATGTCCCGTTTGAAGCTCGTGGTGTTCTTGCTGATACACTGGTTGACCAGCTTCATCAGCAGTTCACGCTTGATGAGCATGATATTCATGTAGTAGCTGCAAATGCCTGTGTTATCAGGGTCGATCAACACATCGACCACACGTCCTTTCGCATCAAAGGACAGAACGGTCGGCTCCTGCAGTTTCGGCGGCAGTACGTCACGCTTATAGATGAGCGTGATGTCTGCGTTATTCGCAAGATGCTTCTCAAACACCTGCTGGAAGTCGATGTTGCACACCACGTCACAGTCCGAGATAACCACATACTCTTCGCTGGAGTTTTTCAGGAAGGGCATGATGGCGTTGAAGGTCTTCACCCGATTGGCATAGTCAGACGGATCCATAAACGGCGGCAGGATAAACAAACCGTTACGCTGTCTGGACAGATCCCATGCTTTACCGGCACCGAGGTGGTCGGTCAGTGACTGATAGTTGGTCTTGGTGATGACACCTACCTTATTGATACCCGAATTGACCATGTTGGACAACGGGAAATCGATCAGACGATAGCGGCCGCCAAACGGTACCGCACCCATCGTACGCAGTTCGGTGAGCTGACTGATGAGGTTCTCGTGCAGATTAGAGAAGATGATTCCCATTACATTGTTGCCACGCATAATTATTCAACCCCCTCTACATCTTTTGCAATCATTTCCTTCGGTGCGACCTTGGCACCGGCACCAATGGTCAGGTTGTCACCGATCACAGCGATACCCCACTGGTCTTTATCGACAATATCCTCCGGACGGGCACCGACATGAGCATTCTTGCCAATGACGGTATTCTCGGAGACGATCGCATACTGCACGACCGCACCCTCCTCGATCACGCTGCCGGGC
>CACZZU010000050.1 GCA_902785765.1 uncultured Ruminococcus sp.
GAGAGCAAGGATCAGTGCAAGTGCTTTTTTCATGTTTGTTGTGCTTCCTTCCTTACAATATAATCTGTCTTGTACGGGACGTCTCGCCGCCGGTCGCGCCCGCCGCGGAGAGAATCGGGAGCCCCATCAGTGAAACGTTATACAAAGACTTTATATTTCTACCATACCCGTGGAACACTGTCAACAGTTGAACAGACGGAAAAGCCGCCGCGCGGAAAAGTTTGGACAAAACAGACAGTTTTTTGCGACGCTTTTTGGTGATAAGCCTCAAACGTTGAAACGTTATATAAAAGTGCTTTCTTTTTGAAAAACCTGTTGCTATAATTCGACTGTATGGTTTTCAAAGCTCCCGAAAGGACAGGATCGACATGGTGAAACGGAACAATTCGGCGCCGACGATGAAGGACGTGGCCAAGCTGGCGGGCGTCTCGCTGGGCACGGTCTCCAAGGTCATCAACGGCATCAGCGTGGGGGAGGACTACCGCGAGCGCGTGGAGAGCGCGGCAAAGGCGCTGGGCTACACGGTCAACAGCTACGCGCGGGGGCTGAAAACCAACCGGACGTACTGCGTGGCGCTGGTGTTGCCCTCCCTGCGGCACCCGTTTTTCGCGTCGCTGGCGGACGAGGTGGCGGCGTGCCTGAAGGAGCGGGGCTACCGCTGCATCCTGATGATTACCAATTTCGACGCCGCCGTGGAGCGGGAGAGCTTCATCCTCGTCCGGCAGAACAAGGCGGACGGCGTGATCGCGCTGACGTACAGCCCGGACATTGACGTGGATCCGTCGCTGCCCGTGGTCGCCATCGACCGGCGTTTCGCGCCGGGACTGCCCTGCGTCTCCTCGGACAACTACGGCGGGGGACGGCTGGCGGCGGAAACGCTGCTTTCGCTGGGGTGCAGGCGTCCGCTGCTGCTCCACATCGGCGCGGACGTCTCCGGCGAGCCGCACCGGCGCGGCTCCGGCTTTCTGGACGGGTGCGCCGCGCACGGCGTGGACTGCGCGTCCGTGGTGCTGCGGGAGAGCGAGACCGAGGCGGGCTTTTACCGCTATCTGGACGCCCACACCGCCGGCGGGCGCGCGGACTTTGACGGCGTGTTCTGCTCCTCGGACGGGCTGGCCGTGCGGGTGCGCTCGTACCTGGCGGAGCGCGGCGTGAATGTGCCGGAGGACGTGCAGATCATCGGCTTCGACCCGACCACGGATTTCACCATCCTGCCGTGGATGAGCGGGACGGCGGTGACCTCTTTATCGCATGGTGAGGTCGTGATCGGTGCCAATATTGCGTATCCGGCGGATGGACGACTGCGTTTTTACGGCGAAAGCTATCGGGTCGCAGGACAATTGGACAGTACTGGAACAGGTCTGGATAATGCCGTGTTTACTGACCGCACCACTATCAAACAGATGGCACTGTCCGCCGCAGATACGCTCGAACGAGACTCTCTCAAGGGAATCGACATCGAACGGGCTGCTTCCTGCGTATTGCTGAAGCTGCGGAACGGTTATGATGCCCAAGCGGTAGCCGATGACATCAATCTTCATGTATCGAAGGTCAAGGCCACGCCGTCCCGCAGTATGATCGCTTCGGTAGCCGATGGATTTCAGGGAGTATCCGCTCTGATCGGTTGGCTTACCGTCGGTATCTGGGTGGTCGCAGGCGGTATCCTGATCGCCGTGTTTGTCTTGCTGTCGCACGAGCGGAAAAAGGAGTTTGCCGTGCTGCGGGTGGTCGGTGCGTCTCGCAGGGTACTGTTGTTATCCATGGGTACGGAGGCGGCTCTTGTCAGTGCCGCCGGTGCTGTGACGGGATGGCTGCTGTCTCTGCTGCTGATGACCCCTGTGGCAGAAGGTATCCGGGAAACACTGTCGCTGCCCTTTTTGTCGCCCAACAGCGGACTGCTTGTGCTTTTGTCCATCGGGGCAGTGATGGTTCCTTTGTTGGTGGGACTGTTGACAGCCGTCACGGCGGCTGAACGTATTACCAAGAATGAAACCGGATTGCTGTTAAGGGAGGATGCCTGAATGAAGATCAGAACAGAACAGGCGGGAAGGACTTTTTTCCGCAATGGTCGGGACACCAACTATTTTTATGCGGTCAAGCCGGTGGACTTCACGCTGCAAGAGGGCAGTCTTTCGGTTATCACCGGACGATCGGGCAGCGGCAAAACGACGCTGCTCCATTTACTGTCCGGTTTGCTGAAGCCTTCGGAGGGAAGGGTATGGTTAGATGACAATGACCTGTATGCTTTGCATGACAGAGAACGTTCTCGTCTGCGGAGTGAGCAGTTTGGTATCATCCCGCAGGGAGAGACGGGTCTTCCCTCTCTGACCGTACTGGAAAACGTCCTGCTGCCGGTTGCTATGTACGGCAAGGAACAGGATAAGCGGGAACAGGCGTTGCAGTTGTTGGAAGAGGTCGGCATTGGTATGTTGTCAGACGTGTACTCTAACGAACTGTCGGGCGGAGAACTGCGGAGAATGTCCGTGGTGCGGGCACTCGTCAATGATCCGTCCATCATCATCGCAGACGAACCGACCGGCGATCTGGACGAAGAAACGACCGTTTCGGTCATGACGCTTTTGAAACGCCGTGCCGAACAGGGAGCATCGGTGCTGATTGTTACTCATGACAAAGATGTGTTGGCGTATGCCGACCGGCTGTATAACATGGACAAAGGTGTCTTGACGGCACAATAACAAGAGAGAACAGGAGGGACTTGTGGTGAACCAAACGAAAAAAATCGCTCTCATCGGAGCCGGATTTGTTGGAGCTTCTATCGCCTATTCGCTGGTGCTCGACCAAACAGCCGAAACGATCGTTCTGATCGACCTCGACCGCACCAAAGCCAAAGCAGAAGTCGATGATATTGCTCATGGTCTTGAAGGCATGGGCAACGCAGTCATCTATGAGGGAGATTACAGTGATTGTGCTGACAGTGATCTGTTGATTGTCACCGCTGGACGGGGCAGAAAAGCGGGCGAAAGCCGCCGTGATCTGGCCGACGGCAACTGGCAGATTATACAGCAGGTGCTGACTTCCTTATCACCCTATGATAATGGTTGTCCGATTCTGATGATTACCAATCCGGTCGACCTGCTGACAGCGGCGGTCAATCGTTGGCGTGGTCAACCGTTTGGCAGTGTGTTTGGGTCAGGTTGTGTGTTGGATTCCTCCCGTTTGGTGCGGTGTATTGCCCGCATGGTCTATCGTCAGGATCCGCAGCGGCAGGCTGCCTGTGCTCGAACCATTCAGGCGTGTGTCATTGGGGAACATGGTGATGCCCAGATACCGTTGTGGAGTGGGGTGCGTATTGAGGGGCAGGCACCCGCCGATTATTGTGCCGCTCATGGTATAGTGTGGGATGCTGCTGCCCGTCAGAGGATCGCACAAGAAACAAAAAAGATGGGTGCCGCCATCATTCAGGCGAAAGGCAGGACGCACTTCGGTATCGCAGCCTGTGCCTGTCGGATAGCTCGTGCGGTGCTTCATGACGAACAGATCACCTTATCGGTCAGCCGCCCGTTGGCGGAACAGTTCAGCGATGCCATACCCGCATTGTCACTGCCTTCGGTGATTGGTCGGAAAGGTATCGTATCTTGTCCGCCGGTCCTCTGGAACCATCAGGAACAGCAGGCTTTTGAAGAGAGTGCGGCTGCCCTGCGGGAACAGCTCAAAGCTCTTGGCTCAACCGCACAGCGGAGGTGAACGACATGAAACCACGAAAACAGCGTGAGTTCCCGAATCAACCGACACCCCCGCATTCGTCTGCGGCGGTCAATATTATCGGTGCCGGTCTGGCGGGACTGTCTGCTGCGATGACATTGGCCGAACAAGGCATACCATGCCGTTTAGTCGCTCCGATGCCTTCGGAACGGGCACAGTCCGTGATGGCAGAAGGCGGCATCAATGCTGCTTTGGATACGATGGGGGAACAGGACGACCCCATGGAACATTTCCATGACACTATGAAAGGCGGTGCCTTTCTGGCCGATCCCCATGCCGTTGAAGGATTGTGTCGTCATGCTCCGCTGATTGTTCAAAAACTGTGTTCGCTGGGGGCAGCCCTCCAGATGAAAGACGGACAGCCCGTTTTGCGGTATTTTGGCGGTCAAAAG
This sequence comes from uncultured Ruminococcus sp., assembly GCA_902785765.1. Lineage (GTDB taxonomy): Bacteria > Bacillota > Clostridia > Oscillospirales > Acutalibacteraceae > UBA1213. The sequence continues at coordinate 4,116 of CACZZU010000050.1, forward strand.
AAACGCCGTACCGCCTATGCCCAGAGCAGTACCGGCAAGATCCTGATGACGGCTCTCATTGATGCCGTGCGAAAATACGAGGCCTCCGGACTTGTTCGCCGCTATTCGCATCATCGTCTGTATGACCTATTAGTGAACGGACAACAATGTGACGGTGTGCAAGTGGCAGACAGCTATACTGGTATGGTGTGGTTTCTGCCCGGAGCCGTGATTCTGGCGTCCGGCGGCATGAACAGTCTGTTTCCCGGTCAAACGACCGGTTCGGTGGTGAATACCGGCGATGTGACAGCTCAAGCCTTTGTGGACGGTGCTGCCTTGGCGAATCCGGAGTTTATCCAGTTTCATCCCACGACATTTGCCATTCCGGGCAAGCGATGCCTGGTCAGTGAAGCGGCACGCGGAGAAGGCGGCCGTCTGTTTACGCTGCGGGACGGTCAAAAGTGGTACTTTATGGAGGAAAAGTACCCCGAACTGGGGAACCTGATGCCCCGTGATGTTGTTTCGCGGGAGATAGAAATGATACGGCAGTCGGGCAGCGGTCAGGTATGGCTGGATATGACAGCTTTAGAACGTACCGTATGGGCAGCAAAATTGGCTGACCTGCGGCAGGAGTGCTTGGATTATTTAGGCAAAGATCCTGCTGAAGAGCCGATCGAAGTCTCGCCTGGTATTCATTACTATATGGGTGGTTTGTGGGTCGATGAATACCACCGCACGAATATTCGCGGCCTGTATGCTGCCGGAGAATGTGCCTGTCAGTACCATGGGGCGAACCGTTTGGGCGGCAATTCCATGCTGGGAGCGATCTATGGCGGACAAGTTGCTGCCCAAACGGCGGCGGAGGAGTCTAGTCAATGTCCTCCAAAAGAGGAACACATGGTGGAGGGACTCACGGCTGAACGAATGATACCGACTGCCGTTTCCCAACAGGCGGCGAAAATTTTCACACGGGCACTTGGCATCTTCCGCAGCGGAGAGATACTTTCCCAGGCTGTAACGGAGGTTGAAGAATTGATCGACCATGAAACAGACCGGCTGCAAAGGAATCGGCTGCTGTTGGGGAAAGCAATGCTGTTGTCGGCTCTTCATCGACAGGAAAGCCGTGGGGCTCATACCCGCACCGATTACCCTGCCGCCGATGACCGTTACCGTAAAACCACGCTCGTGCACTTTGACGGTCATGAGATGACCGTGACTCTGCAGGATATTCCCGAACGAAGAGGTGAAGACCGATGAAGTACCTGTTGGAAATATGGCGGCAAGCGTCTCCGGGAGCAGGTTCCTGTTTTCGCAGCTATGTCTATGAAACGGAACAAGCAGGAGCGACCGTGGCGTCTGCTCTGCAAGATTTGAATGAACGTCCCACTCTCACAGACGTGAACGGTGTGACAGACAGCAAAATCGTTTGGGCGTGCAGCTGCTTGCAAAAGAAGTGCGGAGCCTGTGCGATGCTTGTGAATGGACGACCTCAATTGGCGTGTAAAGCTCTCCTGTCCGAACAAAAGAAAGGCGTCATTCGTCTGGAACCGCTGCGGAAATTTCCATTGGTTGCCGACCTGATGGTAAACCGAGAGGTTTTGTTTGCACACCTCCAAGAAATGAAGGTGTGGGCAGAAAGCAGCGTGTCCGTTAACGATAAGAACAACGCACTCATGTATGAAGCGTCCCTCTGCCTTCAATGCGGCTGTTGTTTGGAGGTGTGCCCGAATTTTTCCCCCACGGGACGTTTCTTTGGCATGGCCGCCATGGTACCGTCTGCCCGCCTGCTGATGGGTCTGGACAGCGTTTCAAGCAAACAGCTTCGACGACAGTATCGCAAAGCGATTGTCGATGGCTGCGGCAAGTCTTTGGCTTGTCAAAATATCTGTCCCGCCGGCATCGACATCGAACAACTCATGTCCCGTTCCAATGCTGTCACCCTTTGGCATCTCCTGCGATAGGGGGTGATTTTTCTCTTTTCCCTGCTCTCTTTGCTTCCTTCTCTACCATAGAGAAGGGGGCTTTTTTCGACAAAACACCTGACAGACTTTCGGTAGAAACGGCCGAAGGTGGTGCCATTTGAGCCATCTTATCAGGAGGATCCTCTGTGTTTCACGAGAAATTTCCGTGGCAGAACATGGCAGAAGACTTGACGATAGAGGGGAAGATGGAGTACAATAGGAGCGGCTGTGAAGCGAAAGGAACACAAAGCAGTCGCCAAAGGGCGGCAGCAGCGGAGACCTGACAGGAAGCAGGTGAACTGCTGCGAGGAAAGGGGAAATCCGTTTGATACATTTAGAGAACGTCTCCAAGGTCTATCCCAATGGAACGCAGGCCGTCAAAGACTTGTCACTGGATATTGCCGATGGCGAATTTGTCTTCATCGTGGGACCTTCCGGAGCGGGAAAAAGTACACTGCTGAAGCTGTTGATCCGAGAAGAGCAGGCTGACAGCGGGACTGTTCTTGTGAATGGGCATAACTTGGTGACGATGCCACGCCGGAGGGTACCGTATCTGCGGCGAACAATGGGCATCGTTTTTCAGGACTTTCGGCTCATCGACAAGATGACAGTCTATGACAATGTAGCCTTTGCCATGCGGGTGATCGGTTATTCGGAGAAAACCATTCAACGTCGGGTACCGATGGCTCTGCGGATGGTGGGGCTGGCGGATAAAGGCAAACGCAAGCCGCATGAATTGTCAGGTGGTGAACAGCAGAGGGTCAGTCTGGCAAGAGCCATCATCAATAAGCCGTCCCTGCTGATTGCAGATGAACCCACCGGCAACATTGACCCCGAACGATCACTGGAAGTGATGAAAATGTTGTGCGGCATCTGTCAAAAGGGTACAACGGTGATCGTGGTGACCCATGAACATGAATTGGTCAAACAGTTTGGCGGTCGTGTCATCGGCATTGAGGGCGGACAGATCACCTCCGATACCACCGAACCGCTGCGGTATCCTATCACGAAAAAAGCGGCATCTTTCACCGAGCCGAAGGAGGGATTGGTATGAAACTGTCAGGCATTCCCTACCTGCTGAAGGAAGGGTTTCGGAATATCTGGGCGAACCGTATGATGTCTCTGGCTTCGGTAGTAGTACTGCTCTCCTGCCTGCTGATTACCGGAACAGCAGCGTTGGTGTCTGTGAATGTGCAGGCACTCATCGCCGGTATCGGGGATGATAACGAGATCACCGTCTATCTCCGACCGGACTGCAACGACACGGACTCCCTTGCATTGGGTGCGAAACTGTCGGCCATTCCCAACATAGAAACCTGTCGTTTCCGTTCCCGCAAAGAGGTGTTGGCATCCTATCAGAAAACACTTGGCGACAACATTTATGCCGCCATGGAAGGGGAGGGCAATCCTTTCGGCAACGAGTACAAAATTCGTCTGCAAGACTTGTCACAGTACGAAACGACCGTCACACAGATCAAGACACTGGAGGGAGTTGACAAGGTCAGCGACCGCAGTGATATTGCCGAAAAGCTTACCAGACTCGATCAATTTGTGACTACAGCCGGACTATGGGTGGTGCTGATACTGGGAGTGGTGACGCTGTTTATCATCGCCAACACCATCAAAATGACGATGTATGCCCGTCGATTTGAGATCAGCATTATGAAATCGGTCGGTGCGACTAACGCTTTTGTGAGGATTCCCTTCATGGTTGAAGCTATGGTTATCGGTCTGTTGGCGGGGCTGCTGTCCTCCGTGGTACTGATTATTCTGTACGAACCGATACGGCAGGCTGCCTCAAATGTGATCGGGATGATACGCACTGCCACGCTGCCGCTGTATGAGGTGTGGCTGCCGGTGCTGCTGTCTCTGTCAGGTATCGGTCTGCTGATCGGACTATTGGGCGGAGCCGTTTCCGTGACACGCTATTTGAACAAAGAGGGAGGGGCTATTCTTGGTACATAAAATCAGCCGCTTGTTGGCTTTTTGTCTGACGGCGGCATTACTCCTGACAATATCCGTTTCGGTAGGAGCGGATGAGGACGGTTATGACTACGGTACCTATGAGGATACCGCCTACTATACGGACGACGACACATATCATGACACCTACTATGGGGAAGACGACACGAACACGGACGAAGAGACATCTTTTGAGGAAAATGGCTCTTCCGTGGAAGAAATGGACGAAGATGAGTACGAACGTCAGCAGCGTGCATTGGAAGAAGAAAAACGTGCCCTGTTGGAAGAACTTCACCTGACAGAAGAGGAACTGGAAGCTAAACGTCAAACGGTAGCGGAACTGCAGCAGCAGATCAGCGGACTGCGTGAGCGGGTTGCTGATGCGAACGAGCGTATTCGCACGCTTAACGAAGAAATCGCTGAAAAGCAGCGGCAGTTGGCGGCGAAACAAGCCGATATCGAAGAAGTGCTGAATCTGTTGAGGGTACGTTTGCGTGCCATTCATACAGCGGGAGATACCTCTTCATTGGAGATCATTCTCGGAGCCAAGAACTTTGCCGACTTCCTTGACAAAGCGGAGATGATGCAAAGCATGGCATCGTATGACGCTAACCTGATTGACACGATCGAAGCACAGGCCGCTGTGATCGCTGATGACAAAAAAGCCCTGCAGGATACCAAGGTGACAGCAGAGAAGGAAAAAGACCAGCTGGAGAAGGACAAAACCGCCATCGATAAATTGCTGACGGAAAATACACAGCTTGTTGAGCAGCTGATGACGAACCAACAGCGTCTCCAGAACGAACAGGCAAACAACACGGCCCGTCAGGAACAGTTGGAAAAGGCATGGGAAGCCTATCAGGAAGAACAGGAACGCAAGGCGGCTGAACTGGCCGAGAAAGAAGAGACGGTCATCGTCACACCGTCCTCGGATGGCAAATATGTCTGGCCATGCCCCGGTTTTACCTATCTGACATCCACGTTTGATGAGTGGCGTGGTGTCAATAACCATGGAGCACTGGATATTGCCGAAGCTGGCATTTATGGAGCAAAAGTGGTGGCGTGTTACGATGGCGTGGTGTTCTCCACTTGGGAATACTGTAACCATGACTACGGCAAGGACAGCAGCTGCGGCTGCGGCGGCGGTTACGGCAACTATGTGATGATCGACCATGGTAACGGCAAGATCTCTATCTATGGTCATCTGTCCGGTGTGACGGTCACACCCGGACAATCTGTAAAAGCCGGTCAGTTGATTGGTTATGTCGGTTCGACCGGTTACTCCACTGGTGCTCATCTGCATTTCGAGACACGCTACAACAATGTACGCTATGACCCCCTGTCGGAATATGGAGAGGGCTGAAATTGTGGCGAGGGGAGACTGTTTCTGCTCACGGAAACCATTAACAGCTAACAAAATATCGGGGGCTTTCGCATGAAAGTCCCCTGTTTTTTAGTGGGAAACCGTGATGTTTTTGCGAAAAGAAAGCATTGACATTGTTTCGGGAAGAACTTATAATAGAGGGGTATGAAGTCGTACTTCGTCAGGATGAGAACTGTTTGTATGGATGAGGGAACGGCGTGAGTTTGATGAAGATAAGGAAGGTAATGCACAATGAATAGTGATGCGATCCATAATGGGGCGAAATGTGCTCCCCAGCGTTCTTTGCTGCGGGCACTCGGTATGACAGATGAGGAAATTTCCAAGCCGATGGTCGGCATTGTCAGTTCCTATAACGAGATTGTGCCCGGTCACATGAACATTGACAAGATCGTGAACGCTGTCAAGACAGGTGTTGCGATGGCTGGAGGCAATCCTGTCGTATTTCCGGCTATTGCTGTTTGTGACGGTATTGCGATGGGTCATGTGGGCATGAAGTATTCTCTGGTCACCCGTGACTTGATTGCAGATTCCACCGAAGCGATGGCATTGGCACACGCTTTTGATGCCTTGGTGATGATCCCGAACTGTGATAAGAACGTCCCTGGTCTGCTGATGGCGGCAGCACGTCTGAATATCCCGACCATCTTTGTCAGCGGCGGTCCGATGCTGGCCGGTCGTGTGCAGGGCTGCAAAACCAGCCTTTCCAGTATGTTTGAGGCGACCGGAGCTTATCAGTCCGGAAAGATCACAGCCGAAGAACTGGATGAGTACGAAAACAAGGTCTGTCCGACCTGCGGTTCCTGTTCCGGTATGTACACTGCTAACTCCATGAACTGCCTGACCGAAGTACTCGGTATGGCACTCAAGGGCAACGGCACGATTCCGGCCGTTTATTCCGAGCGTATTCGTCTGGCAAAACACGCCGGCATGAAAGTGATGGAGCTGTTGGAGAAGAATATCCGTCCCCGTGACATTATGACAGAAGATGCCTTCCGCAATGCCCTGACCATGGATATGGCATTGGGATGCAGCACCAACAGTATGCTGCACCTGCCGGCAATNNNAATGTGGTATCGACCTCAATCTGGATATCGCTAACGAAATCAGTTCACATACACCGAACCTGTGCCATTTGGCACCGGCCGGCAGAACCTATATGGAAGACCTGAATGAAGCCGGCGGCATCTATGCCGTGATGAACGAGATCAACAAACTCGGTCTGCTCAAAACCGACTTGATCACCTGCACCGGCAAGACAATTGCCGAAAACATTGCCGGCTGCGTCAACAAGGATCCGGAGATCATCCGTCCGGTGGACAACCCGTACAGCACAACCGGCGGTATTGCGGTGCTGCGGGGCAATCTGGCTCCCGATTCCTGTGTGGTCAAACGTTCGGCAGTCGCTCCCGAAATGCTCAAGCATGAGGGTCCTGCCAAGGTATTTGACAGTGAGGAAGAAGCCATGGCAGCTATCAATGGCGGCAAAATCAATGATGGTGATGTGGTCGTTATCCGTTACGAAGGTCCCAAAGGCGGTCCTGGTATGCGTGAAATGCTCAACCCGACCTCGGCCATCATGGGCAGAGGACAGGGCAGCACCGTTGCTCTCGTTACAGATGGACGTTTCTCCGGTGCCACGAGAGGGGCTTCCATCGGTCATGTCAGCCCCGAAGCGGCGGTTGGCGGTCCGATTGCCCTGATCGAAGATGGCGACATCATCGAGATCGACATCAACGCCAACACCATCAATGTGCGTTTGAGTGACGAAGAACTTGCCGCTCGCAGAGCCAAATGGCAGCCCAGAGAACCGAAGATCACGACCGGCTATCTGGCAAGATATGCTTCCTTGGTGACATCAGGCAACAGGGGTGCTGTTCTGGAGATCAAGAAATAAACAACCAACTGTGTGCAGAGCAGCTTATCCTGCTCTGCACAATATCTTTTTGCGAAAAGAGGTGCCGACTATGTTGGAACTGCCGGAAAAATTGGAACATTTGAGGGAAGCTATCACGGCAACCCTCCGACCAACGAATGTGCTGCATTATACAGCGGCTTCCACAAAACCGTGGGAAAGCAAGCTGGGCGGCTGTCCGTATCTGACAAGTGAATCGGACTATCCGCGGGGTGTTGCCGGCGAGCCGATGATGTTTCTGGCACAGATCAACCTGTCGGAAATGCCGCCGCTGCCGTCCTTCCCGACCACGGGACTGCTCCAGTTCTACATTGAGAATAACGACTACTACGGCTATGACGAGCCGTGTCGGGTCATCTATCTGGAGGACTACACCACAGACGAAAGCCGCCTGCTGACAGCACATCCGTATGCATCGCAGATGGACGAAGACATACTGCCCTATGAGCGGGAGTGCCGCATTACCTTTGAGGCGGATGAAATGCCGCTGTCCTCCACCAATGAAGCGTTTGACCGGCTATTGAAGGGGGTAGATGCCGAGGATAGGGACGAACTGTATTCCCTGTTGTATACGGCGGAATCCCGCATGGGCGGCTATCCCGACTTTATCCAGAACCCGGTCGAGGTGTTTGAGTCGGGGGAGAAAAGCATCCTGCTGCTGCAGTTGGACTGTGATGACGAAGCAGGACTCATGTTCGGTGACAGCGGCAACTGTCAGTTTTTTATCGCCGAAGAAGACTTGAAAAACCACGACTTTTCCGATGTTGCCTATGATTGGGCGTGCTGTTGAGCAGGTGGTGACCGTGATAACGGGAAATCATGGGTGTGGAGGCAAGTTTGACTGTTCAGGGCATCCGCTTGAAAAAATGGCAGCCGCAATCCCGTCGGCTTTAGACGGTGGGTTAAGGCTGCCAAAAGCGTAGCTTTTTTGTTATAACAACAGTAGGGACGGTTC